>NZ_JOGP01000040.1:0-31547 GCF_000719505.1 Streptomyces sp. NRRL B-3229 | reverse complement strand
GCTCATGCACAAACGCACCCTGAGCCGGCCGCAGATCCACCCACCCCTCCGTGTTCAACCGCTGCAACGCCTCCCGCACCGGCTGCCGCGACACCCCCAAATGACCCGCCAGCTCACTCTCCACCAGATGCTGACCAGGCTGAAGCGCACGCGTCGTGATCAACTCCAACAACGCCCCGTACACACGATCACGCAGCGGACCCGGACGTTCGAGCTTCGGCACGGATCCCTGCGGCAGTCCTGTCGACAGCATCGCGGTCCCCCTCCTCGACAGGCGGACATGTCCATTGCGTTTTGTCTACAGTCTACGGCGCCGGGCGACCAGGTAAACCGGCCGTCGGTCTCCTCACACACCTGACCGCCCGATTCAGGGACGGCGGATGCTTCAGGGGCAGCGGACGACCTGGCCCGCGTAGGAGAGGTTGCCGCCGAAGCCGAACAGGAGGACCGGGTCCCCGCTGGAGATCTCGCCCTGCTCGACCAGCTTGGAGAAGGCCATCGGGATGCTCGCCGCCGAGGTGTTGCCGGACTCGGTCACATCGCGGGCGACCACCGCGTTCGCGGCGCCGATCTTCTCCGCGAGGGGTTCGATGATCCGCAGGTTGGCCTGGTGCAGGACCACCGCGGCCAGGTCGGCCGGGGTCAGGCCCGCGCGCTCGCAGGCCTGCCGGGCCAGCGCCGGCAGCTTGGTGGTGGCCCAGCGGTAGACGCTCTGCCCCTCCTGCGCGAACCGCGCCGGCTCGCCCTCGATCCGCACGGCGTGCCCCATCTCGGGCACCGACCCCCACAGCACGGGCGAGATGCCGGGGACCTCGGCTCCCTCCACGACCGCCGCGCCGGCCCCGTCGCCGACGAGCACACAGGTGGTGCGGTCGCTCCAGTCGGTCACCGCGGACATCTTGTCCGCGCCGATGACGAGCGCCCGGGTCGCCGCGCCGGCCCGTACCGTGTGGTCGGCGGTGGCCAGCGCGTGGGTGAAACCGGCGCACACCACGTTGACGTCCATCGCCGCGGGCGAGGGGATGCCGAGCCGGGACGCGACCCGCGCGGCCATGTTCGGGGAACGGTCGACGGCGGTCGAGGTGGCGACCAGGACCAGGTCGATGTCCGTGGGGGCGAGCCCGGCCGCGGCCAGGGCCTTGGCGGCGGCGTGCGCGGCGAGCTCGTCGACCGGCTCGTCGGGTCCCGCGATGTGGCGGGTACGGATCCCCACCCGGGACCTGATCCACTCGTCGCTGGTGTCGACCAGGGCTGCCAGGTCCTCGTTGGTGAGCACCTTCGCGGGCTGGTAGTGGCCGACGGCAGCGATCCGCGAGCCGTTCATGGGGGTCCCCCTCGTTGCCTTGGGTAGCCGGATTCACCAGTCTGAACAGTGACTCACGGGTACGCGGGCACGTAACGCCACAGGAATCGGGCGCCCGAGTTGTCGGCTTCCCTCACTCTCTCGGACGCCCGAACACCTGCCGAACAGTTACCCGGTGAACAACTGGGTCGCCTTCTGGACCAGCTCGTAGAGCCCGTACGCGAGCGGCGCGCCCACCCACACCCAGGCGAGGGCGATCAGCGGGCGCCGGTCAGGCGGACTCTGGCTGCTGTCGTGCTCCGACATCGACTGCCTCCCTCGGTGCGGGGATGTGGTGACGGACGTTGACGGGGCGGACCAGCTCGTTGGCGACGAAACCCACCACGAGCAGCCCGATCATGATCACGAACGACATGCCGTAGAGCGCGGATCCGCTCTTGCCCGCCTCCTCCTGCCGGTCGGCGATCCAGTTCACGATGAGCGGCCCGAGGACGCCCGCGGTGGACCAGGCGGTGAGGAGCCGGCCGTGGATGGCGCCCACCTGGTAGGTGCCGAAGAGGTCCTTCAGATAGGCGGGGACGGTCGCGAAGCCGCCGCCGTAGAACGACAGGATCACCAGCGCGCACAGGATGAACAGGGGCTTGGAGGAGTCGCCGAACAGGGCGATGAGCCCGTACATCACCGCTCCGACGCCCAGGTAGACCCGGTAGATGTTCTTGCGTCCGATCAGGTCGGAGGTCGAGGACCAGCCGATCCGGCCCGCCATGTTGGCCGCCGACAGCAGCGCGACGAAACCGGCCGCGGCCGACACCGAGACGGGGGTGGACGTGCCCTTGAAGAAGTCCGTGATCATCGGGGCGGCCTTCTCCAGGATGCCGATTCCCGCGGTCACGTTCATGCAGAGCACGACCCACAGACACCAGAACTGGGGCGTGCGCACGGCGTTGCGGGCCGAGACCTGGGGCCCCTCGAAGGCGCTGGGGGCGCTCTCGACGGGCTTCTCGCTGCGCGGTACGCGCACCAGCAGGACGCCGAGGAGCATGAAGACGGCGTACGACAGCCCGTGCACGAGGAACGCGAGCGCGATCCCGGAGCTGTCGGAGCCGAAGGACTCCAGCATCTGCGCCGACCAGGGCGAGGCGATGAGCGCGCCGCCGCCGAAGCCCATGATGGCGATGCCGGTCGCCATTCCGGGCCGGTCGGGGAACCACTTGATCAGGGTGGAGACGGGCGAGATGTAGCCGATGCCGAGGCCTATGCCGCCGACGAAGCCGTAGCCGAGGACGATCAGCCAGTACTGCTCGGTGGCGGCGCCCAGTGCGGACAGCAGGAAACCGGACGAGAAGCAGATCAGCGCCACGGTCATCGCCCAGCGCGGTCCGTTGCGCTCCACGAGGGTGCCGCCGAACGCGGCGGACAGGCCGAGCATCACGATGCCGAGCTGGAAGGGCAGTGCGCTCTGCGTGCCGCTCAGACCGAGCGCGGACTCGAGCGGCGGCTTGAAGACGGACCAGGCGTAGGCCTGACCGATGGAGAGATGGACCGAGAGAGCGGCCGGGGGCACGAGCCAGCGGCTCCAGCCCGGGGGCGCGACAGGGGGACTCATGATCCCGGACGGTAGGAAGGAAGGGGGGAGTTGAAAAGACGGCACGTCGACCGTATGCGATGAGCGGTATCCAACACGCGCCGAACGGTCGCACGGGTGGATCGGGCCTCTTGCTCGCCCTCGACAGACTTCATACTGTAGACAGTATGAAGTCTGTGAGTACACACTCCATGTGCAGGACAATGAGATCGTGAAGGCCGTCCGGCCACCAGCACGTACAGAACCGGGACTGAGACACATATGGGACGAGTCACGGAACGACGCAAGGTGATCCGCATCCGCGACGGGGCGGTCTCGTCCCGGCCGGACACACTGGTCGCCGAGGAACCGCTGGAGATCCGGCTGAACGGCAAACCGCTCGCGATCACCATGCGCACGCCCGGGGACGACTTCGCGCTCGCCGCCGGTTTCCTGGTGAGCGAGGGGGTGCTCGCCGAGCAGGGTGACCTTCAGAACATCGTCTACTGCGCGGGCGCCACGGCGGACGGCTCGAACACCTACAACGTCGTGGACGTGAAGACGGGCCCCGGTGTGGTGATCCCCGACATCACGCTGGAGCGGAACGTCTACACGACCTCGTCCTGCGGCCTGTGCGGCAAGGCGAGCCTCGACGCCGTCCGGACGACGGCCCGCTGGCCGATAGCCGACACCCCTCCGGTCCGGGTGGACCCGGACCTGCTGGCGACCCTGCCCGACCGGTTGCGTGCGGCCCAGCGGGTGTTCGACCGGACCGGAGGCCTGCACGCCGCCGCCCTGTTCAGCGAGGACGGCGAACTGGTGGACGTACGGGAGGACGTGGGCCGCCACAACGCGGTCGACAAGCTGGTCGGCCGTGCCCTCCAGAACGGCGACCTGCCGCTGTCCCGCACCACGCTGCTCGTCTCGGGCCGTGCCTCCTTCGAACTCGCGCAGAAGGCGGTGATGGCCGGCATCCCGGTGCTCGCGGCGGTGTCCGCGCCGTCGTCACTGGCGGTGGACCTGGCCGCGGAGACTGGTCTGACGCTGGTGGGCTTCCTGCGGGGCAGCTCCATGAACGTGTACGCGGGCGAACACCGGCTGGCACTGGAGACGGCGGTGGCCACGAACTGACCGCCGCGGCCGGGGTCAGTCCGCCGCGGTGAAGCGCACCTGATCCACCGTCACCACCGTGCCCAGGCGCGGGAAGTCGAGCCTGGTGGACGCCTCGTGCTCGGCCGTGGTGAAGGCGGCCATGGCGTCCTCGACGAAGACCAGGTCGTAACCGAGGTCACCGGCGGCGCGGGCCGTGGACTCGACGCCGAGGTTGGTGGCGATCCCGCCGAACACCAGCGTGGTGACGGCGTGTTCCCGCAGGCGGGCGTCCAGGTCGGTGCCCTGGAACGCGCCGATGGTCCGCTTCACGATCTCGATGTCGCCGTCCCGGCCGAGACCGGCCACGAGTCCGCTGCCAGGAGGCTGGTCGGCGACGCCGGGCCGCTGGACGCGCACCAGTACGACGGGTGCACCGGCCGAGCGGAACACGGTCGCCAACTCCTCGGCGGCGGCCAGCACTTCGGTTCCCTTCCGGGGTTCGAGGGGCAGCGCGACGATACGGTCCATCAGGTCGACGAGCACGAGGGCGGTGCGTGCGGGGTCGAGCGCGAGGGGTGCGGTCATGACGGAACGTTATCCGCCGTCAGCCCTCCGTGCCGGAGATCCGGATCAACAGGCTCATGAACTGCGCGCGTTCGGCGGCCGTGAGCGGGGCCAGCAGCTCGTCGTTGGCCTGCCGGGCGGCCCTCTCGCAGCGCTTGAGCAGCCGTGCGCCCTCGCCGGTGAGGGACACCGCGTTCTTGCGGCGGTCCGTGGGGTGCGGCTCGCGCACGACGAGGCCGGCGGCCTGGAGGTCGTTCAGGATGCCGACGAGGTCCTTGGGGTCGAGGTGCACCCCGCGGCCGAGGTCGGCCTGGGCGACGGGGGCGAGGTCCCGGACGGCCGAGAGCACCACGTGATGCCACATCTTCATGTCCTCCGCGGCCAGCGCCTCGGCCACCAGGGCCCGGCCCCGGGCGGCGGCACGACCGAGGAGCCAGCTGGGGAGGGAGCGGATCGCGGGGAGGGGAGCTTCGGCCATGCGGTCAGCCTAGCCACTATTCGTTGGACATCCCAACGACTACTCCCCTATCGTTGGGATTCCCAATGAATTCCTCGTCGGGGTGACACCAACCATGGGAGGTCGGGCCGATGCGTCGGGTCCGTTACGAGTCCACAGGTGGCCCCCTGTTACTGGAGGAGGTGCCGGTGCCGGAACCGGGGGCCGGCGAACTCCTCGTACGCTGCGAGGCGGTCGGTGTCACGCTGCCCGTCGTCCGCAAAGTCAGCGAGGCCCCGGAACCGGTGCCCCTCGGGGGCGAACTCGGCGGGGAGGTGGTCTCCGTGGGCGCCGGGGTCACCCGCTTCCGTCCCGGTGAGCGGGTCACCGGCCTGTGCTTCGGGCACGGGTACGCCGACTTCGCGCTCCTGCACGAGGCCATGGCGTCCCCGATACCCGACGACGCCACGGCGGTCGACGCGGTCGCACTGGTCCGCGGCGGACTTGTCGCGCTCGGCTCCCTGGAGGCGGCCCGCCCCGAACCCGGCGAGTCGGCCCTGATCACGGCGGCCGCGAGCGGGGTGGGCCATCTCGCCGTGCAGCTCACCCGCATCCGGGGCGCCGCTCGCGTGGTGGGCGCGGTCTCCGACGCGGCCAAGGCGGACTTCGTGCGGTCGCTCGGCGCCGACGCCACCGCCCTTTACCGGGAGGGCAGTTGGGGCGACCCGGTGGACTACGTCCTCGACGCGGTCGGCGGCGACCTGCTCACCCCGGCGCTCGCGGCCCTCGCCCCGGGCGGACGGCTGGTGGCGTACAGCTCGGGCGGCGGGACGATCCGGGCGTACGACCTCCTCGTCGGCGCGAAGTCCGTGACCGGCTTCCAGATGGCCCGGATCGCCCGGGAGCGGCCGGAGTTGTACGAGCGGTGGCGGCGGGACCTGTGGCGGATGTTCTCGGCCGGCACCCTCCGGCCCGTCGTGCACGGGGAGTTCGCCCTGGAGGACGCGGCGAAGGCACATGCGGCGATCGAGTCGCGGAACAACCTGGGAAAGGTGGTGCTGCGTCCGTGACCGCCGCCACCTCACGGATCGCCGCGCAGCCGACTCCGCGCGTCCCCGAGCCCGCCGCCCTGGCCGACTCCGCGCGTCCCCGAGCCCACCGCCCTGGCCGAATCCGCACGTCCCCGAGCCCACCGCCCTGGACACCCGCCCGGACGCTGCCTCGGGGACGCCTCCTGCGGCCCACCGCCCCGGACACAGCCCGAACACCTTCCTTCGCCACCGCCCCGCATCCCCGTCCCGCCCCATGGACCAGCCGTCCCCCAGCGGCTAACGTCGCCAACCGTGCCCGAGGACGGACGAGTGCGGCGGTGGAGCGGGAGCGGGGTCGGTCTGCTGCTGGTGCTGGTGCTCGTGGCCGTCGGGGTGGGCGTGCTGACCGACCGCGACGGGGGTGAGGGCACCGGCTGCACACCCCGCACCATCGGCGCCTGGTCGGCCGACGACCGGCTCACCGCCGAGTTCGCCCGGTACGGCGACGACCCCAACCGCGCCGACGACTGGACCGGCGGCGACGGCACGCACTCGGTGCGGCTGCCGGACGGCCGCTTGCTGTGGCTGTTCTCCGACACCTACCTCGGCGCGGTGTACGGCCCGCCCAACCCGTTCGGCGAGCCGTACTCCTGGCGCGACACCACCGCCCCGCTGGTGCGCAACTCGGCGGTGCTGATGCGCGGCGGCCGCCTGGAGTCCACCCTCCCCGCCCCGCTGTTCACGGACCCGGCCCCGAACCAGTGGCGCTGGCCGGTCGCGGCCCGGGTCGAACCCCGCTCCCCCGGCTCCGCCGAGCAGGTCGTCAGGGTGCTGCTGTGGGTGCGTACGACGGGCCCGTACCCCTGGATCTACGGCGTCCCGACCGCCACCGAGGTCGCCACGCTCTCCCTGCCCGACCTGCGCGTCGAGTCGGTCACGAAGGTCCTGGACGAGCAGCGGGTCGAGGACGCGTCCCGGCGGGTGCTGTTCGGGACCACGCTGGTCGAGGACGGCGAGTGGACGTACGTCTTCGGGGGCGACGACGGCCGGGCCGCGTCCCGGAACGCGTCCTCCGCGTACGTGGCCCGGGTGCCGGTCGGCGGCCTCGCAGAGCCGGGTGCCTGGGAGTACTGGGACGGTTCGGCGTGGGCGACGGGCGCCCGTCCGCGCCCGGTGCTCGGGGACGGGCGGCGTACCGGGGTGGGCAGCGCCTTCTCCGTCGTACGGCAGGACGGGACGTACGTGCTGTTCACCATGGCCGCGGGGACGAAGGGACTCGCGGCGGTGACGTCGTACTGGGCCTGCTCCCCCACCGGGCCCTGGCACGGCCCCGCGGGGGACTTCACCCCACCTCTGCCCGCGGGCCAGGTCGCCGCCTACAACCCGCAGACGCATCCCGCCGTGTCCGGCGGTGGCCGGCTGGTGCTCAGTTACGACGTCAACTGGCTGGAGACAGCGGGGGCTTCGGCGCAGCTCAACCGGAACGTGTCGCTGTACCGACCGCGGTTCGCGACGCTGAGGCTGGTCCCGCGGCGTTGACCGCCGCCGCCTCCTCGGCCCGCACCGGGTCCTGCGAGCGGCGCTTGGCGATCACCGCGCAGACCATCAACTGCATCTGGTGGAAGAGCATCAGCGGCAGCACGGCGAGTGAGGCGTGCGCGCCGAACAGGACGCTGGCCATGGGCAGTCCGGAGGCGAGGGACTTCTTGGAGCCCGCGAACTGGATGGCGACGCGGTCCTCCCGGTCGAAGCCGAGCACCTTGCCGCCGTACCAGGTCAGGGTGAGCATCAGGGCGAGCAGCACGGCCTCGACGACCATCAGTCCGCCGAGCCTGAGCGGGCTCACCTGGTGCCAGATGCCCTGGACCATGCCCTCGCTGAACGCGGTGTAGACGACCAGCAGGATCGAGCCGCGGTCGACGAGACCGAGGACCTTCTTGTGGCGGGTGACGAACGCGCCGATCCAGCGGCGGGTCAGCTGCCCGGCCAGGAACGGCACGAGCAGCTGGAGCACGATCTCCAGGAGCGAGCCGGCCGAGAACCCGCCGCCGCTGCTGCCGAGCAGGGCGGCCGCCAGCAGCGGGGTGACGACGATGCCGACCAGGGACGAGAAGGAGCCGGCGCAGATCGCGGCGGGGACGTTGCCGCGGGCCATCGAGGTGAAGGCGATGGAGGACTGGATGGTGGAGGGGACCAGGGTGAGGAAGAGCAGGCCCTGGTAGAGCGGGTTCGTCAGGAAGACCGGGACGAGTCCGCGGGCGGCGAGGCCCAGCAGCGGGAAGATCACGAAGGTGCAGGCGAGCACGGTGACGTGCAGCCGCCAGTGCTTGAGGCCGTCGAGGGCCTCACGGGTGGAGAGGCGGGCGCCGTACAGGAAGAAGAGGAAGGCGATCGCCGCCGTGGAGGCTCCGGAGGCCACGTCCGCCGAGGTTCCGCGCGCCGGCACGAGGGCGGCGAGGCCCACGGTGCCGAGCAGCAGCAGGATGTACGGGTCGACCGGCATCCAGGCCGGCCACTTCAGGCGCTTCACGATGCTCCACTTGCTCATGTTCGACGGCGGTACGAGGACATGCCGGGTGCCTCCCCTCAGGGCGGGAGTTCCCCCTCCATCGTCCTCCCTCACTCCTTGATCGGGAATCCCGCATACCACTCTGACTGTCATCACGATTCGCGATAACCTGGCGGTGTGTACGACCCGTCGCAGCTGCGTACGTTCCTGGCGGTGGCGCAGACGCTGAGCTTCACGCAGGCCGCCCGGCGGCTCGGGCTGCGCCAGTCGACGGTGAGCCAGCATGTCCGGCGCCTCGAGGACGCGGCGGGGCGGCAGTTGTTCAGCCGGGACACCCATTCCGTGGAGCTGACCGAGGACGGCGAGGCGATGCTCGGCTTCGCGCGCCGGATCCTGGAAGTGCACGACCAGGCGACGGCGTTCTTCACGGGCACGCGCCTGAGGGGGCGGCTGCGGTTCGGGGCGTCGGAGGACTTCGTGCTGACCCGGCTGCCGGAGATCCTGGAGGGCTTCCGGTACGACCATCCCGAGGTCGATCTGGAGCTGACGGTCGAGTTGTCGGGCACGCTGCACGAGCAACTCGCCGCCGGGAAGCTCGACCTGGTGCTGGCCAAGCGGCGTCCCGAGGAGCAGCGCGGTGAACTGGTGTGGCACGACCGGCTGGTGTGGATCGGGGCGGAGCGGCTGCGCCCGGACACCGAGCGGCCCGTGCCGTTGATCGTCTACCCGCCGCCGGGGATCACCCGGGCGCTCGCCCTGGAGGCGCTGGAACGGCAGGGGCGGGAGTGGCGGATCGTCTGCACCAGCGGAAGCCTGAACGGCCTGATCGCGGCGGCGCGGGCGGGGCTGGGGGTGATGGCGCACTCCCGGGGTCTGGTGCCGCCCGGCCTGGTGCGGGTGCCGGACCGGTTCGGCCTGCCGGAACTGGGACGGGTCGACTTCGTCCTGGTGCACGGCCCACGCCGCACCGCGGCCCAGGGCGCGGCGGACGCCCTCGCCGCAGCGATCCTGGCGGCAGGCGACCGCCTCCACCGCGGATGACCCATCGCCACCCCTGACACCGAGGACCCTCACCACCCCGCCGCCGACCACCCTCACCACGGCGGACCTGTTCAGCGCCGGGGGCCGGCCCCCCGCTCCCGATAAGTCAGCTGCTTGATCCGGCGCAGGAACACCGTCGTGTCCACGTGCCGCACCCCCTCCAACTGACCCAGCGGCCCGCTGAGGTAGGCGTACAGATCGGCGGTGTTCCGGGCCAGCACCGAGGCGATGATGTTGCACGGGCCGGTCGCCGCCGACGCGTGGGCGATGCCGGTGTGGCCGGCCAGCGCCTGCCCCACGGAGTGCAGCGCGGACGGTGCCGCGGTGATCCACAGGAGAGCCGAGACCGGGTGGCCGAAGATTCCCGGATCGCACTCCGAGTCGACGAACACGGCACCCGACGCGAGCAGCGCCGAGAGCCGGCGTCGGGCGGCGGACTCGGTGAGACCCGTGGCCCGCTGCAACTCGGGGTAGCCGGCCCGCCCGTCCCGCTCCAGTGCGGCCAGCAGCGGCTCGTCCTCCGGGGTGATCCGCACCTGGCCCGGGACCGCTTCGTGACGAGGCCGCAGCGCCTCGGTCTCCGCGGCGGTGAGCGCGCCGAGCTTGGAGACCCAGCTCTGCGCGCCGCCGTAGAAGCGGTGCAGCAGTTGGTGCGCGCGGATCTCCACCACGCTGGGGGTGCGCGGGAGTTTGCCGAGCAGCAGGTCGTCGTGGTCGCCGGAGCTGCGCGGCCGGGTCATGCACAGGACCTCGGTGCCGCCCGAGGCGAGGCCCACCCAGGAGGTGTCGGGGCGCTTGGCCAGCGCCTCCGCGATCGCCGGCGCGCTGTCCGGGGCGCAGCGCACCCGCAGCATCCACTGGTCCTCGCCGAGCCGGTGGGCGTCCCGCATCACCACGACCCGCAGCCCGCCCTCGGCGCACAGCCTGCGGTAGCGGCGGGCGACGGTCTGGTCGGAGACGCCGAGCACCGCGGCGACACGGCTGAAGGAGGCCCGGCCGTCGAGGGCCAGCGCCGACAGCAACCGTCGGTCGAGGGCGTCGAAGCCGGGCGAGGTGGTGTGGGATTCCGTCTGCACAGGGCCCTCCGGTATCGGATTCCGGCACCGAGGCGCCCCCAGCCGTTCCGTTCGGCCGGTGTGGCCCATCGTACGAAGTCGTTCGCATCCGTCGCAGGAGGAGTTGAGGACATGCGTACAGAGGACATGCGTAGCTGGGGGCCGCTCACGGCCGTCTGCCTGAGCACGTTCATGTTGTTGCTGGACGTGACCATCGCGGTGGTCGCGCTGCCGGACATGGCGAGGTCGCTGGACGCCTCGCTGAGCGATCTTCAGTGGGTGATGGACGGCTACGCGCTGGCGCTGGCCGCGCTGCTGCTCGGCGCGGGGGCCGCGGCCGACATCCTGGGGCGGCGCCGGGTGCATGTCGTGGGGGTGGGGGTGTTCGCGGCGGCCTCCCTGGTGTGCGGGCTGGCGAGCGGTCCCGGGATGCTGGTCGCCGCACGCGCGGTGCAGGGGCTCGGGGCGGCTGCGATGCTCGCGACCACGCTGCCCCTGCTGGGCTCCGTCTACCAGGGCAGGCGGCGCTCGGTGGCGCTCGGCGTGTGGGGCGCGGTCAGTGGTGCCGCGGCGGCGGTGGGGCCGCTGCTCGGCGGGGTGCTGACGGACGGGCCGGGCTGGCGGTGGATCTTCTACGTCAACCTGCCGGTGAGCGTGGCCGCGGTGTGGCTGACGCTGCGGGTCGTACCGGAGTCGCACGGTTCGCGAGAGCGGCGGATCGACTGGGCGGGCACGCTGACCTTCGCGGCCTTCGCGGGCGGGCTGACGTACGGGGCGGTACGGGCCGGTGAGCACGGCTGGGCCGAGACGGGCACCCTGCTGGTGTTCGCGGCCGCCGCCCTCGCACTGGTCGCGTTCGTCGTCGTGGAGTGGCGCGGTGCCGATCCGCTGCTGGACCCGCGGCTGTTCCTGAAGCCGGCGTTCTCGGGGGTGATGGTGGGCGCACTCGCCTTCAACGCGGCCGCGTTCAGTCTGATGGCGTACGACTCGATCTGGATGCAGACGCTGCTCGGGATGAGCCCGGTGCGCGGTGGGCTGGTCTTCCTGTGGCTGTCCCTGTCGTCGTTCGTGGTGGCGGCGGCCGGCGGCCGGCTGCTGCACGGGGTTCCGGCGCGGATCACCGTCGGGGGCGGTCTGCTGCTGACGGGCACCGGGCAGTTCTGCGTGACAGGCCTGGACGCGGGGTCGACGGCGTCCGCGCTGGTGCCGGGGATGGTGCTGCTGGGTGTCGGTACGGGACTGGTCGCGCCCGGCATCGCCGGCGCCGCGCTGGCCGCCGTACCGCAGGACCGGGCCGGGATGGCGGGCGGAGCGGTCAACGCCTTCCGGCAGCTCGGGTTCGCCCTCGGCATCGCCGTGTACGGCACGGTGCTGACCTCGCGCATGCGGGACACCCTGCCGGACGGCGCGGCCCACGCGCTGGCCGGCGGGGCGGCCGGTGCGCTGCGGGACGCCTTCCCGGAGGGTGCGTTGCGGGCGGCGTTCGCCTCCGGTCTGAACTCCGCCGCCGTGGTCGCGGGGCTGACCGCGACGGTGGCCGGCGCGCTGGTGCTGGCCCTGGTGCGGACGGATCGCGCGACACGGAGCGGAGTGACGGATTCTGGGCTGGCGGCGCTGAAGGAGGAGAAGGTCGCCCCTCGGGGGTGACCGGTTCACCAGGGGCGTGAGCCGTAAGCGGGTCGTACAGATTCGGTGGAGATTACGGCTCCGAACCTCTCTCAAACCGTCGGTTCTGTGCCCGACCCTTCCCCATGTGAGCGTATTTTCCGGCAGCTACCTGCCGGTACGTGAGCAGCGCTCGGCTTCGGCCCCTCTCCCGTCGGATGCCCGGGTGGGGTAGCTTTCACGGCGCTGTGCGGAGCGTCACTGAGCGCCAGGGAGAGCGGGGAGCGGGGTTTGCGCGAGTTCACCAACCCTCCGTTGGCGTTGGCACCCCCGGTGGGCGGACTGGCCGACGTCGTCTTCGAGCATGCCCGCAACAACCCCATGCACATCGCCCTCGGCCGCAAGGACGAGGCCGGCCGCTGGCGGGACGTGACCTCGGCGGAGTTCCGCGACGAGGTCATGGCCCTGGCCAAGGGACTGCTCTCCCAGGGCATCCGCTTCGGCGACCGGGTCGCGATCATGTCCCGCACCCGCTACGAGTGGACGCTGTTCGACTTCGCGCTGTGGACGATCGGCGCACAGGTGGTGCCGGTCTACCCGACCTCCTCCGCCGAGCAGTGCTTCTGGGCGCTCTACGACGCCGAGTGCACGGCCGCGATCGTGGAGCACGAGGACCACGCGATGACGATCGCCACCGTCATCGACCGGCTGCCGGCGCTGCACCGGCTGTGGCAGCTGGACTCCGGCGCGGTGCAGGAGCTGTACGACGCGGGGGCCGCCATCGAGGACGAGGTGGTGCACCGCCACCGGCAGGCGGTCACCCCGGACTCGGTCGCGACCATCATCTACACTTCGGGCACCACCGGCCGCCCCAAGGGCTGTGTGATCACCCACGGCAACTTCATGTACGAGGCGGACACCGTCATCGAGCGCTGGGAGCCGGTGTTCCACTCGAAGAAGGGCGACGAGGCGGCGACCCTGCTGTTCCTGCCGCTCGCCCATGTCTTCGGGCGGATGGTGCAGGTGGCCGCGATCCGCGGCGGGGTGCGGTTCGGCCACCAGCCGCAGATGAACGCGGCCGCCCTGCTGCCGGACCTGGCCGCGTTCAAGCCGACGTTCTTCCTGGGCGTGCCGTACATCTTCGAGAAGGTCTTCAACGCCTCCCGCCGCAAGGCCGAGAAGGAGGGCAAGGCGGGGCCGTTCGAGAAGGCGGTCGACGTGGCCGTGAAGTACGCGGAAGCCATGGAGGCCAAGGCCTGGGGGCTGGGACCCGGCCCGTCGGCGGGGCTGCGGATGCAGCACCAGCTCTTCGACAAACTCGTCTACTCGAAGATGCGGGCCGCGATGGGCGGCCGTATCAAGCAGGCCATGACCGGCGGTTCGGCCATGGACCGCAAGCTGGGGCTGTTCTTCGCGGGCGCGGGCGTGCACATCTACGAGGGCTACGGCCTCACCGAGTCGACGGCCGCCGCCACCGCCAACCCGCCCGAGCGCACCCGCTACGGCACGGTCGGCCAGCCGATCCCGGGCATGACCGTGCACATCGCGGACGACGGCGAGATCTGGCTGTACGGCAACAACGTCTTCCAGGGCTATCTCAACAACGAGAAGGCCACCGACGAGGCCCTGCACGACGGCTGGCTCGCCACCGGCGACCTGGGCTCCCTGGACGAGGACGGTTATCTCACCATCACCGGCCGCAAGAAGGAGATCCTCGTGACCTCCGGCGGCAAGAGCGTCTCCCCCGGGGTGCTGGAGGAGCGGGTGCGCGACCATCCGCTGGTCTCGCAGTGCATCGTCGTGGGCAACGACCGGCCCTATGTCGCCGCCCTGGTCACCCTGGACCAGGAGGCCGTGGAGCACTGGCTGGCGATGCACGACAAACCGCGGATGACCCCGGCCGAGCTGGTGCGCGACGCCGACCTGGAGACCGAGGTGCGGCGGGCGGTGGTCGCCGCCAACACCCTGGTCTCGCAGGCCGAGTCGATCCGTACCTTCCGTATCCTCGCGCAGCCCTTCACCGAGGAGCACGGACTGCTGACGCCGTCGCTGAAGCTGAAGCGCAAGGCGATCGAGACGGCGTACGCGAACGAGGTCGAGGCGCTGTACCGGGCCTGAGGACCCGGGTCATGGCCTGACGACCCGGTTCATGACCTGACGACCCGGTTCATGACCTGACGACCCGGTTCATGACCTGACGGCCTGTCAGCTGATCGTCACGCGAAAGATCTTGTCCGATCCGTCCGCCGCTCCTCCGTTGTTGTCGCAGTTGGTGGTCGACAGCCACAGCTGGTCGGCGCCCGGCACCTTGGTGACCGTACGCAGCCGGCCGTAGGTGCCCACGTAGTACGCGGTCGGCGTGCCGACGCTCTCGTTGTCGCCGTTGATCGGGATCCGCCACAGCCGCTCCCCGCGCAGCGAGGCCATGTAGACGACGTTGCGCACGATCGCGATGCCGCTCGGCGAGGCCTCCGAGACGTTCCAGGTGGCCTTCGGGTTGGTCATCCCCGCGGTGGAGCAGGTGCCCTCGCAGACCGGCCAGCCGTAGTTGGCGCCGGGCTTGATGAGGTTCAGTTCGTCCTTGGAGCTGTTGCCGAACTCCGCTTCCCACAGGCGGCCGTTGCGGTCGAAGGCGAGGCCCTGCGGATTGCGGTGGCCGAGGCTGTAGACGTAAGTGCCGAACGGGTTGCCCGGGGCCGGTTTCCCGTCCGTCGTCATGCGCAGGATCTTGCCGTTGAGGGAGCTCTTGTCCTGCGCCAGGTCGGGTGTCTGGGCCTCGCCGGTGGAGACGTAGAGGTAGCCGTCGGGGCCGAAGGCGAGGCGTCCGCCGTTGTGGTAGCGGTTCTTCTTGATGCCCTGAAGGAGCACGGTGTAGTCGCTCAGTGCGGACCCGTCGTACGTCATACGGACCACGCGGTTGCCCTCGGACGCGGTGTGCATGAAGTAGACGCGGTGGTTGGTCTCCCACTTCGGGTCGACCGCGACACCCAGCAGTCCGCCCTCGCCGTTGGTGGTGACGGCGTTCGGCACGGTGCCGACCTGCGTCTTCGTGCCGTCCTTGGTGACCTTCCAGACCCGGAAGTCGTCCCGCTCGGTGACCAGCGCGCTCTTGCCGTCGGGCAGCCAGAAGATGCCCCAGGGGATGGTCCAGCCGGAGGAGAGCGTGGCGACGGAGGAGGGGACGCCGCCGTCGGTGGCACACGCCTTGGTGGTGAAGGTGACCGTGTTGCTCGGCGGGCTGACGTTGCCGGCCGCGTCGCGGGCGACGACGTTCAGGCTGTACGGGCTGTTGCAGGCGAGCCCGGTCAGCGTGGTCGAGGTGCCGGAGGTGACGGACTTGTAGACGGTGGTGTCACTGCGCACGTCGTAGCCGGTGACCGCCCGGTCGTCGGTGGAGGCGCCCCAGCTCAGTGCGGCGCTGTTCGCGGTGACGTCCGCCGCGGACAGGGTGCCGGGCTTGGTCGGCGGGGTGGTGTCGGAGCTGGGCTTGGTGGTGCAGTCGACGACGGGGCTCGCCGGGGACGTGTTGCCGGCCGCGTCGCGGGCGATGACCGTGAGGTTGTAGGTGGTGTCGGGGGTCAGGCCGGTGAGCGCTTTGCTGGTCGAACCGCCCGGCGCCTCACCGATCTTGTTGCCGTGCTCGTAGAGGTCGTACGCCGTCACGCCCACGTTGTCCGTGGAGGCGCCCCAGGCCAGTGTGAGCCCGTCCTCACCGATGTCGGAGCAACTGGGCTGCCCGGGACGGCTCGGGGCCTGGGAGTCGGTGGCCGCGTCGACGCCGATGCGGTCGAGGTTGGGGCCTCCGGCGGCGGTGGTGGCGGTCGCGCGGATCTTCGCGGAGCCCGCGGTGAGCGGGACGTCGATTGTCTTGGTGGCCCAGGTGTTCCAGTCGGCGGTGGCCGGGAACGAGACGGCCGAGGACACGACCGTGCCGTTCACGGAGATGTCCATGGGCCGGTCGGTCGCGGTCCCGTTGGCGTAGCGGAAGGTGACGGCCGTGGTACCCGCGGAGGCGGCGCTGACGGTGAACTCCACATAGGAGCCCTTGACGTTGGTGTAGTCGACGAAGCCGGTGCCCGTGTAACCGGTGTGGTTGGTGGCCACCGTGCCCTGTACGACGGTCGCGTCCTCCGCCTGGTAGTCGGTGGCCGCGTGCGCGGTGGCCTGGCTCAGGCCGACGAGGGGCAGTGCGAGGGCCGCGGCGAGGCCGTAGGGCAGAACTCTCTTTCTTTTCACGGATGTTCCTCCCTTCAGCCGGTGTACTGGGTGAAGACCTTGAGATAGTCGTACGGCTGCTGCATCACACCGCTGCACGAGTCTCCGTCGGTGCCCGAGCCGCAGGGGCGGTCGCGGTTGACGGACCAGTAGGTGAGGCGCCCGATGTGGTGCTGCTGGGCGTAGGCGAGCATGGTCCTGAAGTCGGCGACCCGGACCCGCTCACCGGAGTCGTCGGTCTTGCCGTTCATCGAGGACAGCCCGATATGGGCGTAGGCGGTGGCGTCGCTGTAGCCGAACGCCGACTTGACCCGTGCCTTGAGACCTTCCATGGCCTGCGTGGTCAGGGTGCCCATGTTCGTGGTGCCGCCGCCGAAGTCGAACGGCATGATGCACCACACGTCGTTCGCCAGGCCCGAGTTCGCCGCCCGCTTGATCATGTCGACGCCGATGGAGTCGGGGCCGCTGGTGGTGGTGCCGAAGGTGATGACGGTCTTCAGGCCGGGGTTGTTCGCCTTGACGGTCTTCAGCGCGTCGACGACCCGCTGCCGTACGGTCGCGTTGGACCACTCGGTGTTCTCGATGTCGATGTCGAGGGCCTTCAGCTGGTAGGCGTTGATCACTTTCTGGTAGGCGCCGGCGAGCGCCGAGGCGCTGGAGCACTTCTCGCCGAGCTTGTTCCCGCTCCAGCCGCCGACGGAGACCATGACGTCACCGCCGGCGGATCTGATCGCGTCGATCCTCGACTGGTCGGTGCCGCCGGTCAGCGGGCGCGAGCCGTCCCACTTCGGGTTGCAGCCGCCGTCGGAGAGGATGAACGCGAGGGTGAACCACCTGACGCCGGTCGCCGACATCACCGAGGTGGGGTTCTGCGGGCTGCCCCAGCCGAGGTACTCGTAGGGGGCGACGGCCATGCCAGGTGAAGCGGCCGCGCTCTTCAGGGAGTTGACGGGCTTCACGCGGACCAGCCGCGTCTCGCCGGGCCGCAGGCTCGCGCTGTAGGAGTCGGCGATCACACCCTTGCGGGAGCCGGACCACAGGTCGGTGACGTCTCCGGAGCCGGTGAAGCCGACCTGGGACCAGTCCACGGCGACCGTCGCGTTGCCGGACGTACCGGTGTTGAACAGGGCCACCACGTACTGGCCGTCGCTCTCCTTCTTGCTCCAGACCTGCTTGACCCCGCTGCTCACGATCCGCTTGGCGGCCACGCCGTCCTGGTCGACCCCGATGAGGCGGTCGTTGGTCAGCATCGCCTTGTCGACGGAGTCGAGGTGGGTGAGGTCGGTGCCGAGCAGCAGCGGCGAGGCCGCCATCGCCCACAGGGTGAAGTGGGAGCGCCGCTGGTCGGCGGTCAGGCCCGCCTGGTCGCCGTTGCCGACCTCCAGCGAGTCCAGGTCGTTCCAGCCGCCGGGGCCCGCGTACGGCTGCCAGGAAGCGGCCGAGTCGAAGCGTTTGGTGACGTGGGACCAGTCGGTGAGCGGATAGCCGCTGCCGTTGCTCCCCGGCCCGCAGTAGCACTCGACGTCACCCTGGGTACGCCAGCTGTTGGCCAGTTTCCGCCAGGTGGAGGCGTCGGCGATCGGGAGGTTGTTGGAGAGCGCGAAGTTGATGGGCCGTCCGGTGGCGCGCAGGGCCTTGTCCCAGGCCTGGACGTCGGGGATGTCCTGGCCGCCCACTCCGTCGATCTTCAGGTAGTCGACACCCCAGGACGCGAACTGCCTGGCCCAGGAGTTCACGAACTCCTGCGCGCCGGGCTTCCCGTAGTCGATGTAGTACATGTTCTTGCAGTTGTAGTTCTTCTCGGTCTTCGAGGTGTCCGCGATGTCCTTCGCGTGGTACGAGGTCCCCTCGATCGGGGTGTTCTTGGTGACGGCGTTCTTGGCGATGCCGGGCGTCACGTAGAAGCCGAACTTCAGGCCCTTGGAGTGGATGTAGTCGGCCAGCGCCTTGATGCCGCCGGGGAACTTGGCCGTGTCGGCGGTCCAGCGGCCGTAGCCATCGACGACGAAGCCGTTGCTGTCGCACTTCTGCCAGAAGTCGTCGAGGTTGACGTACACGAATCCGTGGTCCTTGAGTCCACTGGCGACCAGCGCGTCGGCCTGCGCCTTGATCTTCGCCTCGGTCGGAGTGCGGCGCACGTAGCTCCAGCTGGACCAGCCCATGGCGGGCCGGACGGACTGCCCGTTGTCGGAGGCGGCGGCCGGCTGGGCGGTGCCCACGAGCGGCACGGCGGCGGCGAGGAGCAGGCCCGCCACCGCGGCCGTGAGCGATCTGATCCGGATCATGACTGTCCCCCGTTCGTGGGTGTGGCGTACGACGTGCCGATCCACGTCTCGTCGACGCGCAGTCGCTTGTAGCGGGTGGTGTCGGTGGCGGCGGCCCAGGTGGAGGTGACCTCCAGACGGACATAGCGGGCGTTGGCCGCGGTCAGGTCGATGCCCTGCATGCCGCGGCGGCTCGGCAGCTGGCCGGTCTTCACCGCGCTGCCCCAGGTGGAACCGTCGGCGCTCAGGTACACCTTGTAGTCCTTGATCCGCGCCGACTGCTCGGTGTCCGAGCGGGCGTAGGCCACGGAGTCCTCGCGCTGGTTGAGCCCGAGGTACTGGACCTTCTTCGAACTGCCGAGGTCGAAGGTGAGGTTCACCGGGAGGGTCTTGTCGTTGTCCCAGTAGGTGCCGTAGTCGCCGTCACCTGCGGCCGAGCCGGCGTGACCGCTCGCCGAGGCGCTCGCGCTCACCTTGACGCCCGTGAGGATGCCCTGGCGCCCGGCTGTGGTGACCTTGAACACCGTGTCGTACGGGTCCCAGTTCCCGAGGCCGGCGACGGTGAGTACGCCACCTGACTGCGACCACGAAACCGCCGCGCCCGTACGGAGGTTGGTGACCGACGCCACGCGGTAGCCGTTGTCGCGGATGCGCAGGGTGCTGGTGCTGGGCGGGGTCAGGACGTGGATGTACTGGCGGTCGGGGTCGGTCTTGCTGATCGTGGTGACGCCATGGGCGCCGTCGTTCCAGAAGCCCGGCTTGAGCCCGCCGTACAAGTAGCCGCCGCCCTCCGTGCCGTGCAGCGACTCCCAGATGGGTTCGAGGTAGGAGTTCGCGAAGTTGTTGAAGTCGGCCTGGTTGGCCGGGAACTTGCCGTTGACCTGGGCGGTCTCGGCCATCAGTGCCTTCACGGACGAGCCGGCGTTGGTGACGAGGCGGCCGAGGGTGAGCATCTTGTCGACCGACGGGTCGGTGCCGCCGTACCACCAGGAGCCGGTGGAGGGCAGCTTGAAGTCGGCCTCGGTGAGGCGGGGTTGGGCCGTGTAGACCGCCTGCGGGTAGTCGTACGCAGGCGTCATCCCCGTCTTCTGCTCATTGCTGATCATGTCCATGATCGGCGTGTCTTCGTTGTTGTTGCTGAGCGTGTAGTTCGGACGCTTCTCGTAGATCTGCCGGTAGAGGTCGTGGCTCTCCCAGTAGGCGTTGTCGTTGTCGATCCAGAAGCCCCCGAGGTCGGGGTAGCGGTCCATGACCTCGAAGAAGTTGTCGTAACTGAACTGACCGAAGCCGTCGTTGGAGGTCAGGTCGACGTTCTTGCCCTTGTAGGCGGAGTAGGCGGCCGAGTCGAGCCACTCGTGGCCGCCCTCCTCGTGCCACTGGGGGTCGTTGGTCATGTAGAGGATGACCTTCAGCCCCTTGGCCTTCGCGGCGGTGATCAGTTCGCCGAGGAAGTCCCGTTTAGTGGAGCAGGAGCCGGGGATCTTCGACGGCCAGGTGCGGGCGTAGCCGAGACGGCTGTGGAATGAGGCGAGGACGAGGTACTGCGTGTGCAGCTTCTGGGCCTCCTTCACCCAGTAGTCGGCGTTCCAGCCGCCGTTGGTGACGTCGTCCTCCCAGGCTGTGCAGCTGGTGTGGGCCGGTGCGGTGCGCAGGCCCCAGTGCAGGAAGAGGCCGCCGACGGAGTTGCGCAGGAAGTCCTGGCGGGGGTTCTCGAGGTCGAGCGGCCTCACCACCGTACTGCCGCAGTCCTGGCTTCCCGAGACCCGCAGGGAGCCCCCGGAGGTGTTGTGACTGTCCGTCAGGCAGCCGCCCGTCACGTCCTGGAAGCCCAAGTCGAACGGGGAGCCGCCGCCCTTCTGCGCGGTGAAGCGCGTGAGCTGGACGCCGTCCGCCGCATTGGCGAGGAATGCCGGGCGGCCGTCGTCCGCTGCGAACTTCACGGAGCTGTCGGTGAAGCGGATGTCGTCGGCGTTGTGGAGGTACCAGCCGTACGCCGGCCGGGTGCCGATGGCCTTGGGGTTGTAGTCGTTCGGGTCGTTGCCCGGCACACCGGTGGACATGGTGCCGTTGCCGCCCGGGACCGTGATGTCGACGTGGTTGAAGGTGACGCCCTTGATGCGGTGGCCGGTCTCGCCCCACAGGGTCGGGCTGAAGGACGGACTGCTGCCGGTGGCCGTGATGTCGTCGTACGTGATGTCGCTGATCGATCCGACACCGGGGCTGTTGCCGCACCGCTTTCGGGTGCCGATCTTCTGCATGATCGGCGAGTGGACGTTCGTCATCGTGATGTCGCGGTAGTGGACGTCGGAGATCTTCGCGCCGTCCATCGACACCATGCCGAGGCCGGACTTGTCGGCGCCGTCGATACGGATGTTCTCGAACCGGTAGTCCGAGAAGTCGCCGCAGGTCTCCGAGCCGAACATGAGGGCGTTGCAGCAACGGGCGGACAGGAAGCTGTCGCCCACGCGGACGTGGCCGTTGGGCAGCTTGGCGCCGAGGGCGTAGTCGCTCTTGAAGACCAGGGCGTCGTCGTTGGCCTTGATGTTCGCGTTCGTCACCGTGACGTTCGTGGTGGAGATGATGTTCCAGCCGTCGCGGTCGCTCGCGGTGTCGATGGTCAGGTGGTCCGAGGTCACGTTCTTGCAGCCGTTGACGAGCGCCGCGAAGTGGCCGCCGCGGCGCAGGGTGAGGCCGTCGCCGATCGTGAGTCCGTCGCACCGCGTCAGGGAGATGATCTTGTCGGCCTCGCCGGACTTCGGGTTGCCGGTGATCAGGTTGCCCATGCCGTCGATGACGCCCTGGCCGACGAAGCCGATGTCGGTCAGCTTGTCGCCGTAGATCATCGCGTCGCGGAAGTGGCTGTGCCCGTAGTCCTGGTAGCTGTCGTACGGATTGGACTCGGCCTTGTCGTAGGTGTCGGCACTGGAGCCCTGGAGGGTGGCGCCCTTGTCGAGGCTGAGTGTCACATGGCTCTTCATGTGGATGGTGTTCTTCGACTTGTAGTCACCGGGCGGGAAGCGGACGACTCCGCCGCCCGCCGCCGAACTGGCCGCGGTGATCGCCTTGTTGACGGCGGGGGTGTCGTTGGCGGAGCCGTCTCCCTTGGCGCCGTAGTCGCGTACGTCGAAGACGGCGGCGGCTCGGGACGGCTCCTGCGAGGCGGCCGGGACTGCCGGGGCCGCCGGGTGGCTGAGTCCGAGGACGACAGCGACGACGAAGAGGACTATCGCCGCCGCTCGGGAGCGGGAGCGTGGGCCGTGCGGGTTCGCAGTGGGGGGTATCAAGGCGACGGCTCCTCAGACCAGTTGGTAGCCGCGGAGGTTGCTGAGCAGCAGGTAGGTGTTCTGGAGGGAGCCGGAGGTGTCGCCGAGGGAGCGGTAGATGCCCCACTTCGGGCGGACGCGGTCGGCCAGGAAGGTGTCGACGCCGGTCTTCGACGCGTCGATGACGGTCGAGCCGGCGGACTTGAGGATCCAGCGGACGGAACCGGCCGAGCCGTCGCCGACCTTGATCTGGAAGTCGACGTCGGTCCACTTGTCGTGCAGCGGGTCCAGGTCGGTGCGGCCGACGAGGATGTCGTCGATGGCGAGCTTCAGCTCGATCGTCTGCTTGCCGTTCACCCGGCGTAGTGACTGCACGACGATCGGCGAGGTGCCGCTGCCGGGCTGCTTCATCTGCATGATGTGGGTGAAGGTGGTGGTCGCCTTGAGGGAGCTCGGGATGTACATCGAGTAGGTGACCCGCCAGGTCTGGCCCTTCGCCCACTTCAGGTAGTTGCCGCCGCTGCCGTTGCGCAGCCCGGTGACCTCCTGGCGCTGGCGGTCGGTGGAGGTGTCGCGGTCGACGGTGTGCATGTCGAAGCGCCAGTTGTTGCCGGTGGTGTGGATGTGCGGCTGACCGGCGGTGTGCGAGTCGGCGCGGTCGTCCTCGATCGTCTCGAAGGCGCCGAGGCCGTCGGCGCTCGCGGAGGGGGCCCACTTCTGCTGCCAGGAGGCGGCGTGGGCGGTGGTGGCCGTCGGCAGACCGGCCGCGGCCGCCGTGGCACCGCCGAGCGCGGCGCCCAGCAACACCCTTCTGGATGTGCTCATGACACTAATCACCTCGCAGTTGTTCGTTCATGATCAGGAAGGCGCCCAGGCCGTGGAAGTCGTTGGTGGCCCGGTCGCGAGCGATGTAGTACGCGTAGTCGCCGACGTTGGTGCCGACGGAGATGTCGGCGAGGTTCGTGCGCCCGTCGGAGCCGACCGAGAGCCGGGCGAGCACGCCCTGGTAGCCGCGGTGTGCGACGGCCTTGAAATGCCGGTCCAGGTACCCCTGCTGGGCGCCGCGCGAGAGGGCGTAGGTGAACATGCTGGAGCAGGACGTCTCGGTCCAGTTGTCGCCGCGGGCCCCCTTGTCGATCACCTGGAACCACCGGCCGGTCGCCGGGTCCTGGTACTTCTCCAGGCCGGCCGCCAACTTGCGGAGGACGGAGAGCAGCTGGGTCCGGCGCGGGTGGTGCTGCGGAATGCCGTCCAGGACGTTGACGATCGCCATGGAGTACCAGCCGACCGCACGGCACCAGTGCTCGGGGGCGAGCCCGGTCTGCGGATCGGCCCAGCCGGCGGTCTTCGACTCGTCGTAGGCGTGCTTGAGCAGGCCGTTCGCGACCTGGAGGTGGCTTCCGTAGACGGCGAGCTGTTTCGCGGCCTCGTCGTCGGTGGACGAGCTGTCGCCGAACTCCTCTCCGCACTCGACGAGGAACGGGTTCACCATGTAGACGCCGTCCGCCCAGAGCTGGTGGGCGCGGCTCGCGGTGTCGGCGTGCCAGAAGCCGCCGTCGCTCGTGCGGGGATAGCCCGCCAGGCGGTCGACGATCTTCTTCGCCGCCTTGCGGTAGCGGTCCTGGCCGGTCTCGTGGTGCAGGATCACCAGCAGCCGGCCGGCCTGCATGCTGTCGAGGCTGTTGAATGACTGGCCGATCGAGCCGTCGCTCTTCACGAAGCGGTCGACGTAGTCCTTGATGTAGGTCAGGTACCGGTTGTCATGGGTGCGCTCGTACGCGAGGTACTGGCCGTAGAGGTAGAGGCCGACCGGGTAGGACCAGCCGCCGATGCCGGTCGGCGTGTAGCGGGCCATGGTCGACTCGACCATCGCCACGGACCAGTCCCGGTCCGGGGACGGGCCGGCCGGGGAGCCTGCGGTCGGGGATGCGGCGGCCGGCACGGTGACCAGGGTCGCGGCGGCGAGTGCAAGGGTCGTCAGAGCCGCGCGAAGACGACGGCGTCTCATGTTTCCTCCCTCTCCGTGAGCCAGGAGACACGGCAAACATCGGATGAAAGTCCAGGAAGATTCATATCCATGAACCGGGTTCAGACTTCCGCCCGGTGGCGCGATCCAGAGTCGCGGCAGGACCGTCGGCGGTCAATGGTCTGTACCGAAGAGGTCGGATGCATTTCCGGCCAATTTCAGCCATGACCCACTGACTCACGGGTCAGTTAGGGGACGGATTCTCCGGTCAGGAATGCATCACGGCTCGTGATCGTTGACGATGGGAGTACCACCGTCCGACAACCGTAAGGATCAAGAGCTCGTGAGCAGCAAGGTCCCCCCGATCATCCTCAACAACGGCGTCGAGATGCCCCAGTTGGGCTTCGGCGTGTGGCAGGTGCCGGACGACGAGGCGGAGCGCGCGGTCAGCACGGCGTTGGAGGCCGGGTACCGCAGCATCGACACAGCGGCGATCTACGGCAATGAAGAGGGCACCGGCAAGGCCATCGCGGCTTCCGGGGTCCCCCGCGAGGACATCTTCGTCACCACCAAGCTCTGGAACAGCGACCAGGGCTACGACGCGACTCTGCGCGCCTTCGACACCTCGCTGGCCAAGCTCGGCCTGGACTACGTGGACCTGTACCTGATCCACTGGCCGACGCCCGCCCGCGACCTGTACGTCGACAGCTACAAGGCGTTCGAGAAGCTGCACGCCGATGGCCGGATCAAGGCGATCGGTGTCTCCAACTTCGAGCCCGAGCACCTGCGGCGGCTGATCGCCGAGACGTCCGTCGTCCCGGCCGTCGACCAGATCGAGCTGCACCCGCACCTCCAGCAGCGGGCCGCCCGCGAGTTCCACGCGGAGCAGGGCATCGCCACCGAGGCCTGGTCGCCGCTCGGTTCCGGCAAGGGCCTCCTGGAGGTCCCGGCGGTCGTGGCCATCGCCCAGAAGCACGGCCGCACCCCGGCCCAGGTCGTGCTGCGCTGGCACCTCCAGCTCGGCAATGTCGTGATCCCGAAGTCCGTGACGCCGTCGCGGATCAAGGAGAACATCGAGGTCTTCGACTTCAGCCTGGACACCGAGGACCTGGCGGCGATCAGCGCGCTCAACGAGGACCGGCGCCTCGGCCCGGACCCGTCGACGTTCAACGCCGCCTGACGCACCAGCGCTTCGGCCGGCGGCGGGCCTCCCGTATCGGGGGCCCGCCGCCGGCCTTCGTGTGTCCGGCGCCGAACGTCAGACGGGCTGCCCGATCGGACGGACGACGACCGTGTTGATGTCGACGCCCTCCGGCTGCCGTACGGCCCACACCACCGAGTCGGCGATCTGCTCGGCGGTGAGCAGGTGACCGGGCGGCAGGCTGCCGTAGCTGTCCCAGAACGGCGTCTCCACGCGCCCCGGGGCGACCAGGGTGACCCCGACCCCGAACTCCGTGACCTCGCGCCGGGCGTTCTCGGCGAGCCCGGTCACGGCCCACTTCGTGGCGCCGTAGATGTTGCCGGGCCCGTGCACGAACCCGGCGACGCTGCCGATCAGCACGATCCGGCCGCGGGTCTCCTTGAGCGCGTCGATGGACGCCCGGATGAGCAGGGCGGGGCCGAGGACATTGGTCAGCACCATCTCGCTCCAGCCCGCCGGGTCCCCGTGGCCACGGTGTCGTGCGTGGCAAAGCCGGCGTTGGCGACGACCGTGTCCAGCCGCCCGAACTCCTTGAGCGTGCCGTCGACGGCCGCCTTCACGTCGGCGTACTCGCCCGCATTGCCGACGAACGTCAACAGGCCGTCTGGGTTGCCTAGTTCCTCGGCGAAGGCGCGCAGCCGTGACTCACCGCGGCCGGTGACGGCCACCTTGTGGCCCGCGTCGAGCAGTTGCCGTGCGACCGCGGCACCGATACCGCTGCCACCGCCGGTGATGAGTGCGACCGGTGCCTCGGACATGGTTTCCCCCTGTGTTCCGCTGTGCTCTCGTGGACGGCAGGGAGTACATCAGTTGGAGCATTCTCGAAGTCAAGTGCCGTGAGCCCGGTGGGAATCGGGTACTGCCGGCCCGGCTTCGGCGGGGCCGCGGGGTTCCCGGGTCTCAGCCGGTCCGCACGGCGGTGTGCACGGTGTGCGCGGCGAGCACGAAGACGTCCCTCCGCCGATGCACGCTCGCCGCGTCCTCGGGGTCGAGCAGCCGGTCGAGGGTCTCCCGGTCGTCCGGCGACAGCTGCTCGGCGAACACCTCCCGCAGCCGCCCGAGCGACGCGGCGATGTGGGCCCGGGCCCGATCCGTCGTCGGCGCCGGAAGATCCAGCAGGAAACTCCGGGTCCCCGTGTGCCGAAGCCCCGCGGCGGCCATCAGCGCGGGCCAGTCCTCGGTCTCGGCCACGGAGTCGGCCAGCCCCGCCCGCATCTCGGCGAACCACTCCTCCTCCAGCGCGTCGAGCCGCGCCTGGAGACCGGGCCGCCCGATCCCGATGTCCCGGGGCAGGAAGCGGGCGGGCAGCCCGCCCTCCATCAGCGCCAGGGTGCCCCCGCGCACCAGCCGGGCGGCGAACGCGGCGATCCCGGCCCGCTGGTCCCCCAGGTGGTGCAGGCTCCGGCTGGCCCACAGCAGGTCGACGGGGTAGTCCAAGTCGTCGAGGATCCCCGGGAGTTCACCGGTGAGGGTGCCGAAACGGTCGGCGAGACCGAGCCGCGCGGCCCGCGCCGTGGCCCGCTCCAGCAAGGGCTCGGCCGCGTCGACGGCGACGACCCGGGCTCCGGGAAACGCCTCCGCGAGCAGACAGGAGAGCACTCCGGGCCCGCTCCCCGCGTCGACGATCAGCCCCGGTTCGGTCTGCTTGTGCCCGAGCCAGGCAAGGGCCCGCTCGTACAGGGGCGTGAACAGTTCCGCCTGGGTCTCCAGGTGCTCGGCCATCCTGGACCAGTCGATGTCGGTGTGCTCGTGACCGTGGTGATGGTCCTGCTTGTGGTTGTGGTGGTGCGCCATGCCGTCAGCCTCTCCTCAGGATGCCGACAGCGTGCGCCGACGCACCGCACGGACGCCAGCGATGTTGCCGTCGCGGCAAAACCACGGCAGCGCGGACGCAGGGAGAAAGGGATGCGTCGGTAGAGGCCCCTACACCACCATGACCGGCATGGACGACGAACTGGTCGAGCGCTTCCGCGACGACGGATTCGTGAAGATCGAGGGCGCCTTCCTGCCGCGCGTCGCCCAGCACTGCGCGTCACTGCTGTGGCGGGCGACGGGCTACGACCCCGAGGACCAGGCCTCCTGGAAGGACCCGGTGGTGTGGGTCCCCGGTATGGCCCAGGGCCCCCTCGCCGCAGCCGCCAACTCTCCTGCCCTGCATACGGCGTTCAACCTGCTGATGAGTGAGGACCGCTGTCAGTCCCGCTATTCGCTGGGCACGTTCCCGCTGCGGTTTCCGCCCGTTGGGGAGCCGGACGACAAGAGAAGGCACAGAGGGACCCAAGCCACCTTCCCGAGGGCGCGCAGCCGGGGATGTACCACACCAACCTCCGTTCCAGGGACCGCGCGTTGCTGATGCTGTTCCTGTTCAGCGAGGTCACGGAGGAGGACGCCCCGATCCGCATCAGAGTGGGCTCCCATCTCGACGTACCGCCGGTCCTGGAGCCGTACGGGGAACAGGGTGCCTCCTTCCTGGAGTTGGGCCCGAAGGTGGACGAGGCATCGGCACACCGCCCCCTCGCCCACGCCACCGGCAGCCCCGGGGACGTCTACCTCTGCCACCCGTTCCTGGTCCACGCGGCCCAGCCGCACCATGGCACGACCCCTCGTTCCATGGCTCAGCCACCGCTGCTCGCGGCGCAGCCGTACGAGCTGGACCGCCCGGACGGCAACTACTCGGCAGTGGAGTTCGCCATCCGCCGGGGCCTGGCCAAAGAGCACTGACCAGACCCCGGTGGCGTTGGCCCTCGGGGGCGCGGGGAACTGCGCGGCCAGCCACGACGGACCGGCACCCGCAGTCCCACCACGCCCGGCCCGGCTAGAGGGCGGGGTACGCGTTCTTCATGAGCTCCTGGAACTGCGCCGAGAACCAGTGGCCCGACAACGGCGCGTTCGGCAGGGCACCGGACATGTGGTTGTTGTTGCGCGGGTTGCCGGTGTACGTCGGGTCGCACATCCGGTCGAAGCCCTTGCCCTCGTCGTTCGGAACGGCGCTGCTGGCGCCGTCGGACTCACCCGGCGGCTTGATCCAGACGTACGCGTCGATCCCGGCCGCTGGACTGGCCTGCGGGCGCTCACCGAGGCCGGCGCCGGCCTGGTTGCACCAGTTGCCGGTGTTGAGGCGCCGGTCGATACGGCCGCCGTCGACGTAGGTGTCCACGTCGGTCTTGGCGCCGGGACCGGTCGGCCGGGCGCTGCCGCCCCAGCCGTTGCGGGAGGTGTCGATGAGCATGCCGACGCCCGAGGGGAAGCCCTGGCTCACGGCCTCCTGACGGAAGGCCTGGGCGTAGGAGAGCTCGTCGACGTAACGGTTCCAGTCGACCCACTTCGACTCGCGCACGGACTTGCCGTTCACGGAGTCGTTGATGGTGTAGTACGGCTCCTTCAGCGCGCTGTAGTTGGCGGTGTTGGTGATGAAGCCGTGGACGTCGTTCACCGTGGCGCCCTCGGCGGTCGCCGCCTGCTTGATCGTCTGGACGGTCGCCGAGAAGTTGTCGTCCCAGCCGAGCCAGCCGTGGTGCCCGGCGTCCACGTAGTTGTAGACGTTGGGGACGTCACCGAGCTTGTTCAGCGCGTAGCCGACACCCTTGATGTAGTTGCCGTTGGACTTCATCGTGTCGCAGTTGGGGGTGGCGGTGTTCCGGGGCGACACGTTGGTGACGAGGTTCGGCAGGGAGTCGAGCTCGACCGTGGTGACGATCCGCAGCGAGGCGTACTTGGGGTCGGCGAGGATCGCGGCGATCGGATCGATGTACTGCGTCTTGTACTTGTCGATGTCCGTCGGACCGAACTCACCGTTGGAGGCGAGCGCGGCACAGTCGCGGCCCGGCAGGTCGTAGATCACCAGCTGGACGGCGAGTTCGCCGCTGCCCTTCTGCTTCAGGGCCTCGTCGAGGTGCGCCCGCAGGCCCATCTTCCCGCCGGCGCCGTTGATCGCGGCGACCCGGTCCAGCCACACGCCGGTGGGCTGGTTGGCGATGCGGCTGCCGCCCGGCTCGGCGGCGGCATTGGCGGACCACTCGGGGTTCACGTACACCTTGGCGCCCGCGTAGGGGTTGTCGACCCGGGTGCCGGTGCCGGGGGTGCCCGGATCGGTCGGGCCCGGGTCGGTGGGGCCGCCACCGCCGTCGACGTTGCAGGTCACCCCGTCGAGCGTGAAGGTGGCCGGCACCGCGTTGGTGCCGCTGTAGGTGCCCTGGAAGCCGAAGCTGACCGAACCTCCGGTGGCCAGCGAGCCGTTGTAGCTCTCGTTGGCGGCGGTGACGGCCGTACCGCTCTGACTGATCCTGGAGTTCCAGAAGTTGGAGACCTTCTGGTTTCCGGCGTACGACCACTTCAGCGACCAACTCGACTTGGGGGCGCTGTTGTTGGTGATCGTGACGGCGGTGGTGAAGCCGGTGTCCCACTGGTTCTGCACCTTGTAGTCCACGGTGCAGGGGACGGCGGCGATGCCCACGTCCCCGGGGACCACGGCGAGGGCGGTCCCGGAGGCCCCTGCGACGAGCGCAAGGGCAGCGAGGAGCGCTGTTCTCGTACGACTCATGAGTGCGGGTTTCCTTCTCGATCGCGGGTGTTGTCCGTCGAGCGGGTGCTGTGCGTGGAGCGGGTGCTGTGCGTGGAGCAGGTGTGTGCGATGGAACGGGACGGTGCGGGTGCTGTCCGTTCAGGGCGCGCAGACGGTCGCGCAGCCCGGTGCCGAACGCTGTGGGTGTGCCGTCGTGACCCCAGGGCGAGCGTCGAGTTCCAGCAGCCCTCGTTCGCGCAGGAGTTGACGTTGCACACGTGCCGGGCGGCGGTGGGATCGCCCGCCGGGCCGCCCGGCCGGTACGTCAGCCACCGGCCGAGGCCGTTCGCGCAGGCGGGCCCGCCGGCCAGGATCAGGTCGGTGGCGGGTGTTGGCCGACGAGTCCCAGCAGTCGCTGGGTGTGCTCCACCGAGAGCAGGCGGGGATGACGCCGAACGCCTTGACAACCGCAACCGTCACGGACCCGACAGGGGCGACCGCATCGGCGACGGCGGTTAAAAGTACTGAACGCGGGGGGTGTCGCATGAGCGACTCCTTGCAGATCAGCGCATCGTGACGGACGCGTCGACTGATGGAATCGCTCCCACTGGTGTCAAGGAAGGTAGCGCCAAGTGACGGCAAAGAACAGAGGAGTCACCGGCCTTTTGCGCGGCCTGGTCGTCGAATCTTTTCGACTGTTCACAAGCCTTGACCCCTTGAAGCCCCGTCCCCACTATGGGAGCGCTCCCACTGGTTCAAGCCTTGACTTCTCCGAGCCGCACAAGGAGGAACCAGCAATGCCCCCCACCAGGAGACGCCGGACCGCCCGGCGATTGTGGACCGCTGTCGTGGCGGCCATGGCGCTGCCGTTCGCGATGCTGAGTGCGGCTTCAACTCCCGCACAGGCAGCCGCTGTTCAGTGCAGCGTCGACTACAAGACCAATGACTGGGGCTCCGGCTTCACCGCGGACCTGACGATCACCAACCGCGGCACCGACGCCATCAACGGCTGGACCCTGACGTACGGCTACGCCGGCAACCAGAAGCTGAGCAACGGCTGGAACGGCGTCTGGTCCCAGTCCGGCCAGAACATCAGCGTGAAGGACGCCGGCTACAACGCCACCATCGCCGCGGGTGCCGCCGTCTCCACCGGCGCGCAGTTCACCTACAGCGGCAGCAACAGCGCGCCCACCAACTTCGCGGTCAACGGCACGAGTTGCACCGGCGCCCACCAGCCGCCGATCACTGTGCTGACCAGTCCGGCCGCCGGCGCGGTCTACACCCAGGGCACCGCGGTCCCGCTCGCCGCGACGGCCGCCGCCGCGGACAACGCGACGATCAGCAAGGTGGAGTTCTACGACAACACCACACTGCTGGGCACGGACACGACGTCGCCGTACTCGCTCTCGGCCTCTGGCTTGACCGTGGGCAGTCACTCGTTGCTGGCGAAGGCGTACGACAGCCTGGGTGCGTCCGCCGAGTCGACGCCGGTCGGCATCACCGTCGCCTCGGGCCCCGCGATCGTCGCCTCGACCACCCAACTGGCCGTCCAGCAAGGCAAGACGGGCACCTACACCGTGAAGCTGTCCACGCAGCCCTCGGCCAACGTGACCGTCACGACGGCCCGTGCGAGCGGCAACTCGGGCCTCTCGGTCACGGGTGGCGCCTCGCTGACCTTCACGCCGTCGAACTGGAACACCGCGCAGACGGTGACCATCACCGGCAACGCCTCCGGCACCGGCGCGGCGACCTTCGAGTCCACGGCCACCGGCCACGCCAAGGCCTCGGTGAACGTCACCCAGATCGCGGCGACGGGCACGTACAACGCCCGCTTCCTCGATCTGTACGGCAAGATCACCAACCCGGCGAACGGCTACTTCTCCCCCGAGGGCATCCCCTACCACTCGGTGGAGACGCTGATCGTCGAGGCGCCGGAC
>NZ_JOGP01000039.1:0-34911 GCF_000719505.1 Streptomyces sp. NRRL B-3229 | reverse complement strand
GACTGCTTGCTGGCCCTCAGGGGGTGTTGTGGCGGAGTCCGGGGCTGCCGTTGCAGCCGGAGCCGCTGTGTCGGGTGCGGGCTCGGCTTGAAGTGCGGGGGGGGGGGGGGGGCGGCCGGGGGCTGGGGTGGTGCTGGGTGAGGCGGGGGGTGTGTGGACAGGTGCAGGCGTGTCTAGGGCTGCCGGCGCCGGTTCCGGCTGTGGTTCCGAGGGCGTGGTGGGTGCAGCGGTCGCTTGACTGCTTGCTGGCCCTCAGGGGGTGTTGTGGCGGAGTCCGGGGCTGCCGTTGCAGCCGGAGCCGCTGTGTCGGGTGCGGGCTCGGCTTGAAGTGCGGGCGGGATGGGGGTGCCGTCCGCGGCTGCGGCGAGCAGTACGGCGACGGGGGTCTTGTGGCGGCACAGCACTTGAGGGTGACCCTCCGCGCCGTACCGGATCAGATCCCCGAGCCTTTTTCGGGCGTCCACGAAGCTGTGGGTGGGGGCTTGGGTGAGGTCCCAGCCCAGTTCGGCTGCGTGGGCGGGGGTGGTCAGCAGTGCATGGTGCGGGCCACGTGTCAGGGGCGTGGGGTGCCCTTCGATGGCGGCGTTGATCAGCTGCTTGAGTGTGCTGCGGGCCTCGTGCAGCGTCGCCGGGCCGGTGCGCGCCAGGGCGTGTGGTGTTTCCGCGTCAGGGTCGGTGGAGGTTGTTCCCAGCTCGCCCAACGGGCCCTCAACTGACTCGGGTTGACTGTCCTCGCCGTGTCGGCGGCTGGCGTCTTCGGAGGCTGTCTTGGCCGCTGCGGATGGTGTGGGAGGTGTCGGGAAACTCAGGGGCCAGTTGCCCGCCCAGCGCGGAGCCTGGTCGGACGGCTCCGTCGAGGCTGCAGGCGGAGCAGCGTGGGCGGGGTTGTCCGGCACGGCAGCACCGGAAGACGCCTCACCGGCGGTATGGGATGAACGCGAGGAGGACACCCGGGGACTCCAAGAGCAGAAGCGGCAAGCGGGTTGCGAGGGGAAGGTCGGGCAGTCGGCTCGGCAGCGGCCGCCAGCAGATGCGGAACGATCGCGCCGCCAAAAATGTAACGCTGCCGCCCAGTCTAGCTGACGGTACATAATATTGGCCGAGGTTATGTAACGCCAGGGTTGGAGTCGCGGGTGATCACGCCCGATCCTGCCAGGGAGGATCGGTGGCGCTGGGCGGAAGACGGTAGGCCGGTAGAGCTGTCAGGCGCGATCGGCAACCTGTCCCGTGGGGGTGGCGCGCTCCGCCAAGGCCTTCAGCTGGGCTCGGAAGGCGGCCTGCTCAGCGGCCCGTGCTTGCCTCTGGGCCTCGTCCTCCGGCTCATCGTCGCCCTCGGGTTCGTCGTAGTCCTCGTACAGCCAGTCGTCCGAGGTCTGCTGCTGGAACGCCCTTTCGCGCATCCGTTCCTCGTAGTCCTCGTACGTCTCGTCCGGATAGATCTGCCCGGTACGGCGCTTGATCTCCTCGTCGCGCTCGCGGCGTTCGAGGTACTCCTGCACGGCCGGGTCGGCGTCCGCGCACGCGTACCCTCCCCCTCGCCGGGGCGGCTCGGGCGGTCGCCGGCGGTCCTCGATGCGGTCGAGGACCGCGTGCCACTGGGCGGCGTCCGCGACGCTCACGTCGAAGGCTTTCAGGAGCGCGGACAGCTGCTCTCGGCTGGGCAGGACCTTCCCGTTGAGGATCAGGTGGGCTGTCGAACGCGGTACACGGTGCCCGTCGGCCTTGGTCGCCTTCTCGATGGCGCTGTAAGAGGGCCGGCCGGCCCGCAGGCGCAGCCGCGTCAGTTCCTGGCCCAGGGAGGCGGGGGTGCGGACCTGCCGGGTCCGTCGGCCGCGGCCGGCCAGGTGCGGGCGGGCCTTCTCGATCGCAGCTGCCTTCCACAGGCTCAGGGCTGTCGCTTCCCGCCGCTGCGTGGAGTGGCTGCCGGGGTCGCCGGCAGCGCGGGCGTAGGCGAGGACAGTCTCGAGCGGGGGCAGGTGGGTGCCGCGGGCGACCTGGCTGAGGGTGGAGGCTCCGCGGTACCCGGGCGCGTTCGGTGGGCCGGTGCGCTCGGACAGGGTGGCGTAGGTGGTACGGGTCTCGTCCTTGAGCTGACGCAGGTAGGCGGCCAGGGCCCGCAGCCGGGGGCTGGTGCCGACGGCGACAGGTTTGGTGGGGCGGCCCATCGTCACCGGCTGCGGCGGCGGGAGGGCTTGGCGACGTCGCTGGAGCGGCGGCCGGTGATCAGGTCGGCCACTGCGGCGGCCACCACGACCAGCGCGGCCGGGACGGGCCGGTTGCCGGCGGCCAGTCCGGCCGATGCCAGGACGACCACGACGATGACCACGACCTCGGGGATGCCCAGCCGACTCGACTGGGTGCGGGCAGGGAGGTGGCTGGCGCAGAACGCCGGCGGCTCGGGGCTGGCGGCGGGCAGGGGAAAGGCGGACATGAGCAGCTCCAGGAAGGTAGAGGTGAGGCACCCAACCCCGGTGATTCGGGAAGGGATCGGTGCGAGGCGTATCCCGCCGTCGATGCCTCAAGGTTCCCTCGCCGACGCTCTCAAGGCCAGCCTGATCGGCGCCCGTTCAGGCTGACGTGTTCACCGTCGTGAAACGCAGGTACGTCGTTCGTCCCTGCTCAGACCACCTGGAAAATCGGGTTGACCCGAACCCGTCCAGGGCCTGCACCGTCCCTGGTGCAGCTGGCCGAGAGGCGCGTGAAGCGAAATTCCCGACTCCGGACACGAGGTCGAGTGGGCAACAAGGGCGTCTGGTTCCCGTTCTTCGGCCGGCGGCAGTCGGCCCGGGTGGGTGACGGAGAGCGGAGTACATATCCGCTTTCGGGGTGCAGAGAGAGTGGCTGCGACAATGAAGTACCGCAGGGGGCGGGTGGGGCGACTTCGCTGTAGGTGAGGGTGCAGGCCTCTTTGTGTGAAGGGGGAACGTGGGGGCGTGGTTTGAGCGCATGGCGGCTGTCCCTGGCCTTGCCTTTGCCGGGAGCCCGGGTGTCATGCGGGAGGCGCTGCCGGGCGCAGGGGTTCGTCCGGACGAGTCGTACGGCTCGCCGATGTGGCCGACCGCCGAGGGGAGTACGTCTGCGACACCGGCCAGCGGGCATGTGCCGTTCGACGCGCGCGGCGCTGAGCTGATCGCCCGTGTCTGGGAGGCGCTGGAGCTTCCGGGCTCGGCCAGGGACTACCACTTTGTTCTGCAGAGCGCGGTCGATCGGCTGTGGAGTACACGTCGTGCGGAGCCTGGCGCCCTCGCCGCGCTTGAGGTGTTCGCCCTGCTGGACTTGGAGTTGATGGAAGCAATCCCGCACGCGGTGTCCTTCGACACTACTGATGCTCCGGCGGCGTTTGTGCGGGTGTCCTCGGTGCCACGGTTGATCGGCCTGCTGGAACGCGAGGGCGCCTTCACGGAAGCACTTGAGCTGGCGCGGCGGTTGGCCCGTTTCGGGCAGGGCGAGGATGTGGCGGCCCGGCTGTCGGAGAAAGCCCAGGCGCTGGTTGCCGAGGCTGCGGCACAGGGGGGATCGTCATGAGTGCGGGCCTGGAGCGACTGATCCCAGCTGCCTCCTACTTGGAGGAGGCGTTCTTGCGGTGGGTGCTCACGCCGGCCGTGGACGCGTCGATCGTTGCACAGGTGCACAGCCAGCACCCGGTCACCGTCAACGAGCGCACTTACCGGCTGGACTACCTGATCGCGGGTGAGGCGCTGCAGTTGGCCGTCGAGCTCGACGGGTTCGCCTTCCACAGTGACCGGGCCGCGTTCACCTACGACCGGCTGCGACAGAACGATCTGGCCGCGACCGGCCTGACGGTGCTGCGGTTCTCCTACGATGCGGTGCGTACGGACACGGCGCGCTGTGTGGCCCAGTTGCAGGCGATGCTGAGGCAGGATCCGCTCCTGGCGCCGCTGGTGACTGCCGTGCCGCGCATCGGGATCCCGGACATGGCCGGCGATCCGATGCGGGCCGCCGATCCGCCTGGCGGTGCCGAACTGCCTTCAGGCGGGGCGTACTTCGCCGGTGTGCGGGCCAGGGTGGACCGGGCGCCGCTGCGGGAGTGCCAGGACGAGGCGTTGGCCGCGTTGGCGAACTACTACGCCTCCGGCGGCCGGCATGCGGCTGCGGTGATGGCGGTGGGGTCGGGCAAGACGGCCCTGGGGGTGGCGGCCGCGTTGTCGTTCAGCCGACGGCGGGCGCTGGTGGTGACCCCGGGCTCGGTCATCCGCGGCACCTTCGCCAAGGCCCTCGATCCGGGGATACCGGGCAACGTCCTGTATGGGCTGGCGGGCGGGCCGCTGCTGCCCGGTGCCCGTCCGCCGGCCACGCTCGTCCTGGACGCGGACGACGGGCAGATCAGCCAGGTCAGCCGTGAGCGGCTCCTGGCCGCGGACATCCTGGTCACCAACTTCCATGCGCTAGGCACGGGCGACAGTGACGGGGACCTGCTGGCCAAGCTGGAGCCGGAGGACATCGACTTCATCGTCGTCGACGAGGCGCACATCGCGGCCAGCGCCTCCTACCAGCGGCTGTTCGCCCACTTCCAGGGTGCGCGCACACTGCTGATGTCGGCGTGCTTCCAGCGTTTGGACGGCAAGCCGATCGACGCCGATGTCGTCTACCGCTACCGGCTGGTCGACTCCGTCGCGGACGGGTCGGCGAAGAACCTGCGGGTGCACCGGTTCGCTCCCGAGGTGGCGTCGACGGTGTATGAGGCGGTGTGGCCGGACGGGCGGCGCGAGCAGATCGTGGGCCGTGATGCTTTGCTGGCCACGCTGGGCGACGAGCGGAAGATGGCACGCATCACCGCACAGTCCGAGGCGCCGATCCGCCAGGTGATGGCCGTGACGCGGGCGTGTCTGGATGCACAGGCCAAGCTGCTGGCGCCAGTCAAGCCGAGGGTGCTGTTCGCGGCGATGGGCCAGGCGCATGCTGAACAGATCGCGCGGATCGCCGAGGAGTACGGGATCCCCAGTGCCACGCTGCACCACAGCATGCCCGCCTCCGCGATCGCCTCCACCCGGCGGCGCTTCGAGTCCGACGCCGGAGATCTGCAGGGCATCGTGCAGCTGCGGATGCTCGGCCAGGGCTACGACTTCCCGCCCATCACCGTGGTCGTGCCGCTGCGCCCCTATGGCAGCTTCGGCGAGTTCTACCAGTTCGTCGGCCGCGGTGTCCGCGTCCTGCGCCAGACCGCGGTGGCTGCCGGCCAGCAGTACCTGGACGTGGTCTGCCATGCCGAACTCGGCCTGGAGGAGCATCTGGAGGCCATGTGCGCGGACAACGACATGGATCCCGCTGTGCTCCTGGATGTCCCGCTGATCGACGCCACCACCATGGAAGGGGATCTCCCCGGCCCCGGCGGCGCCGCGGAGGGGGCCGGCGGGGGTCTGGGCGGGGTGGACGCGTTCGTGCTGTACGAGCGCGGACGCGTCGAGCAGCGCGTGGTGCACGAGCTGGACCGTGTGGAGGCCCGAAGAACGGAGCGGGAAATGCAGCTGATGGCCCAGCGCTACGCCGTCTATGCGCAGAACACCGCTGCCCCGGTGCCGTTTGAGCAGTTCGTCGAAACCATGCGGAGGCTGACCGGTGGCCAGTGACCCGACACGCTGGTGGCAGCCGGCCGTGGAATGCAGTCCCGAGCAGGCGCTCACCCTGGAGCGGGCGGCCGGGCAGCAGCAACGGTTCGCCGACATCGACGCCCTGGCGGCCAGACTGCTGGCCGCAGGGCTCGCCGGACGGCCGGTGGCCACCGTCGTCCCCGGCCGAGGACGCCACACGCCGGACACCGCCAAGGTGACGGCCCTCACCCGGGAAGAGGAAGTCTTCTGCACCAACGCCTTCGGGGTCCAGGAGCAGCAGCGGCTCGGCGCGTGGTACCTGCCCCAGAAACTCTCGCTCAAGGCAGGGGCAGTCAATCTGCCGTATCTGCTGCGGGAACGCCCTGGCCACGCTCTGACACTGGCCGCCGATGACACCGCCCGCCTCACCGCTGTGGAGGACTGGGACACGGTGCTGCTGTGGGCGCTGCTGGTGCCGCTGTTCGAGACACTGCTTCAGCCCATCCGGCTGCGGGCGGCAGGAGAGATCTTCCCGCGCACAGAACAGCAGCGGTTCTGGACACTCATCGAGGAGCGTTACCGGCTGCTGGGCATCGACGAGAGCGCGCTGGAAGCCTTCCGCTTCGGCGGCGGCTGGCACCAGCTGGACCGTGCGGGACAGCAGCAGGCCCGCCTTCGTTTGCTGGACACCCTTGCCGCCGCCGACCTCGTGCAGCTTGCCGCACGTCACCGGATCCAGCGGTTGCAAGGGCTGATGGCTGGTTTCGCCAAGAAGGCCAGGACGGGAACAGCCCTGGCGCGCCGGGTGCTCACCAAAGAGCTGCAGCCGGTCGTCTCCGCGTACTTCGGGGGCGACTGGCTGGCGGTGCTGGATTACCTTCAGGCTCCCCCTCACCCGGATGAGGAGATCATCACCGCTCTGCCCGAGCCTCGTCTGTACGTCGGCATGGCCACGCAGACGGCCGGCATGGCAGCCGAGGCGGGCATCGCGGAGGACGAGGTCCATGCGATGCTCGCGGCCTTCCTCGGCGGCGGCAGTTCTCTGTCTCCAGTGGAGGAGCGGGCTGCGGCCCTGCGCGGCTGGTGGGCGGGCTTCGACCAGGCGCATGCCGGCCAGTCACGGGGAATGCCGTCGTTGTGGGGGCTGGTCGATCAGGATCTAATGAGTCTGAACCGGACCGAGCAGGGGTACACCCCTCAGTTGTACCGGCAGCGTCTGCCCGCCGATGTCCTGGAACGGGTGGGGCGGCTGTGGGAGACGGTGACGCTTGCGCGGTATCCCGGCAGCATCGTCAGCAACCCGCGCCCGCACCAGACCATGGCCGAAGCCCTCGGTCCCGCGGCCGAGTTCTGGCACGGCGTGGGCCTGACCGCCTGGTTCGTGTGCGAAGGTCCCTACTCCCGCACCACCTTGGACCGTGTCGACCGCTACTACAGCAGGCCGCTGGCCGCCCTGCGCGCGGCCGGATGCCCGGTCGACACCGCCTTCTTCCGCGAACTGCAAGCCGCCGAACAACTCCTGGGGCCGGAGGAGGAGATCACGGACAGCGAGGACAGTACGGTCGAGACCCCGTACGGGCAGGTGACGTTCACCTCCAGCATGAGTCACGGCGCCCGCCGGGACGGCTTCGAGCGGGTACGGGATCTCATCACACGGCACCGGCGGGCCTGGGCCGAGCAGTATCTCGGTGCCTACGTGGAGGGCCGCTGGCGCTCCCAGTTGGAGGAGGTCGCCCACCAGCATCACCGCTTCGTCGCCGCCAAGGGGCGTCCCCCCACCCTGCCCCAGTTCGCGCGGTTCGCGACCACGGCAGCCAACCACTGGACGGGCGGCGACCTGGGGGCGCTGTACACGGCCATCGGCGAGCCGACGCCATCCCAACAGGAGCGGCCTACCCGCCTACTGACTGAGGACGGCTACGACTTCGCCCGCCGGGTGTACCAGGAGCTGGGCGGCAAGCCCGTCGACCACGACACCTGGGTGAACAACCCGGAAGAAACCCAACGGCAGTGGCAGCTCAGCCGCCTGGCCACCGAGAGCCTGCGCCACCTCCAGCTGCAGGAAGCACTCGGGCAGCCGCCGACCGCCAAGGAGTTCGGCGCCCAGCGTCTGACCTGGCCCTGGCCAGGCGAGGAAACCGAAGGCTGGCCCATCCTCGAGCGCGTCCTTGCAACGCTGACCCGTGCCAGCCTGGCCCCGGCCACTACCCGCTCCCTCACCAGCCCGCTACCCGGCGAGGAGAGCGGCACCCTGCAACTGCGGACGAGGGGAGCCAACGCAGCCATCCGTACCGAGCCGACGACGGTCCGCGTCACCTGCACCGGCGCACCCGTTGACGTGTCCGCTGTACTCCTCACCCGCAACGGCAAGGTACGCAGCGACCACGACCTCGTCTTCTACAACCACCCCAGTCACGACGGGGTCAGCGTCGGCGGGGACACTGTCACCGCCGACCTGGGCCTCATCCCTGACGACATCGCAACCATCGCCGTCATCGTCAGCATCGACCTCGAGGCCCAACCCGCCGCAGTCTTCGACCATCACACCCAGTGGCAAGCAGACATCACCCAGCCCTCCCGCACCCAACTGGCCTTCACACCTGACCCCTTCTCCTCGGGTGAGACCGTCACCATCGCGGTGGAGCTCTATCGCCACACGACCGGATGGAAGGCCCGTGCCGTCGGGCAGGGCTACGACACCGGGCTGGCGGGCCTGGCCACCGACTACGGCATCGACGTCGAAGCCTGACGCCCCCTGTCTGGTACGCGAAGCCGTCGACGACCAGGTAAGTGCGGCCGCCGCCGATCTCGCGTGCGAGAGCCGCTGCTGGTGCCCAACCTTCCAGGTGTTCCCGGGCCAGCTGGATCTTGCACACACGATCTCCCCTTGGGTTTCCGTTCCGTCCCGGTACGTCAGGGAGGTTAGGGTGACCGCGACGCGCACCATGGGGGGTGCCAAGTGAGCAAGGCACGCTGGAGGTGAGCATGGGGCTGCGCCCGACACACCTTGGCTACGCTTACCAGGACCTGCTCACCGCGCTGCGGCTTGTGGATCTGGCGGTGGGACGTGCGAATTCCCTGCTGGTCGACACGAAGATGTTCACCGGGGACCGATTTGATGACATCACGTGCGAGTGGGGCACCGGCAGCCGCGAGCGGTTGCAGATTAAGCACACGGATTATGACCGCGCGTTGTCGCTGGAGAGTTTTACGAAGGACAAGCGAGGCCTACGCCTGGATCTGCTCTTCTCCTCTATGGACCACGACTTCACCTCGGATCCGGGTGCCTCGCACCGCCTGGTGGTGCGCGACATGGAGCCGGAGGATCCCGAGCTGACCCGGGTGCTGCGCCCGGTCCACGCGAGCACCGATCCCGGGCCTGCACTGCACGGCCTGAGCAGCAAACGGTTCCGTTTCGACGCCGCTGCGCTGCGTGCACACGCTCCGTGGAAGGAGATGCTCGCCCAGGTCAGTGATGACCTGCTCAACCGCGCTTGCGCCTCCCTGGTCGTCGACACGGATCTTCCGGCGTGTTCGCTCAACATCCGCGAGCCCGGGCCAGCCGAGGCGGCCTTGCTGCACCGCATCACCGAAGAACTCGGTGCCGGACGGCCGCCGAACCGGCACCGCACGCCCGAGGAGGTGGCGCTGGCCCTGATCGAGGCGGCCAAAGCGGCGCGCAGCCGGGCGGGGACCGTGATGGTCGAGGACCTGCTTCCTCGTCTGAGTTTGGAAGTCGACTTCGGAGCGGTCCGTGAGGGGCACCCCGTGGACCGTGCCACCGAGGTGAGACGTCCTACGGTGCTCACGGGCGTGGTCGCGGCTGTGAAGGATGCTGCGCAGCAGGGGGGTGTCGTGGTGGTCACCGGTGCTCCCGGCATCGGCAAGTCGTGGTTGTGTGAGCAGCTCGGGGATGCGCTGCGGGAGACCTGGCTGGCGGTGCGGCATCACTGCTGGCTCGGCGCTGCGGACATCGACCGTGAGCAGCGTGTGCTGACCGAGGTCGTGATCGGCAGCCTGCTGAAGCAGCTGGGGACGGCCGTTCCGGAGGCGCTGGCGCAGGTCAGGCCACGCTACGCGGCCACGCCGGAGACGCTCACGGCCGCGGTTACTGCCGCGCGCGGCCTGGCACCGGACCGGCCGATCGCGCTGATCGTGGACGGTATCGACCATGTCAGCCGGGTTCTTGGATCCACCACCGGCAGCGCCTTTCGTCCGCGAGTGGACCCGGCGGCCTCTCTGGTCGCGGACCTCTGCGCCCTGGAACTGCCGCCCGGTGTCGTGCTCGTCCTGGCCAGTCAGCCCGGCCCTCACCTCGAGGCCGTCGACGACGGTGCCTCCCGTCTCACGGTTGCCCCGCTCAACCGCGCCGAACTGCATGCTCTGGCGGACCGTCTGGGCGTGTTGACGGCCTTGGCGTCCTCCTCTGCCGGTGAGGGGCTCGATCCCGCTGCGCGGGCGGAGGCCGCGGTCGCACTGATCGAGGAGCGCTCTCGTGGCAACGCCCTGTACGCCACGTATTTGTGCCGGCAGGCCGTTGGTCCTGCCCCGGGCCTGGGAGCGGCGCTGGCGCCGGATGGTGCCGGCGATCCTCTGGAGAGGTTGCGGGCGGTGCCGTCGTCGGCGCATGACCTCGACGACTACTACGCTTATCTGCTGGCCGGTCTGACCCCCGGGCAGCGTTCTGCTGTCAGCATGCTCGCGGTCTGCGACTTCGCTGTGAGTGCGTCGGAGCTCGAGGAGATTTTCCCGCTGCCCGGAATGCAGCTTGGTGCCGCGCTGACCAGTGTGGCACCGATCGTCGCGCAGCAGCCGGGTATCGGCGGACTGAAGATCCATCATGAGAGCTTCAGCCGCTTCATCCGCCGGGTCGACGGCGACGACAGGTGGGTCGATCAGGTCCGGTCCCGGGCGGCCGATTGGTTGTCCCAGCGGGGCTTCTTCACCGATCCCCGCGCGTTCCGGCACGTGCCCGAACTGCTGGCCGCTCTGGGGCGCGATGACGAACTCGCTCTGCTAATCGAACCCGATTTCCTCTCCCGCGCGATTGCCGGGCTGCAGCCTCCTCAGGCCATCGTCCACACTCTGACTGTTGCCGCGCGGCGTGCGGCGGTCCGCAACGACTGGCCCACACTGGTGCGCTGCGTCGAACTGAGCCGGGCGCGGGCGACGTATGAGGACGAAGGCCTGCCGGGTTCCCTGGTGCCGTATGCGGATGTGCTGGTGGCGCTGGTGGGAGCCGACCGCGTGGCGGCAAGCCTGATGTACGAGGGTGTGACCACGATGGCGGCGCGGTGGGGCCTGCAGCTGTGTGCGGCGGTCGACCGGGCCGGCTGTGCCGCCCCGTGGGAGGCGTACCTGACGGCCTGGGACAAGGCACGCAAGGATGAGCGTGTCCACTACGGATCCGAGAGCGATGAGTCGGTGTTCCTGGCGGAGTTGCGCGGACGGATCCGGTTGCCAGCCCGGGCTGCTGACGATGTCGAGCTCGGGCAGGTCCCGCGTACGCTCGCGCAGCGGGTGGCCCGGTTCCTCGACCAGGAGGCTCTGACGTCGCCTGAGGATGTGCTGGGTGTGCTGTTGGACTGTCTGGGTCCAGAGCCGTTGCTCGAGAGCGCGGAGCTCATCGAGCAGCCCGACCGGCGCGCGGCCCTTTTGCTGCACCTTGCGGATGCCCATGGCACGGCGGGCGGCGCGCTGCCGTCTGCCCGCGCGCTGGCCACCGCGGCCTGGGCCAGCGGGCCGTGCGACCCGCGGCGCCTGCTCCGCCATGGTGTGGCAGTGTCGGACCTTGCCGAGGAGCTCTTTTCCGGGGACATCGCCGCGGTTCTCGCGAAAGCAACACAGGATGTACTGACCGATCGTGCCAGTGGCCTGTCCGGCCCGGTGAACAGGTGGCTGACACTGCTGGCCGTGGCCCATGCAGCCGATCCGCAGGCGCTCGCCCGACTGCTCCCACTCCTGGACGGCGTTGGCTTCTACCGTGCCTGGCTGCGCTTCACCCTTGCCACCGTCGGCCTGCACCGCGACGTCGAGGCGGGCATCCTCACAGCCGAAACCGCGTCCGCCACCGTGCGTGTCGCGCTCGAACAACTTGCCCAGCATGCACACGCGTTCACGGGCAGCCCCCGGGCTTGCGATCTTGCGGACATCCACCGGCAGGTGCGGCAGGTGTTGCACGACGCCGTCGCCCTGCTGCGCGGCGATGATGTCGCTGTGGGCATCGCCTTCCTGCAAGCCGTCAGCGAGGGCACCACCACCTCTCTCATGGGCATGGCCGGAACCGGCCCGCTGATCACCACGGAGCTGGTGTCCCTGCTCGCCGGGAGCGTCGGTCAGGCAGGGGCCGACGTCGTGCACGAGCTCATGCGCACGTTGCGCGGAGCGCAAGCCGAGCGCCGTGCTCTGTATGCGGAGGACGCCGACTTCGAGCTTGAGATGGCCCGCGTGAGTCTCGCCTGCGACGACCCGCACGAGGCGCAGCGGTGCTGGGAGCGTGCCGCCCGCTACATGGGGGCCTATGGCGGTCACAAGGACATCACCATCGAGGAGCTGCTGGATCCGCTGCCTCAGCTCATGCAGGCCGATCCCGTTCAGGCGCAGGTGCGTCTGGCGCGTGCGCAGCCTCTTGTCTATCTCGTCGCGGACTGCACCGACGGGCGGGGCACGGCGGGAACGCCGCAGGAGTGGTGGCGTTTCCTTGCGCGCCTGGATCCGCGGGGTGCCGCGCAGTTGGGCGCCCAGGTGCTGCTGGCCGAGTCCGGGCTGCCCGATGGCCGGGTGAGCGCGGCCCACCGGCAGCTGCTGGCCACGCAGGCTGACACGGCCGACCCCGTCGTCCTGACCGCGCTCCGCATCGCCGCTGGACCCGATGGCCGCAGTATCCGGCAGGACGTTGCTCTGCTCACCAGGCTTGCTGACCTGCCCGGCGACGACGCGGCCCGCGCATCGCGTCTCCTGCCGGTGCTGGCCAATGCGATCACCTCCACCTACGACGACCAGACACTGATCGCCGCATCGCAGGCTGCCGGGGACGAGCCCACTTCTGCGCTGCGCACAGCAGCACAGCGTTGTGGCGGTGAGGGCGGCTTGCCCTGGGCGCCCCGCCCCGTGCCCAACAACACCTCACGTGACTGGTTCGGCCCCGAGAAGCACCCCACCACAGACGCGTATCTGCACGCCCAGCAGCGCCCGACGCTGCCAGTAGGTGCTGCTGGCGCGCTTGCTGCGGTCCGTGACCGCACCAGCAAGGCATACGATGCCCCCTCGGGCCCACGGTGGTCGAGGGATGCCCTGGCCAATGCGGTCGGGTGGCGGCTCTTGGAGGTCATCGACGGTCAGGGAGCAGACGCAGCCGCCCAGTTCCTGCACCGGATCGCCGACGAGATGAACGCCTCCAACCCTCTTGAGCTGCTGGCCGACCTCGCCTCGGGGCTCCGCTTGCGCCAGGACAGCGATCCTGGTGTCTTCGGCCCTCTCGCCGCCACGGCGGGCATGCTCGCCTACACCAAGATGCGAGGCGGCGGCGGATGGCGTTCCTTCGGCGGCAATGACCGGCTGGATCTGTGGCAGCAGGCGCACTCCGCGGACCCGGCCACCGCAGCCCGCAACCTCGCAGACCAGGTGGCCCAGGCCGTCGCCGAGGCGTCCTACAGCCGCACTATCGGTGTCAGCTTGGCCCTGGTCTCGGCGTTCGCTGTTCAGCCCCCGCTCGCTTCACCCCCGGCTGTCAGCGCTTTCGCCTGCTGGGATGCGGCGTATGGCGTCATCGCCCACCGTCTGCCGGGCCGTGCCCGTCTCGGCCAGGGTGCCTACCACCCGGTGCCGGAGCAGGCGACCCAACACGACATCGACACCGCACTGTGCGAACTTGCGTTGGCCACGATTGCCCTGCCCGAACGCGGCGATAAGCGCCGCGCCCTGATCGCAGCGACGGTTCTGCTGGCCAGCCGTTCCGGCCAGGCGCAGGCAGCCCTGGCACGCGTCCTCTCCTTCGACCTCGGAGCTGGCCCCCTGACCTGGCTCCTGACCGTCCTACAAGGACACCTGCCCGACGGACCTCTGGATGCCGCCCTTCTCGAACAGCTCGTCACGCTGTGCGGCAGTGACGTGCTGTCCGTCCGTGCCGATGCGTCCGCCATCCTGGCCCGCGCTGGCCACCAGGCGCCCGCCCCTGCGGCAACGGCAGCTCATCCGACACTCGCACGCGCCATCGCCGCCGCCCTCTCCCCCAGCGAGGACAGCGCATGAACAACCCTCGGGAGTTCGCAACCCACCTCGTCGACCACTACCTGGGCGACCGCCTAAACGCCGCCGGCAGTCCGGCCGGGCTCCGCGAGACCGTCATCGATCTCGTGATCGATGCTCTTCCGGACGTCGAGACGCTCATGCGCATGCAGCTGGACCTTCTGACCAACGGACGCCGCAGCCAGCTTCCCGACGCCTATCTCGCCGATCAGGCCGCCGCCGAAGACGCCCTGCAACGCGCTGCCGCCGGCCTGCGTGCCGCGCTTGCCCAAGCGGGACATCTCGGCAACGCCCAGAATTTCGAACGCGGCGCGGCCGCGCGACTGCGCGATGACCCCCGCGCGGCCCTGCGTGCCGAATTTGCCCGCATTCCCCGCCCTCTGACTCGTCCCGAGGCCCTGGCGTGGTCGCTTGATCCAGCACCGTGGTTCAGTGAGAGCCATCAAGCGGACAAGCCCTGGCCGCCTTCCGGCTTCGCTTCGGTCGCGGGCCTGCGGTCCCTGCCGGGAAACGCCATGGCCTTTGCTCGCGTGGATGAAGGTCCGCACGAGGGCTGGGTGCAGATCGGCTTGTTCGAGCGGCAGCGCACTCCTGCACGCCGATACCCGGATCAGCCCGCCCGCCAACTGCAGATCGCCGTCGGCCTGGAGGCCCTCGACGACGACCCGCCGCCCGGCACACTACCCGCCCGCCAGGCCTCCTGGCAGCTGTGGACCAGCCCGTGGCGGCGCCTGGGACTCGGCCTTACAACCGAGTCAGCAGCCGAGCACATCAGTGCCGCAGACCAGGCCTTGACGGCCCTCACTGACGCTGGAACCGCTGGCCTGATCGATACGCCTCGCCCTCGCACCCTGAGCGGCCTCGGCCTGCCCGTCTACGTACTCGCACCCGCAGCCAGCGTCGTGGCCGCACTCGGCCTTGAACCCACAGAGGGGATCTGCGGGTTCAGCCTCAGCGACGCCACCGGTGAGGCACTGATCTGCCGCCAGTGGCACGGCCACCTCGTCCACGACGGAAACTACGAACCACTCCTGCCCGCGGTCGCGGGAGCTGATCTACTCATCCGGCCCGACCTGTTCGCCCGGCTGCACGACACGATCGGCGCCGCGCGCTGCCGAGCCGGCGTCAACGTCCACCACGAGTCAGCCGACGACACCCTCGACGACGAGGACTGAGGGCGCCCCAGCGACGACGCTCCCATCAACCCGCCTTCATGTGGCAGGCGTGCGCGGCGACCTACTCATCCGCGCCGGCGACGGGGCTGTGCCTGAGCGTAGATGGTGTGCTGGGTCAGGTGGGCGAGGACTGCGTGATTAGCCTCCCAGCCGTCGGCGATCTTGGAGGCGGCTCCGGGGTGTGCGGGGTCGTTGGAGGGGTGGGCGTCGAGGAGTTCGGCGATGCCGGCGCGGGCCACGACGATGCAGGCGTGGCGGTGGCGTGAGGTGAGGACGCACAGGCGGCCGGCTTCCAGGTGGAAGGCGGAGGCGTCGCCGCGGCCGGAGAGGGGGTGCAGGACGATGGTGACGCGGAATTCGCAGCCTTGGAGCCGGTTGGCGGTGTCGACGGTGACGCCGTGCAGTTGGGGGTAGTGGCGGGCCAGGAGCGCGCGGATGTCGTGGGCCTGGCTGCGGTGGGCGGTGCCGATGGCGATGTCACCGGGCTGCAGGGCGTGGCCTTCGGGGTTTGCCTCGCAGGTGGTGATGGCGCGTCGGGTCAGCAGCCGGTCGGCGATGCCGAGGGTGGTGTGGAAGGCTTCGGCGTCGTGCTGGCCGGTGATGCGGGCCGGTAGTTCGAACAGTGCCCATCCGGTTCGGGCGGCGTGTTCGATGACCTCGTCGGTGGGGGTGCGGATGTCGAGAGGGGAGAACGTGAGGGTGCGGTCGGCTTCACTGCTTCCGGCGTGGAAGGTCGTGGAGGGGTAGAAGGCGTTGCTGATCGGGGGGACGGCTGAGGGCGGCAGGCGCCAGGACATGGGCAGGGAGTGGACGGGCAGGTCGCGGTTGTTGGCGAGCAGGACGGCGACCGCGCTGTTCATGGGGTCGTGGGACAGGCCGTGGAAGCGGTCGGTTGCGACCTCGGAAAAGGGGTCGAGTTGGCCGGGGTCTCCGACGAAGAGGGCCCGTTCGAAGATGCCGGCGGTCCACAAAAGCGTGTCGGAGCGCATCTGGTAGGCCTCGTCGATGATCGCCCATGGCCATCGGCGGTCGGTGACCGTGGCCCATTTCATGGCGGTTCCCACGATGACGTCGGCCGTCTTTTCGAGGGCTTCGATGCGGGTGCCGATGCGGATGCCGGGATGTGCCTGCAGGTCGTGCGGGACTGTGTAATCCGTTGCGGTGAGCCGGGCGGTTCTCAGGTGCGGGTGGTGCCGGGCGAATCGCCGCACGAGGTGGTCGACCTGGCTGTTGGTCTGGGCGATGACGGGGCAGGGGGTGCTGGATTGCGCGAGGGTGTCGGCGGCTCGGGCGACCAGGGTGGATTTGCCGGCGCCGGGCGGGGAGTCCACGACGAGTCCGCGGTGGGTGAGCGTGGGCAGTTGCTCCAGGACGGCGCGGGCGGCCTGGTCCATCTGCTGCTGCGGCGACGTCCGGTGAGGTGGTGTCACTGTTCTTCCTCGCCCTCGCCCTCGTCCTCGTTGCTGTGGTCCGGCTGGTCGGCGGGAGGCCCGCCGTGGGTCCAGGGTGTCTGCTCTCGTGCGGGGAATTCGGGCATCCGGTAGGGGGCGGGTGCGATGGTGAAGACGAGGAAGGCGCCGGCGTCGGGAAGGACGGCGTGGTTGGGGCGGTCCATGGTGCCCATGCCGGCGGTGATCTCAAGTTCGACGAGAGTGTCGCCGTCGGCCGGGGTGACCTCGCAGATCTTGTAGCGGGCGCTGCGGTAGGTGTGGCAGGCCAGGAGCTGACCGGGTTCCATCGGCACGGGGTCCGGGGTGGACACGGTGAGCCGGGGCCGCCATTGGGTACGTCCACTGGGGCCGCGCAGGGTGTGTTCCGCGTCGATGGTGGTGACGGTGCCGCCGAAGGCTTTGCCGGTGGTGCGCAGTTCTGCCCGTACGAAGGGGTCGTCGGCGGTGCGTTCGGCGGCGAAGGCGACGGCTGCGTGTTCCATGCGGGCCAGGCGGACGGCGGCGGCAATGGCATTGTCGCGGGCCGGACGGGGGCGTCCGTCCTGGGTCAGGTAGATGCATTCGTCGGTGAATACGGTGCGTTCGTGGTCCCAGCGGCGTGCAGTGCTCTTGGCTTCCGGGAGGGCCTGCAGGAGCGTGTAGGCCTGCCACATCAAATCCCAGGTGGGCTGCAGGTAGGTGGCCAGCAGACGGTCGAGTTCTTGCAGGGTGCGGGTCTGCTCGTGGTCCAGGGCCCGGCGCCGGGCGCGGGCATAGGCGTCGAACAGGGGCGCCAGGTGGTCGTTGTCGAAGGGGGCGTCGGTGGCTGGTCCCGCCGGGCGGTGGGTGGCCGGGTCTTCTGCCTCCAGTGCGGCGTCGCGTCCCGAGGCTGCGTGGCGGGGCGGGTCGATCCAGGCCAGCAGGGTGGCCAGGTCCTCGTCCTCGAGGGGGCTTTGGCCGCTGATCCAGTGCATGCCGAGGAAACTGGTCATGGGGATGAGGGCGGCTGAGCCGGGGAGGTCGGCGCGGTCGGTGAGATAGGTGAGCCAGTGTCCCAGGCACTGGACGGCCCGGGAGCCGGGAGCCTGGTCGTCGACGCTGCGGAACCTCAGGTCGTCTCCGAGGTCTTTCAGGTGCTGCACGGTCTGGGGGTTGGGGACGAGGATCTGGGGGGGGCGTCGGTGTAGCGCCAGCGTGCCGGCTTGTTGTTGGTGGCGGGCAGGTGTTCGCGGTGCCGCTGGCAGGCGTTGATGTAGGCGGTGACCGTGTCTGCCAGGGCGGCGAGCATGGGGGCGGTGCTGCCCGAGGGCGGCGCGACCAGGAGCTGGGGGCGGTGCGGGTCGGTGCCCAGCATGACGGCCAGCGGTCGTGCGGCGGGGCCGGTTTGCTTCAGCGCCAGCAGCATCAGCGGCTGGTCGCTGAGGTGGAGGTGGCGCAGTTGGCTGGCGCGTTGGGCGTTGCCGGTGTGGGCGGCGCGCATCCGAAGGAGGGAGGTGAGCTGGATCATGCGGTGTCCGTGTGGAGGTCTGCGTGGATGCTCTGTGCGTGGCGCAGGGCCTGGGTGATGTCTTGCTGGTCCCGTGAGGGGTGCATGCGTCCGTCAGTGAGGTCCAGGGCTTTGGCGATGGTGTCGATTCCCGCGAGGTCGTCGCGGACTGCGGTGCCCAGGGCAGCGGTCCTGCCCTGGTTGAGGGCCTCGGTGCGGCAGTGAAAGGCCAGGTCGCAGTGGTGGCGGCAGCCAGGGGTGTAGTGCGGCCGCACGGTGACGAGTGCGGCAACGAGTTCACCGCGGGGCCGGGTCGGTCTCTGGTCGGGGCCGGGCGCCAGGTCGAAGGTGGTGCCCGGGGGAAGGTTGTCCAGCAGTTCGGGCAGGCGCCTCAGCCTGCCGAGGTGGCGGCTCAGGTTCTTGATCTGCTTGTGCGCGCTGAAGGGCGTGGCGGTGGGGTGGCGGGTGAAGTTGCGCGGGTTGACCAGGATCACGGTGTCGGAGACACGGTCTGGCGGGAGGCCGTCGCCGGCGAGGAGTTCCCGCAGAGCCAGGACGTAGGCGGCGGCCTGGGTCAGTGCTGCGGTGGCCTTGACGGGGTCGGGCTGTCCGTGGATGACGGGGAAGGATTTGATCTCGACGACGTGGAAGACCCCGTCGAGCTGGAAGGCGATGACGTCGGGCTCGAGGTAGACCTGGTGGCCGGCGACGGTCAGACGCAGTACGGGGTGGTCGAGCAGGGTGCGGGGCTTCGACCTGCGGTGTGCTGCGCTGAGGATGAGGGAGCGGGTGCGGGCGTGGCGTAGTTGCGGGGAAGACTTGTCGTCATCGCTGCCGACGCTGTTGACGTCCTCATAGGACACCTCGGGCAGGGTCAGGCCCAGGGCTTTGCGGAGCAGCGGCACCAGGGGGGCTCCGGCCTGGGCAGTGACCTTGCGTTCGAAGGCGATGCCGTAGTCGAGCGCGAGCTGGGATTTTCTCAGCGGCCGCGGGAGGTCCAGATGGGCGGCGAGGGCGTCTTTGTCGATGCCGGCCGCGTCCAGCAGGGAGCGGCGGTCGCAGGTCGGGTTGGCGGTCAGCGCCGCCAGGGTGCGTGCGTTGTGCGGGATGGGCGGGGCGGTTCCGCGCAATGCGCCCAGTCGTGCGTCGAGCGAGCTCACTGTTTTCCTTGGCGGGACAGGGCACAGCCGTGCTGGTTGCAGGGGTGGGTTTACGAAGTACGGCGCAGGCGGGCGGTGTTGCGCAGGATATTGCCGAAGATCTGCTCCGCGTCGCCGAGTTGCTGGCGTGCCCGCTGGGCCGCTTCGGCGCGGGTGTCGGCGTCGTCGTCGGCGTGGATCGCCAGTTCCGCTGCGGCGGCCCGGCGCAGCGCGTCCAGGTCGAGCGGGCCCCGGGGGGTGTCGCCGTGGATGTTGCGGCTGTAGTGCAGCAGGAGCTGTTGGACGGGCTGCGGCATCCCGGCCTCGCCAGCGAGGTGTTCGGCGGCGTCCGCGAGCCGCAGGGCCGATGTGAGGAAGTGGACGCGCTGGGTGAGCGGTCCCACCAGGCGCTGCTCCAGTGGCCAGGTGCTCAGGGCGAGCAGCGCGCGGGCCGGTGAGAGCAGGTCGGAGGTCAGCGCGGGGCAGATGTAGTAGGCGCGGCCGTAGGGGGCGGAGCGGAAGGAGCGTTCCTCGTCGCGGCGCAGGGTGGTCATGCGTGCCGTGTTCAGCGGGCTGGAGAAGAACGCCTGGTGGACCTGGCTGAGCAGTTTGGGCGAGGCGGGGACGGTGAGGAGGGCCAGCGCCTGGTGGACCTGGTCGCGTACGGGCACGCCCTGGTTCGGCTCGACGACTGCCAGCGCGGGCTCGGGCCGGGTCTCTGGCTGGACCTCCGGCTGGGCCACCTCCGGGACATCACTGAGCCCGCACAACACATTCCAGGCGTGCCGGGTGCGTGTCAGCTCCTCACCCAGGACGTTCACTTGGGCGTTGTCCTGTTGTGTGAGCGCCTGCCGGAGCGCCTCTTGCAGCTGTTGCATGCGCTTCTCGAGTGCGACCAGATGCTCGTCCATGCCCGCATGCTAGCAGTCACTCGGGGCTTCCAGTTTTACTCCAGGTATTTGCGAAGAGCGGCATGTGAGGGGCCCGGTCGCGCAGGGGTGCGTCCCGCTGGGGTTCGGTGACCGTCGGCGCGGACTCCGGCCGGACCGCTTCCGGGGCGCCACTGAGCCCGCACAGAACATCCCAGGCATGTTGAGCGCGTGTCAATTCCGCACCCAGAACGCGTACTTGGCAAGTATCGTGTTGCGTGAGCGCCTGCCGGACCGCCTCCTGCAGTTGCTGCATGCGCTCCTCGAGAGCGATCAGATGCTCGTCCATGCCGGGATGCTAGCAGTCACTCGGGACGCCCAGTTTTGCTCCAGTTATTTTGGTGTACAGTCCCGGGCTCATAAGGCACCACCGGTGCCCTCCTACGCCTCGCTTCCAGAAGGGCGCATGAAGGCATGAGCAGACTGCTCCACACCTCCGACTGGCATCTGGGCCACATCCTGCACGGGCATCCACGCGACGAGGACTTCGACGCCGTCCTTGCCGAGGTCGTGGCCATCGCCCAGGAGAGCCAGCCGGACCTGATCGTCCACAGCGGCGATCTGTTCCACTCCTCCCGTCCCACCGTCCGGGACATGTTCCGCGCCATGCGCGCCCTGCGCGAACTCGCCGCCATCGCCCCCACCGTGGTCGTGGCCGGCAACCACGACTCCCCCCACTACCTGGAGTTCCTCCACTTCATGACCGGTCCCTCCTGCGGCCGGGGCCTGTTCTTCGTCGACCGGCTCCGCCCGGCACACGACGGGGGCGTGATGACCTTCGAGGCCTGCGGCGGTGAGCAGCGCATCCGGCTGGCTGTCCTGCCCTTCGTGCACCCGAACCGGTTCTGGCGGCGCGATTCCACCTCCGGCACGTCGTATGCCGACTACGCCGAGGCGATGCGCGGCCTGCAGGGGGAACTGACGGAGGCCTTGCACGAGGGGTACGACCCCGACCGGGACATTCTGCTGTTCACGGCCCACGTGTTCGTCAAAGGCGCCAGGACCTCCCCGAGCGAACGGGCCGTGGACGAGGCCTTCGAGACCCCTCCCGAAGATCTTCCGGTGGTGTCGTACGCCGCTCTCGGACACATCCACCGCCCGCAGGCCATCGAGGGCCTGAAGTTCGCCGCCCGCTACGCGGGCAGCCCGCTGGCCATGGACTTCGGTGAAGCCGACGAGACCAAGAGCGTCGTGATCGTCGACGCCGACCCGGGGCGGCCGGTGCGGGTGCTGCCGCGCCGGCTCTCCAGCGGCCGGCTGCTGACCCACTTCACCGGAACCCTCGAGGAACTGAAGGCCGCGGCCGACCAGTACGACGGGACCTTCCTCAAACCGGTGATCACCGGCGAGGAGCCCGACGGGCTCCTCAGCCAGAAGATCGCCGAGATCGTCCCGAACGCGATCCTCATCAACCCGGCCCCGGCCCGGGAAGATGCCCCAGGCGCCGTCCTGGACGGTGACCTGGGCGATGAGCCGGAACTCCCCGACGCGTTCCGGGCCTACCTGGCCCGTGAGGGAGTGGACGCAGATGCCGCGGAGTCGACCGTCACCGCCTTCCTCCACCTGCTCAACGAACTCGACGACGAGACGCTGCCCCCGGTCCCGGCCGAGGAACAGCTGCGCGCCGCGCTGGAAAATCCCTGGAAGGAGGCGTCATGAAGCCCTTGCGGCTCACCCTCACGGGCGTGCGCAGCTACGCCGGCACCTGCAGCATCGACTTCACCGGTAAGCGCCTGCTCGCCATCCTGGGCAACACCGGCGTGGGCAAGTCCACCATCCTCGAGGCGATCATCTTCGCCCTGTACGGGACGTGTTCGTGGTCCAAGGACCCCAAGGCCGCCTACGAGCTGATCGGCAAGGGATGCCCCAGCATGGACGTGGCGTTCGAGTTCTCGGCGAACGGCCGCGAGTGGAGTGTGCGCCGCACCCTGCATGCGGAAGGCAAGAAGGGGCCGCAGGCCGTGCTCGAGCCCCTGGCCGACGACAGCGCCGACTTGCGGGTCGACGGCAAGTCCGCGGTGACGCAGGCGGTGACCCGGATCATCGGGCTGGACTGGGACGGCTTTGTCAGCACGGTCCTGCTGCGCCAGGGGAAGTTCGACGCCCTCCTCAAGGCCCCCAGGGCCATGCGTGCCGACATCCTGCGGCACATCTTCGGCATCAACGAGCTCGAGCGTGTACGCAAACGGGCCGGCGTGCGACTGGAGCGCCTGAATACGCAGATCACCGAGGGAACCAGGGCCCGCGCGCTTCTCCTGCCGGATCCTCATGCTGCCGCTTCCCAGGCGCTGCTGGATCTGGAACGCACCCGGGGTATCGCGGCCCGCCGGCGCGAGCGACTGGATGCGCTGCGCGCGGCCCAGAGCCGGGCCGTCGAGCACAAGCACCGCAAGACGGGCTTGGACAAAGCGGCGCGGCTGCTGCGTGAGCGCGCTGTTGCGGATTCGAGCATCACGATGGCCGCGCTGGCGCGGAAGAAGAGGGAACTCGATGCCGAGGCAGCAGAGCAGGAGACCACCGGACGCGACTTGGCCGCGAAGCTGGAGGCGGCGCAGGGCGCGCTGGATACGGCCGCACAGGCCGGTGACACGCTCCGCTCCCTGTCCAGCGCGTTCGCTGTCCTGTCCCGCCTGCCGGAGCGTGCAGCCGGCCTGGACGCCGTCGAACAGCGGCTGAAGCAGGAGCAGCTTCAGCATGACGAGCACGAACAGGAGCACACGCAGGCACGACAGGAACTGGAAGAGCACGAGCATCGCAACGCGGCCCTCGTCAAGGCCGCCGGCCGGGCCGAGCGCATGGTGAGCGAGGCGCGCACGCACACCGACCAGGTCCAGGAGGCCGTCCGGGCAGCGCTGCAGGAGGCCAACGCCGCGGCCGGGCATCTGCAGACACAGCGCGCGACGCTCGAGACGGTGGAGGAACAGCGCGGCCACAGCGCCGGCCTGGAGAGCGACCTGAAGAAGCTGCGCGGCGCTCTGGAAGCGGCCCAGGACGACCTCGCAGCGCTGCAGCGCAGGGAGGCGGCCCACGCGGCGGGTGCCGGTCTGGCGCCCGGGGACGCCTGCACGGTGTGCACCCAGCCCGTCCCCAGCGACTTCGCTCCCCCGCCGCTGTTGGACGGCAAGGCACTTACTCAGGCCAAACGCAAGGTCACCACACGCTCGAACGCCGTCGAAGCGGCGGTGGAGGCCAAGGCTGAAGCGGCCGCCCAGCTGAAGGGAACCGAGCGGAAGATCGAAAAGCACCGCCGCGGACACCTGGCCGCCCGCGAGCGCATGGACGCGGCGCTGCTCCAGGTGCAGGAGCTGGTGGATGCGGTACACCCGGCCGGTGCTCCCGCCACGGCCACCGCCCTGGACGCGCTGGGCCGGCAGACGACGGCTCAGGCGCATGCCCTCGCCGAGGGCGAACCAGTAGGCCGGGCGCAGATCACCCGTGCGGTCAAAGCACTTACCCAGCCGCTGCGCGACGCAGAGGGTGAGGCCCTCGCGGCCCACACAAGCGCCCAGGCGCAGTTGGGGGCGGCGCAGGCCGAGAACGAGGCGGCCCGGGCCGAGCTCAAGCGTCAGCGCGGCCGCCTGCAGCGTGAACGCAAACGGCTGGACAAGACCCGGCTGCAGTACGAGACCGAGCTGGCGAGTGTGCTGACGGAGGTCAGCGAACTGCCGCCCTCCATCCACCCCGCCCAGCCCTCCCCATCACAACTGCCCTCCCTGCAGGACATCGCCTCCGCTAAGGAGGCGGCCGGCCAGCGCCTCGAACGGCTCGAGCAAAGGACACTGGAGCGTGACGACGCCCAGAAGGCCCTCACGCTGCACAGCGAAAACCTGCAGGCCCTGGACGCACGCCGCCGGCGCACCGTCGAGACCCCCACACGCAAGCTCATCAAACAGCTGGAGCGCTGGGCGGACACGGCCACCGATGCCACAGGCCTTCTCGAGGCCGAGGCGTCCCCCGACCTGCCTCCCGTTCCGGACGCAGGCGACTTGGCCGCCGTCGACACCTACTGCATGGCCCTCGCCTCGCTGCATCAGCGTCTGACCGGCACTCTCGGGCAGGCCGCTCAGCACGCCGACGACGAGGTCCGCGCATTCGAGAAGGAGCTGATCCGCCAAGCCGGCGCCACCGCCGACGAGACGGACCCGGACCCCGGCTTCCCGGTGCCCGAGAAGAGCGACCTGCTCGCCCCCGCCGTCCTCGACCCGCTCAGCCGCAAGACCATCCAAGCCGAAGGCGCGCACGAGACGGCCAAGGCCGATCTGCGCACCGCACAGTCCCAAATCCCCTACGCCGACGCGCTGGGCACCGCCCTCGAAGCCGCCAGCCGGCAGGCCGCGGTGTGGAAGAGCGTGAGCGACCAGCTCACCGACGGGAAGTTCCTCACCTATCTCACCGATCAGCGCACCCATGCGCTGCTCAGGCACGGCAGCAGGATCCTCCGGCAGATCTCCATGGGTGACTACGCATTCACCGATGACTTCCAGATCCTTGAACGCGCCACCAATCACGCGCGCGACCCGGAGACCCTCTCCGGCGAAGAGACCTTCCAGAGCTCCCTCGCGCTGGCGCTGGCGCTCGTCGAACTCCACAACACCAGCCACAACAAGCTGGAAAGCCTGTTCCTGGACGAAGGTTTCGGCTCTCTGGACAACATCCGCCTGGGCGACACCCTCGCCGTCCTGAGCGACAGCGTGGCCCAGGACAAGAGGGTCATCGTCATCAGCCACCTGTTCCCGGTGGCCGAGGTCGTCGACAACGTCTTACTCATCAACAAAACCGGCCAGGGCTCCACGGCCGCCTGGCTCACACCGCAACAACGCACCGCAGCCATCCACGACGGGATCCAGCGCCTGCTGGAAAACACCTGAGCAGTACCAAACCGGCCACCACAGTCGCCGAGGAGCCCATCTCCCAGTCCCCGAACAGCCTCTTCGGGTGCCGGTGGCTCCGCGTTGCGGTGACCGGCAGGCCCGGTACTTCCTTCCCGGCGCATCACAGGGCGCCCCTGCATGCCTGCGGCCGGCGCTGACAAGAACTGGCTCAGCGCCGACCGCAGCCGTCCACCCGACGGCGCCGCAGCAGGGCGGCCGGGCCGGGTCCTCCCCGGTATCCCGGCGCACGAGTGCTCCTCGGGCAGCCGGGCTGTGAGGAACACGCCCCCTTCCTGGCGAAGGTGCTGATGCTCGCACCCGGCGCTGGCTGACGGCTGGGCCGTGTCCGCCTCCCCCTGGCATGACGCCGCCTCACAGCCCTGGCGACGGCCCAGGGGCCGCCCGCACCGTCCTGCCCGGACACCGCCAACGCCCTGCGGAAGCACGGCACTTGTGGCCTTCCGCGCTTCGTATCCATTTAAGGAGCAGACCGCATGAATGACTCTTCTGCCGGCACGCAGGGTGCCAGCAAAGCGGTGTTCACCGCCCGCTCGGGGCGGCTGGCCGCGCTGCCGCGGTTGCTGTCGCTGGACCAGAGCGGCGAGCTGACCAGCGCACACGTGAAGCTGGTCGCCACGGCCGTGGGCCGCTCGGAGCGCGCGGTGTGGCGGTGGGTCGCCACCGCGCGCGCCACCGGCCACGTCGATGCGGCATCCCGGACACGGTTCAGCGTCACCCCCGAGATCCGGCGGCTGCTGGTGCTGTGGGGAGGCAACGCCTCCGCCGTCCACCGCGAGCTCAAGCAGCGGGCCCTGGACGATCCCCGCATGCCTGCGGCCCCGTCACTGTCGACGATCCACCGGGCGCTGCGCCGGGACCTGACGCCCGGGGAGCGGGCCGGGCTCGCCAAGGGGGAGGCCGCCCGGCGGGCCTTCGACGTGTTCGCACAGCGTCCTCCCGCGCACCGCAACGCCGCCTGGGAGGGCGACCACAAGTGTGTGCCCGTGCGGGTGCTGCTCGAGGACCAGCTCGTGCAGCCCTGGGTGACCTGGTTCATCGACTGCCACACCAAAGTCATCACGGGGGTGGCTGTGACGCCCCATGCACCCAGCGCGGATGCGGTGCTGGCGGCCCTGCGGATGGCCCTGGACCGTACCGAGCCCTTCGGCCCGGCCGGCGGCCTGCCAGGCCTGATCCGGGTGGACCGCGGCAAAGAGTTCCTGTGTGCCACCGTGGCCTCGGCCCTGGGCGCCTGCGCCGTGCCCGTCGTCGATCTTCCCGCCTACAGCCCGCACCTGAAGGGCACCATCGAGGCGCTCAACGGTGCGGTCGAGGACATGCTGTTCGTCTCCATGCCGCGCTACGTGCACCGGCAGACGCTCACCGGCGGGCGCACCGCAGACCCGGACGAGCCCGCACTCTCCTTCGAGGCGTTCGTGGAACTGCTGCTGAAGTGGGTGCACTGGTGGAACACCGAGCACCAGCCCAGGGCGCTGGGCGGCCGCACCCCGATGCAGACGTGGTCGTGCGACCCCACTCCCCTGCACGACGTTGCCGCAGAACAGCTGGCCCATTTCGGGCTCGAGGACGACGGACGCACCCGCACCATCACCACGCAGGGCGTGCGGTGGCGCAACCGCCACTACATCGCCCCCTGGATGGTCGGCCAAGCCGGCGTCCGTGTCGCGGTGCGCCACCTGCCCCACCACGACATGACCATCGAGGTCTTCGGCCTGGACGGTGTGTACCTGGGCAGCGCCGTTCTGGCCGAGGCGGCCAGCGAGGAGCAGGTCAGCAAGGTCCGCAAAGCCCGCACCGCCAAGGCGCGGCGGCTTCGCGCGGACATGAAGGCCGCGGCACGGCTGCGCCGCGAGCGCTTCGAGGCCGTCACCACCGCCGTCCCGCCCGAGCGTCTGGGTGCGCTGACCGAGGCGGAGGCCGAGGCAGAACTTGCCGAATCGGACGCCACGGACCTGCGGCGGGCCGATCCCGGCTACATCCCGCACCAGCCCGTCCCGGACGGCTGGGCGCGCCCGATCCCACTGGCCGCGAGCGGGCCGGACGACGACACCCCTGAGGAGAACGTGTGAGCGGCGACGTGGACTACGGCAGGCTGCCCGCAGAGGACGACGACCACTTCCACCGCCTCGATGCGCACCTGGTGGCCACCAACACGCTCATGACGACACTGGACGACATCCAGGCGACGATCGACGCAAAGGCCATGATGGTCGCCTACGGATCGGCTGGGTACGGCAAGACGATGTCGGTGAACTCGGCGCTTCGCAAGATCGCCCCCGACAACACCTACCGCCTGGAGCTGCGCTCGGGGCCGACCCCCCGCGACATCCGCCACGGACTGTTTCACGCCCTGGGGCTGCCCGGGGAACCGCCGACCCGGCCGATCGAATTCGACACCCTGCTGAACACCCTGATGATCCTCGGCCGCCACCAGCAGACCACCGCACGGCCCTCCCTCATCGTCACCGGACCCGCCGCAGCCGGGAAAACCACCGCCCTCCTCAACGTCGGCCGCGCCTGCCACCTCGCCCACACCCGCAAAAACCCGCCCCCGCCCGGATCAGCCCACGGCGCGGCACCCGTGGCGTACGTCCTGGTCCCGCCCGGCGCCACCGCGAAAACCCTCATCACCGAATTCGCCCGCTACCTCGGCATCCCCACCACCACCCGCATGACCCAGACCCAGATCACCGACGCCGTCTGCCACACCTACACCCAAGCCGGTGTCCAACTCGTCCTCATCGACGAGATCCACCGCCTCAACCCCCGCACCACCACCGGCGCCCAGGCCGCCGACCTGCTCAAAGACCTCACCGAACGCCTGTCCGCGACCTTCGTGTACGCCGGCATCAACGTCACCGACACACCCCTGTTCAGCGGCACCCGCGGCGCCCAGCTCGCCGGCCGCGCCACCCTCATCACCTGCGGTCCCCTCCCCGCCCGCCACGGCACTCGCCACCCCTTCCGCGACGTCATCACCGACATCGAGAACGCCCTCGACCTCCACCACCACAAACCCGGCACCCTCCCTCGGCACGCCCCCTACCTCCACCAGCGCACCGCCGGGCCGCATCGGATCCCTCACAAGGCTTATCCGCCAAGCAGCCATCACCGCCATCCACGACGGCACCGAACGCATCACCAAAGCTGCCCTCGACGCGGTACAACTCGACCACCTCGCCGAAACCCACCACCGCCCCACCCGCAGCCGCTAACCCCCCACCCACCAGGCAAAACAGCGCTCACCAGCACAAACACCAAACGAGTCATTACGCGCTAGAACTACCTACAACACACCCCGCCACACTCCACACAGAACACATAACCCCAGCTCAGCCCCCCGCCCACCCCGACCCAACCGCCCACTCGACCTCTCAGCAAACCCACAACACCCCAAGTCAGCAAGCACTCGGCACACCAACAAACCCCCCTCCGAGCGTTAGCACCCGCACGAACTGCCCGCCGCCCAGGTGCCCGAAGCCTGCCGCTGGCACGTCAGCTCCGGCGTCGCGCACCCGGCCGGAGACGGCAGCCGCTGGTGCCGCACGCCGTCCTCTGCCCCGCCCGCGAGACACCCCCGCCTCCTCCCGAGCTGGCGGAGCTGCGCCGGTCGCTGGCCGTGCGCTCCCGCCGCCTGATCGACGCCGGCATCTTCACCCCTCCCCCGGCCTCAGCGCCCGGCCAGACACCTGAAGCGGTCCTCTGCCGCCCGGCCCGGCCCATCGTGCAGTTGCTGTACGTCCGCTACCTCGCGTCCCGACCGGTGGACGAGATCCAGTGCGTCGCTCAGACCCGGCACCGCCATGGAGTCGTACATGCGGCCAGTGAACGCAGAGCCGCTCGATCTCGCCGAACTGCAGCAGCAGCCGAGCAAGTTACGCGGCCTGTCCCATGAGGAGGCCACGCAGGCCGTTCTGCCTCGTGAGACGCTCGGCCAGGCCAAGTCCTACGCTCCGCTCGCCAAGGACTATTCGGCGCGATCCCAGCCCCCGAGCCGAAGACCGATCGCCTCCCGGACGCCCGCGGCAGTCAGCCTTCCCGAGCCTCCGCATACGATGACGACCCAGGAATGCGTAGCTGGACTGGCGACGCAGACCTTTTACGTCAAGTCCCGCTACGCGGTGTGTTCCGGCAAGCAGTTCGACCAGGTCTGGCTGCGCAACGGGAACCCTGTCGGCACCAGTCACTTCGATGTGCTTGCCATCGGCACCATTCCGAAGAACAGCAGGACCATCACGGTCACGTACTACTTCACCGACTTCACCACGGCCCGCGAGAACGGCGCTGCCGCGATGGGCATCACGACGAAGGGCAGCATCACCCACAGCTGGCCGTCCACGGCGGCGTACACGCAAGGCGGCGTGACGATGCCCTTCACCCGGACATGGAGCCAGCTGCTGGGTGCGGACACCTACAAGCACACCTTGACCGTCGCCCCAGGCCAGGGATCCGACACCCCGAAGACCGATCTCGTCGCCGCGGTGTACGTGGCCAACATCAGCCTGAAGGCACCACCTGCTTGGGCGTCTGAGCCGATCACGGGCGGCGATCTGTTCATGCTGCCGCCCCGCTGGGACAAGGCTCCATACCTGCCTAATGCAACGGCAGGCGCGGCCTCGTGGGCCGTCCTGACGCCGCTGCAGTACAGCACGGCGGCCGGAGCTCCGGAGCGCGAGGTAGCCCTGCACATCCAGAAGGGGTTCGCCACGCCAGGCATGACGCAGCCCCCCATGGCGAGGAAGGACCTTCCGGGCAAGGGGCCCGATCTCGGGCTGACACGTCTGTACTGGGACACCCGACGCCGCGACCTGAACCGCAACCGCTCCGTCTACAACTGCGGTAAGTACTTCGGCGAGGACTACGCAACATCAGCCGGATATGCGCGCGAATGTGACGAGTACCCGATGGCATCTACGTACGAGGGAGCAGGCCACTCGGACTACGACCCTCTGGCCGAGCCGGGCAACTTCAGTGTCCTGCCGGTAAAGAAGGAGGACAACGGAGCTGCCGGAATCCTGCTCGCGCAGTTCTATGACAAGAACCGCGTCATCGACGGGCCGGACGACGCGTTCTGGATCGAAATCACTTCGTAGGCTGCATCGGCTCAGGTACGGGGCGGCTCGGGAACCGAGCCGCCCCGGCATCTAGGCGTTCGGCCAGAACTGCGCGATGTAGCGCTCGACCCCGTGCACCACGCCGTGCTGGGTCTGCGTTGCTGCTGCCTCACGGCCGGTGCACACCACTCGTACCGTCCAGAGGCCGGGGCCGTCCGACAACTCGATCGCCTCTGGCATCGGTCCTGCCGCCATCCCTCTGGCGCGCAACTTGCCCGAAGAGCAGGCGATGCTGGCCAGAGCCGACTCGTCCCACTCCCCGGCCGGCACTACAGGCTCCCCGTCCCAGACCTCCACCGTCAGGGACGCGGTGTGGGTGTGCCCGGCGCTGTAAAAATCAAGACGCCCAGGGTAAGCCGTGAGGAACGTGCCGCTCTCGAAACCCTCGGGGAACAGCACAGGAACCTGTGCGTCGTCGAAGTCCTGCAAGGCCCATCCGTGGTAATCCACGTTCACTGCATGCTCCTGGCGCCTGATCAGGCCGGCCACGTCACCCACCCCTTGTCATCGTCTGGTGCGAGGGGCTCCATCATCGTCGATCTTCGTCGGCGAAATCACTGCGGTACCGGCCTTTGCACGGTTCGGGCGGCAGAAGCAGCCGGTTGCGAGGGCTGCTTGCTGATAGCGGGCGCGACCTCGGTGCAGTGGCCCGAGGATGTTGACCGGCGTCTGAACATCCTGGTCCGCGCTGCCACCGCGGCCGGCGAACACACTTCACACACCGAGGTGCTGGCCGCCCTGGCACCCATCGTCGAACAGCAGGTCCGAGTAGCTGGCCCAACTGCTGCACCGCTGCCGGCGCCTGCCCCAGGATGCTCTCGCCGACGACGTCGGCCGCGACGACCGTCCCCACGTCCGCGCCCCCGGACCACGCCGTGCCACACCCACGTGAGCGATGGACCTCCCGGAAGGTCACCGGAGAAGGCTCCGGCTTCGAGGGCGCAGCGGTATGCCCGGACGGATGGGCTGGCGTGTTCGTCCGTTCGGTCAGCCCTGGGTGGGGACGCTGTCGTCGGCGTCCCTGAACAGACGCAGGGCCGTGCGTTCAATGCCTTGGAGGGAACCGGTCGTTCGCAGCCATTGCTCCACAATGTGCCGTGGTAGCTGGGTGCGCTGTCCCAGCATCGATGTGCCGATGTGCGCGGTCTGCTCCGCCAGTTCCCTGAAGAGTGCGCGGACTTGGTTCTGGGTCAGGTTGCGTCCTTGCAGGCCGGCGTGCAGGCGCTGCAGGGCGGTGATCACGCTATGCGACCTGGTGTGGAGGTCGGTCGGCACGTCAGCGTCGGCGCATGTCTGTTCCACCATCAGCCTGATGTCGCGGAGCTGGGTGAGGACGTCTTGGAGTCGGGCGGGCGGAAGCGGGGGGTTGGTTTCAGGCGTCCTGTCGTTGGCCGTGCAGCCGGTGGGTGCGGCGAGTTTGAGGGGCTTGAGGCCGTGGAAGAGTTCGCGGCGCAGGGGGGCCAGGGCGGTGCTGCCGGTGTCGGTGTCGAGGGCGTTGGTGACCGTGCTGGTCAGCTGGGTGCGGTGGCGGGCCAGCAGCTGGTCCAGCAGCTGTTCGGGGTCGTTGCGTCCGCCCTCGCCAAGTACGCGGTCGGTGCGGCTGTTCATGTGCATCCCCCTTGTGGAGGTCGAGGACGGTGGTCAGAGGTCGAGGAGGGTGATGAGCCGTTTGCGGGCGCGGCTGATGTTCTGTCGCACGGCGGCGGGGCTCATGGCGAGGGCTTCGGCGATCTCCGTGTAGGTGAACCCGTCGATGTCCCAGGCCATGACGGTGCGCATAGTGGGCGGTAGCCGGCGCAGGGCGTCGAGAACGGCCTGCTGGAACTCGGAGATGACCACGGCGGCCAGCGGGCATGTGCCGCCCGGACGGTCGGGTACCGGGTCTGTGGGGGCGGCGCGCGTATTGCTCTGGCGCCGGTAACAGCGTTGCGCGGTGATCCGTAACCAGGTCCGCGGGTGGTCCAGGGTGCGCCACAGGTCCGGCAAGAGTGTGGCCATCGCCTCGTGGGCGGCGTCAGCCGCTTCGTAGGCGGTGGCGCCTTGGTGCATGAGGAAAACCGTGACCGCGCTCATCTCCTGCGTGTAGAAGGCGTTGAAGTCATGGCGCCGGAAAAGAGCGGGCGTTGGCAGTGTTTCTTCATCTGCGGTGTGGACGGGAGGGGGCGGCTGCTCAGTGGTCATGGCGCGCCTCGCCTTGTGGAACGGCCCGTGATTGTGCCGCCGATCAAGAGGTCGACGTTGTGATGCGCGGTCTTCTCGATGAGGCGGCTGCCCGGTGGCAGCGACCGGGCGCGTTCCGACAGCCCGTGCTGGTGGAGTTCCGCGCGCCGGACCTGTGCGCGGAGTCTGATCCAGCGGTGGCCAAGACGCAGGAGGTAGCCGCCTGCGGCGACTCCCACCGCGGCCGTTGTCGTCATGGGATCCATACCCCAGTCCCTGTGTCCTAGGGCGGCGTCCGTCACGCCGCGCTTCCTCTCTATAAGCAGGCAGGGCGCCGCTTTGTGACATAGGGCTGCCTGTTGAAGCCGAGAGCCTGTGGGCCGTCCACCAGACACCCACCCTGGTGCTCGGTCCCGTCCTGAACGGCAGGACGCACCGGCCTCGGCAGTACCCTTGGTCGCACACTCAAAGTCACCGTCATCGCCCTCGCGAGCACCCGCGACAGACCCTGGGATCAGACAGCCGTCCGACCTTTTACGGCGGTGGCTGCTACCCGGCGTCCGTGACCAGTGGCATAGCGCAGCGGTTTTCGGCCCTGCGAGAGCTGGCGGTTCAGGAGATTGCGCACAGTCGCTCCCCTCGGCGCTCCCCGCTGATCCCCTCGCGGGATCATGGGATCTGGTGAATTTCAGCCATGCAGCAGAGAACAGTGCACCTGCTTCCGTGGCCACCGTGTATCCGGCCTCCGCATCGTTGCACCGGACCCGGACCACCATGTCCGCCGTGCCGATGTCGTAGTTGCCGTTCCCGTAGTTCTTAGAGATCGTCTCAACTGGCTTGATCACTAAGGTGGCGGCCGTGATGACGATGGTGGAGCGTCTGGTGCCGGACGGGTTGTGGGAGTTGTTCCAGCGGGTGATCCCGGCTGCGCCGGTGCGTGCGCAGGGTGGCGGCCGACGTCGCTACGGTGACCGCGAAGTGCTGGCGGCGATCCTGTTCGTGGCCACGACGGGGTGTACCTGGCGGCAACTGCCACCGGTCTTCGGCCCGTCCGGGCCGACCGCGCACCGGCGGTTCACCGAGTGGAGCCGGGCCCGAGTATGGGGCAAGCTCCACCGCCTGGTCCTGGACCGACTCGGCGCGCGTGGCGAGTTGGACTGGTCCCGGTGCGCCATCGACTCCATGAACATGCGCGCGACGAAAAGGGGGGACCTGACAGGTCCGAATCCCGTAGATCGCGGCAAGAAGGGATCAAAGATCCACTTGATCACCGGGCGGACCGGTCTGCCCCTCCCCATCGGGATCTCCGCCGCGAACACCCACGACAGCCAGGGGCTCGAACCCCTCGTACCCGGCATCCCGCCCATCCCCTCCCGCCGCGGGCCGCGCCGACGACGGCCCACCAAGCTCCATGGCGACAACGGGTACGACTACGACCACCTGCGCCGATGGCTACGCTCCCGGAACATCACCCCCCGCATCGCCCGCAAGGGCATCGAGTCCTCCCAGCGACTGGGCCGTCACCGATGGACCGTGGAACGCACGGTGGCCTGGCTTGCCGGATGCCGCCGCCTGCACCGCCGCTACCAGCGCAAGGCCGAACACTTCCTCGCCTCGCCGGCATCGCCACCGCGCTCATCCGCTACCGGCGTCTGGCTGCGTGAGCCGGTTCAGACGGCTCCGAGGAACCCCGGGTCGGCGCCGTCGAACTGCCGGCACGAGCCACGGCTCAGCCCCAAAAGTTCCGCCATGGGCACCGCACGGCGACTGGCCGCCGGCAGGTCCTGGCGGGCCTCGGCCGACCACAACGGCGGGAAGAACGACAATCCCTGCCGGCCGTTCAGCACGGACACCTCGCCGCGCCAGCCGTCCCACCGCAGGCCCCCGTAGAACTCCTGCAGCCCTCCGGAGAGAATCCAGGACAGCCAAGCTGAGTGTCCGGCGCCCAGCGCCTCCCAGCCAAGCGAATCCGGGGCGAAGTAGATGATCTCGCCCGGCTCACCGGGCCGACCGGCCTCACAAGGGTTCCCCCCGTTGAGGGCGAAGACCCCGCCCAGCACATCGTGCGCAACCACCAGCCCCGCCCCCGGCCGCCAGGCCGGATCAAACGTCGCGGGCATCGCGTTGATCTCCACCAGACCCGGCAGCCTCTCAGCGTGAGCGTCACCCGGGCTTCCAAACATCCGCAACCAGCCGCTGTCCACCAGCAGACCACCGCTGTTCAGGACGATCCCACCCAGATTCGACCGGGCCGAGACCTGACCCCGCCCAACCCGGCGAGGTCACAGCATCAGTCGTCGAACTCGAAGCCCGAAGTCTCCGCACGGGCAATGATGTCGCGGACTGTCTCGGGGCTCGTGATGACGGATTCAACGGCCGTCTTGAGTCGCACGAGGTCGCTCGAACCGCCGACCGCGCAGACCATGCCAGCCTCGCTGTCGAAATCGAGACGCTCGGCAATATCGGGCCAGGCAAACCGCACGAAACCTTCCCAGAAGTACCCGTTCGGCTCGTGCCCGGCGGCGGCTACGGCGACATCGGCAGCCAGGCCACCGGCATCGAACGTCAGCGAGTGCTCGCCATCAAAGTCATGCAGGCGGATGGTCAAAGCGCGATCTTCTCACCCCCAAGGCACGAACCGTTCGTCCGGTCCCTCACCGCTCTCGAACCCGGTGAACCTTTCCGGTCACAGCACTAGGCGCTGTTTCTCGGATCATGTGCGGAGCCAGATGATGAGTGCTGCGAGGGTGACTGTGCCGAGGTAGGTGTAGGCCCGTTTGTCGTAGCGTG
>NZ_JOGP01000038.1:0-92203 GCF_000719505.1 Streptomyces sp. NRRL B-3229 | reverse complement strand
CGCCCACCCGGCCCCCACCCCTCACACCCCCGAGTGACTGCCAGGAGGGCTCGCGGGTACGCGGGGAGTAGTCCAGAGACGGCGGCACACGAAACCGTGCCGGTGTCGATCGACTGGCTGGAGGACCTGATGACCAACCCGTACCCCGACCCCGTCCCCCCGGGTCCCACCCCGGGCCCCGGACCGGTCCCCACACCGGGTCCGGCCCCGGAACCCCCGTCGCCCCCGAACCCGACCCCGACACCAGGCCCCGGCCCGGCCCCCGACCCGGCGCCGTCCCCGGTTCCGCCGGGCCCCGACCCCGTGCCGCCCGGCCCCGAGCCCGTGCCGAACCCGGAACCGGGACCACCGCTCACCTGACGGGGAGCGCAGACAGAAAAAAAGGGGGGCCACCAAACGGTGGCCCCCCTCGTCGGCGCGACGCTCAGCCCGTCACCTCGGACCTGTCCCCGCCCCACAGCGTGTGGAACGAGCCGTCGCGGTCCGTGCGCCGGTAGGTGTGCGCACCGAAGAAGTCGCGCTGCCCCTGCGTGAGCGCGGCCGGCAGCCGCTCGGCGCGCAGCGCGTCGTAGTAGGCCAGCGCCGCCGAGAACCCGGGCACCGGAACCCCCTGCCGCGTCGCCGCGATGATCACGTCACGCCAGTCGTCCTGCGCGTCGGCGATCTCCCGGGCGAACGTGTCGTCGGAGAGCAGGCTCGGCAGGTCGGCGCGGGTGTCGTACGCCGAGCGGATCCGGTCCAGGAAGGCCGCCCGGATGATGCAGCCACCGCGCCAGATCGCGGAGACGGCGCCCAGGTCGATGTCCCAGTCGTACTCCTCACGCGCCGCCGCGATCTCGTGGAAGCCCTGCGTGTACGACACGATCTTCGAGGCGTACAGCGCCTGCTCGACCCGGTCCGCGAAGGCACCCGCCTCGGACTCGGACAGGGGCGACGCCTTGGGCCCGGCGAGTCCGCGGGACGCCTCCCGCAGCTCCGCGTGCCCGGACAGCGAGCGCGCGAAGACGGCCTCCGCGATACCGGAGACCGGGACACCGAGGTCCAGCGCGATCTGCACGGTCCAGCGGCCCGTGCCCTTCTGCTCGGCCTGGTCCACCACGACGTCGACGAACGGCTTGCCGGTCGCCGCGTCCACGTGGGAGAGCACCTCGGCGGTGATCTCGATCAGGTACGAGTCGAGCCGTCCCGTGTTCCAGGTGCGGAAGATGTCGGCGATCTGCGCGGGGGAGTACCCGGCGACATCCCGCAGCAGCTGGTACGCCTCGCCGATCAGCTGCATGTCGGCGTACTCGATGCCGTTGTGCACCATCTTCACGAAGTGCCCGGCCCCGTCGGGACCGACGTGGGTCACACACGGCGACCCGTCGGCCGCCTTCGCAGAGATCTTCTCCAGCATCGGGCCGAGCGAGTCGTACGACTCCTTCGGGCCGCCCGGCATGATGCTCGGGCCGTTGAGCGCGCCCTCCTCGCCGCCGGAGACGCCCATGCCGACGAAGTGGATGCCCTGCTCGCGCAGTTCACGCTCCCGGCGCCGGGTGTCCGCGAAGTGGGCGTTGCCGCCGTCGATGATCATGTCGCCGGGCTCGAGCAGCGGCGCGAACTCCTGGATCACCGCGTCGGTCGGCTCCCCGGCCTTCACCATGATGACCAGCCGACGCGGCCGCTCCAGGGCCGCCACGAACTCCTTGGCGGTCTCGGCCGCGATGAAGTCGCCCTCGCTCCCGAACTCCTCGACCAGGGCGTGCGTACGCGACGCGGTCCGGTTGTGCAGGGCGACCGTATAGCCGTTGCGGGCGAAGTTGCGGGCCAGGTTGCGGCCCATGACCGCGAGGCCCGTGACGCCGATCTGCGCTGTAGTGCTCATACGGTGTGGCTCCTAAAGCATCCGTTATCGGTGGTGCCGGTCGTCCGACCAGTATCGACCCTGGCCATCCTGACGTGCCGGTACGGCGTGCGCACGTCCGGGGTGTGCAGCGTTTCGCAGGCACATACGCACGGAACCCCCCACCCGCCTCAGCCGTCTCCCAACTCGGCGGGGAAGCCGCCCGCTTGAGCCGCGGCTCGGCTGGTTGCCGTCTTGTCATGGCCTGTTCGCTGCGCTTACTTTTGCCCCTCCTGGCGCAGGACCCATGTCGTAGGGGGAGGCCTCCATGGCCGTACGAGGCCGGCACCGCCGGTATCAGCCGAACAGGATCAACCGCGCCTCGCTCACCGTCACGGCGGGCGGGGTCGGGATCGCGGTCCCGCTCATCGGCACCGGCACGGCCCACGCGGCCGACGTGGACACCTGGAACAAGGTCGCCGCGTGCGAGTCCAGCAACAACTGGAGCGTCAACACCGGCAACGGCTATTACGGCGGGCTCCAGTTCACCCGGTCCACGTGGGAGGCGTACGGCGGCACCCGCTACGCGGCCCGAGCGGATCTGGCCACCAAGGACCAGCAGATCGCGGTGGCCGAGAAGGTGCTGGACGGACAGGGGCCGGGCGCCTGGCCGACGTGCTCGGTGCGGGCCGGGCTGACCCGGGGCGGCGGCACCCCGGACATCGAGCCCCTCGGCGGGGAGTCTGCCGCAGTGCGCGACGTCCGGCCGCAGACCACCCCGCAGTCCCGCGCCGGTACCGCACGGATGTACACCGTGGTCCGCGGCGACTCGCTCTCCGGGATCGCCGACGCCCACAGGGTCCGCGGCGGCTGGCGGCAGCTCTACGACGCCAACCGGCAGACCATCGGGGCCGATCCCGACCTCATCCTGCCCGGGCAGCGGCTGAAGCTGCGGGCCCCCGCCGGCACGACCACCACCGCCGATCCCGCCTCCTCCACGAGGACGTCCTCCAAGAAGACGTCCTCCCCGAAGACGGCCCCCTCGCGGCACACGGAGAAGAGGGAGAAGAAGACCGAGGAGAAGGCCCACGGCACCGGGCTGGTCGCCCCCGTGAACGCCTCCCTCGGGACCCCCTACCACAAGGCGGGTTCCGCCTGGTCGAAGGGCTACCACACCGGCGTCGACTTCGCGGTGCCCACCGGGACCACGGTGAAGGCGGTCGCGGCCGGCAAGGTGGTCGCCTCCGGCTGGGGCGGCTCCTTCGGCTACCAGGTGGTCATCCGGCACGGCGACGGCCGCTACACCCAGTACGCCCACCTGTCCGCGATCTCCGTGAAGGCCGGGCAGACGGTCGGCTCCGGACAGCGCATCGGCCGCTCCGGATCCACCGGCAACAGCACGGGCCCGCATCTGCACTTCGAGGTGCGCAGCGGGCCCGGCTTCGGTTCCGACATCGACCCGGTGGCGTACCTCCGGGCCGGCGGCGTCAGGATTTGACGCGGGTGCGGTGCCGGTCGAGCACCGGCACCGGGATGTACGCGGCGCCGTAGAAGGGGCCGTAGTACGTCGGGAGTTCGGTGCCGGACGCCGGGTGCCCGCCGGGCGGACCGTCCGTCAGGACCGCCCGCGGGGCTCCCGGGGCCGGGATGAGCAGTTCTTTGCGCAGTCCCTCCCGCAGGGCGGCGACCTGCTCGACGAGCACGCCCTCGCGCACCAGCGCGTCGGCCGGTGCCTCAACGGGCGCGGGCAGGAACACCTCGTCCTGCTCGGCCGCCGCCGGCTCCGCCTCGGCGTGGGTGCGCTGGATCCGCTCCGTGGTGAGCAGGATCAGACCGCCGGCCGCCACCACACCGCAGCTCAGGGCGAGCGCGGTGCCGGTGGTGCCGTAGCGGAAGGTCTCACCGAACATCGTGATGCCGACCGCGGCCGCCACCACCGGGTTCACGACCGTCAGGGTGGCCAGCGGGGCCGCGAGGCCCGCGCCGCGGTAGGAGGCCTGCGACAGCATCAGACCGGCCGTGGCCAGCGCGCCGATCGCGGCCAGCGAGGGCAGGTCCGCCGTCGCGATGCCGTCGCTCCAGTCCACGGCGACCGTCTTGGTGAACACCGAGGACATGCCGAACGCAATGCCCGACGCGGTGGCCAGCAGCACGCTGCGCACCACCGGGTGCCGGTGCGCGGCCCGGCCCGCGATCATCAGCGCGACCACCGCGGCGGCCGTGACCAGCCCGGCGAACACCCGCTGGGCCGTGCCCAGCGACTGCGCGTCGGACGCGCCGACCAGGGAGAGCAGTCCGGCCAGACCGACCGTCGCCATGATCGCGCCCCGCCAGGCGGTGGCCCCGGCCCTGCGGCCCACGAACAGCGCGGCCATCGGCAGCGCGAACACGATCGTCAGGGCGCCCAGCGGCTGGACCAGGCTCAGGGGACCGTACGCGAGCGCGACCACGTGCAGCAGTCCGCCCAGGCCGTTCAGCGCGACCGCCGCCCACCAGCTCGGCCGGCGCAGCGGCGCGAACTGCTCGTCGGGGTGCGACACCGCGACCTGCTCCTGCACGATCGCACCGCCCGCGTAGGCGACGGCGGAGACGAGGGACAGAAGCACGGACAACGCGAGGGCACTCATGAGCAGCTCCTCTGCGTGAGGCGGGGGCCACGGGCCCGGGGCGACGGACTGTCGTCTTCCATGAGCAACACGATGCCCGGAAAAGTTCTTCCCGTCGTCGTACCTGAGCAGGCAATGGGTCCTACTGCCGATGGAGTACAAAACGGTCCGTGTCCTCCCCAGGGCGGGTGACACGGGGTGGAGGGCCCCTGCTGGGTCCCCCTAGGGGCCTTGGTACTACTGCTGGTCGTGGACCTCGACCCGGAACTCGCGGCGCTGCGACCGCTCGGCGCCTTCTTCGTCCTACACACGATCGGCGACCCCGCCGAGACCTCGCGCCCGGCGCTGCCGACTCTCGCACAAGTCTACGAGAACGCATCATCGGATGTTTACGGAAATCCACTGACTTTTCGTATTCGGAAGGTCGCCGACGCCCTGGACGCCCCCGAGCCCCGGATCGCGGCCTCCATCGCCCACCTGGGCCTCGCGGCCCGGCTGTGGTCCGTGGCTCTCGGCTGCGCGGCGGTCTACGGCCGGATTCCCGACCTGTCGCCCGGGCGCCTGCACTGGGACCCCGACGGCAGCGCGCCCGACGACCTCTGGGTCGCTCCCCAGGGACCGGGGGAGTCCCTGCCGGGTGACGCACGGACCCTCGCCGACGTCGTCCTGCACGGCCACCTCGAACCCCTCGCGGCCGCCCTGCGCACCGCGTACCGGCCGGCCGGCGGACTGCTGTGGGGCAACGCGGCCTCGGCGCTCGTGGGAGCCGTCCGGCAGCTGGGCCCCCGCGGCGCCGGCGCCCGCGCTCTCGCGGCCGAGCTCCTCGCCCATCCGCTGCTCGAAGGCACCCTCGACCCCCGCACCCTCCGCCGCCGCAGCTGCTGTCTGTACTACCGGTTGCCGGGAGGCGGCGTGTGCGGTGACTGTTGCTTCACACGAGCCCCGCGCTCTTCCCCGCGCGGCACATCTGGGTGACCATGAAAGCCGACCAGCCGAAAGACAGGGGGTTCCGGGTGCGAGTGGGCCTGCTGACCCGGGAGTACCCGCCGGACGTGTACGGCGGCGCGGGTGTCCATGTCGAGTTCCTCGCCCGGGAGTTGAGGTCCCTCGTCGACCTGGATGTGCACTGCTGGGGCGAGGGCCGGACCGACGGCGTGATCCGGCACCGGCCCTGGTCCGCGCTGGACGCCGCCAACGACGCGCTGCGCACCTTCTCCGTGGACCTGTCCATGGCGGCCGGCCTCGAGGACCGCGAACTGGTCCACTCGCACACCTGGTACGCCAACCTCGCCGGTCACCTCGGCAAGCTGCTGCACGGCATCCCGCACGTGATGACCGCCCACTCCCTGGAACCGCTGCGGCCCTGGAAGGCCGAGCAGCTCGGCGGCGGGTACGCCCTGTCCAGCTGGGCCGAGCGCACCGCGATCGAGACCGCCGACGCGGTGATCGCCGTGTCCGGGGCGATGCGCGAGGACATCCTCGGCTGCTACCCGGCGCTGGATCCGGCCAAGGTCCACATCGTGCACAACGGCATCGACACCGCCCTGTACCGGCCGGACCACGGCACCGACGTACTGGACCGCATCGGCCTGGACCGCGACCGCCCCTTCGTGCTGTTCGTCGGCCGCATCACCCGTCAGAAGGGCGTGCCCCACCTGCTGCGCGCGGTGCGGGACATCGATCCGGCGGCGCAGGTCGTGCTGTGCGCGGGCGCCCCGGACACACCCGAGATCGACCGGGAGTTCCGCGAGCTCTTCGAGGACCTGAGCCGCGTCCGCGAGGGCGTGCACTGGATCCCGCAGATGCTGCCGCGCCCCGAGGTGATCCAGCTCCTCACCCACGCCGCCGTGTTCGTCTGCCCCTCGGTGTACGAACCCCTCGGGATCGTCAACCTCGAGGCGATGGCCTGCGGGACCCCCGTGGTCGCCTCACGGGTCGGCGGGATCCCCGAGGTCGTGGACGACGGCGGGACCGGTTTGCTCGTCGATGTGGACGACGCGTTCGAGCCGGCCCTCGCGCGGGCACTCGACTCCGTGATCGGAGATCCGGAGACGGCCCGCCGGATGGGCGAGGCGGGCCGGGAACGCGCGGTGGGCGAGTTCGGCTGGGACGCCGTCGCCCGGCGTACGGTCCGGCTCTACGAGGAGATCGTCAAACAGGCGTACTAAGCCCCGCACAAGGGCAGGCATGGTTCAAACCAGGGTGAGGGGAGCGGCCATGCGTCGTGGTGGACCTTCGGTGCTCGGCATCGTACTCGCGGGCGGAGAGGGCAAACGCCTGATGCCCCTGACCACGGACCGCGCGAAACCGGCGGTCACGTTCGGAGGCACGTACCGCCTCGTCGACTTCGTGCTCTCCAACCTCGTCAACGGCGACATGATGCGCATCTGCGTGCTCACGCAGTACAAGTCGCACTCGCTGGACCGGCACATCACCACCACCTGGCGGATGTCGAGCCTGCTCGGCAACTACATCACGCCGGTGCCCGCCCAGCAGCGCCTCGGCCCGCGCTGGTACCTGGGCAGCGCGGACGCGATCCTCCAGTCCCTGAACCTGATCTACGACGAGCGGCCCGAGTACGTCGCGGTCTTCGGCGCCGACCACGTGTACCGGATGGACCCGCGCCAGATGCTCACGCAGCACATCGATTCTGGCGCGGGCGTCACGGTGGCCGGGATCCGGGTGCCGCGCTCGGAGTCCTCGTCGTTCGGGGTGATCTCCCCGGGCTCGGACGGCCTCACGGTGGAGCGCTTCCTGGAGAAGCCCACCGATCCGCCCGGCCTCGCGGACGACCCGGAGACCGTGTACGCCTCGATGGGCAACTACATCTTCACCACCAAGGCCCTGATCGAGGCGCTCCAGCGGGACTCCGAGGACGAGAACTCCGTCCACGACATGGGCGGCTCGATCCTCCCGCAGCTCACCGACCGCGGCGAGGCCCAGCTCTACGACTTCAGCGCCAACCACGTCCCCGGCGAGACCAGCCGCGACCGCGGCTACTGGCGGGACGTGGGCACCCTGGACGCCTACTACGACGCCCACATGGACCTGATCGCCGAGCGCCCCGCCTTCAACCTCTACAACCGGCAGTGGCCCATCTACACCCACTCCGGCCAGCTCTCCCCGGCCCGCTTCAACGCCGGCGGCATCGCGAGCGAGTCCATCATCAGCGCCGGCTGCCTCATCCGCGGCCAGGTCACCCGCTCCGTCCTGTCGCCCGGCGTCCTGGTCGATCCGGGCGCGGTGGTCCAGGGCTCGGTGCTCCACGACAACGTCAAGATCGGCAGGGGCGCGGTGGTCCGGGGCGCGGTCATCGACAAGAACGTCGAGGTGCCGCCGGGCGCCACGATCGGAGTGAACCCGGAGCGGGACGCGGAGCTGTACACGGTCTCCCAGGGCGGCGTGATCGCCCTGGGGAAGGGCCAGCTGGTGTCGTAGGCGGATGCGGAGCAGGAGCGAGGTGACGGTCCGCGCGGTGAGACCCGAGGTGACGGTCCGCGCGGTGCGGCCCGCCGACGCGGACGACGTCCTCCGCCTGCTCCGCGCCTTCACCACGAGCCACATCCCGGAACCGGGCCGCTTCAGGACGGTCACCTTCCCCGCGGTCCTCGCCTCCGCGGCGGCCGGCCGGGCCGAGTTCCTGGCGGCCGAGGAGGGCGGGCGCGTGGTCGGGTACGCCTACGCCGCCCGCGTGCCCACGTTGTTCGCCGGGGGCACGGTCCTCGAACTCCTGGAACTCACCGTCCGGGCGGAACTGCGCGGCCGCGGGCTCGGCTCACGGCTCGTCCGTGCGGTGCTGGAGGCCGCCGAGCGGGCCGCCGACGCGGAGGTGTGCGTGCCGACGCGCAGGGCCGCCGACTTCTACCGGCGACTGGGCTTCGCCGAGACGGCCACCTACCTGAAGCGGACTCCCGGCGGCTGAGCGCTGTGCTGCAACCGGCGGTTGTCGCGTCCGCCTCTTGTGTCCCACCCCTTGCGCCAGGGACTCGAACGTAATCTGCTGTTAACTGTGCGTAGCTTGATCGTACTTGACCGTAATCGCCGGAGGGCGATTGACTGCTGGTCCACCTGTCGTCGACGCGAGGCAAGCCATTGACTTCAGACCTGCTCGCCCCTCTCGACCTGGCGTTCTGGAACATGGAAACCGCCGAGCACCCGATGCACCTGGGAGCACTCGGCGTCTTCACGGCGCACTCGCCCACCGCGGGCGCTCACGCGGCCGATCTGCTCGCGGTCCGGGCCGCCGCCGTGCCCGGCCTGAGGATGCGGATCCGGGACGCGTGGCCGCTCGGCCTCCCGTACGCCTTCGGGGGCGCCGCGCGCGTGCCCGATCCCGACTTCGACCCGCTCCGGCATGTCCTGCTGCACGCCCCGACCGCCGACTTCCACACCGAGGCGGGCCGGCTCATGCAGCGGCCGCTCGACCGTGACCGCCCGCCCTGGGAGGCGCATGTCCTGCCGGGCGAGGACGGTGTCTCCTTCGCGGTGCTCTTCAAGTTCCACCACGCCCTGGCCGACGGACTGCGCGCACTGACGCTCGCCGCCGCCGTCCTGGACCCGATGGACCTGCCCGAGCGCAGGCCACGCCCCGAGGAGCCGGCCAAGAGCCTGCTGCCGGACGTGCGCAGACTGCCCGGCCTCGTCCGGGGCGCCGTCTCCGACCTCGGCCGCGCCCTCGACATCGGCGCCTGCGTCGCCCTGTCCTCCGTGGCCGTGCGCTCCTCCCAGGCGCTCACCGCCGAGCCGAGCGGCACCCGCCGCACCGCGGGAGTCGTCGTCGACCTCGACGACGTGCACCGCGTCCGCAAGTCCCGCGGCGGGACGGTCAACGACGTCCTGATCGCCGTCGTCGCGGGCGCCCTGCGCCGCTGGCTGGACGAACGCGGCGACGGCAGTGCGGGCGTGGCGCCCCGCGCCCTGATCCCCGTCTCCAAGCGCCGTCCGCGCACCGCGCACCCACAGGGCAACCGGCTCTCCGGGTACCTGATACGGCTTCCGGTCTCCGACCCCGACCCGCTGGGCCGCCTCGACACGGTCCGCAGCGCCATGGACCGCAACAAGGACGCGGGCTCCAACCGGGGCGCCGGCGCGGTCGCCCTGCTCGCCGACCACGTCCCGGCCCTCGGCCACCGGCTCGGCGGCCCGCTGGTCAGCCAGGGTGCGCGGCTCTGGTTCGACATCCTGGTCACCAGCGTGCCCCTGCCGAGCATCGGCCTGAAGCTCGGCGGCAACCCGGTCACGGAGGTCTACCCCTTCGCCCCGCTCGCCCGCGGCCAGTCCCTCGCCGTAGCGATCTCGACGTACCGGGGGCAGGTCCACTACGGCCTGGTCGCGGACGCGGAAGCGGTGCCCGACCTGGACCTGCTCGCCCGGTCCCTGTCCGAGGAGGTGGCCGGACTCCTGTCCGCCTGCGGCTCTTGATCGTTTCCGGATTGCGGGCCCGGCCCCGCGCTGAAGTAAAATTCCGCGTTCGACCAGTGGACGCGGCCCGGGTGCCGCACGGGTGACCAGGGAAACGGCAGCGCGATGACGGTGACAGACGACGGCTCGGCGACCATGCACGAGCCCGGTGACGAGGTCGTGCACGGCCCCGGCATCGACCCGGAGCGGCTGGCCGTCTGCCTGAGCGTGCTCGACGAGCTCGACAAGCTGGAGGTGGACCACCCCGACGCGATCGCCGTGCGCCGGGCCACCGCCGGGATCTACCGCACCGTCAAGCAGCGCCGCCGACAGGAGCGCCGGGCCGCCAAGACCGCGCACGACAAGGCGGTCACGGAGGCCACGGCGACCGGCTCCGCCCAGCGCATCGACGACGAGACCGAGGGCATCCTGCCGTCCTCGATCACCGAGGAGGGCAGGGTCGCGGGGATACTCCAGCGCCCCCGCTCCTGCTACACCTGCAAGACCCGGTACGTCGAGGTCGACTACTTCTACCACCAGCTCTGTCCGGACTGCGCCCGCCTGAACCGCGGCAAGCGCGACGCCCGCGCCGACCTCACCGGCAAGCGCGCCCTGCTCACCGGCGGCCGCGCCAAGATCGGCATGTACATCGCGCTGAGGCTGCTGCGCGACGGCGCCCACACCACGATCACCACGCGGTTCCCGAAGGACGCCATCCGCCGTTTCAAGGCCATGGAGGACTCCGGGGACTGGCTGCACCGCCTGGAGGTCGTCGGCATCGACCTGCGCGACCCGGCCCAGGCAGTCGCACTCGCCGAGCAGGTCGCCGAGGCGGGCCCGCTCGACATCCTCGTCAACAACGCGACCCAGACCGTACGCCGGCTGCCGTCCGCGTACGCGGCCCTGGTCGACGGTGAGAGCGCCCCGCTGCCCGCCGGTGAGCTCCCCGCCCACCATGTCATCGGCGCCTTCGGCTCCGGCGCGGTCGACGGGCTGGCCTCGCTGCCCGCCGGGATCTCCGGCATCGACGCCCAGCAGGTCGCCGACCTCGCCCTGGTCGCGGGCAACGCCAGCGTCGCCCGGCACCTCGACGGCACGGCCATCGACGCGGGCGGCCTGGTCCCGGACGTCGTCGACAGCAACACCTGGGTGCAGACCATCGACCAGATCTCTCCGGTGGAGCTCCTGGAGACCCAGCTCTGCAACTACACCTCGCCGTTCATCCTGATCAGCGCGCTGCGCCCGGCGATGGCCGACGCGGCGAAGAAGGCGAGCAGCGGCCGCGCCTACGTCGTCAACGTCTCCGCGATGGAGGGCGTCTTCGGCCGCGGCTACAAGGGCGCGGGCCACCCCAACACCAACGCCGCCAAGGCCGCGATGAACATGGTCACCCGCACCAGTGCCCAGGAGATGTTCCAGAGCGACGGCATCCTCATGACCTCCGTCGACACCGGGTGGATCACCGACGAGCGCCCCCACTACGACAAGCTCCGCCTCGCCGAGGAGGGCTTCCACGCGCCCCTCGACCTGGTCGACGGCGCGGCCCGCGTCTACGACCCGATCGTGCGGGGTGAGGACGGCGAGGACGTGTACGGGGTCTTCCTGAAGGACTACGCGCCCGGCAAGTGGTGAGCCCCGGCCGCAGGAACCGTCGGCCCTGACGTGTGGGCCGACGGCGGCGGGGAACCCGGACCACGGTCAGTTCCCTGCCAGGAGTTGTCATGGCACGTCCACACAGCATCGATCCGCGCGCGTTCGACGACCCGCGCAACCGCTACCCGACCGACGAGGAGTTCTACGCGAGCGACCGTCCGGTCCAGCGCGAGCTGCCCGAGGACCGGCCCCGCGGCGGTGCCTCCGACCGGATCAGGCACCCCTGGGGCTGGGGCATGATCGCGCTCGTCGTCTTCGTATGCCTGATCGTCCTCGTGGGCATCGCCCTGTTCCCGTGACCCCGTCATGAGGGTGGCGGGGCCGACGACCGCAGCCGGTCGTGGACGGCGTACCCGCCCGGGCGCGCCGCCCGCACCCGGGTGCCCCCGTCCACCAGCAGATCCGCCCCGGTGATCCACCCGGCGGCGTCGGACGCCAGCCACACCACGGCCCGCGCGACGTCCTCGGGCTCGCCGATCCGCCCGAGCGGCAGCTCGACGGGCCCCTGCTCCCACACGAACCGCGCCATCTCGGTGCGGACGAGCCCGGGGGACACGGAGTTGACCCGCACCCGGGGAGCCAGCTCGCCCGCCAGCTGCTGGGTGAGATGCAGCAGCGCCGCCTTGCTGGTGCCGTAGGCGCCCACGTTCGGCCCGACATGCGCGGCACCCTCCGTGCAGACGTTCACCACCGAGCCGCCGTGCTCCCGCAGCCACGCCCGCCACGCCTCGCGCACCAGCCGCAGCGGAGCCTCCACGTTGACGGTGAACGCCTCGCGCCACGCGTCCGGATCGACCTCCATGAGGGGGCCGTACGGCTGGTTCGTCGCCGCGTTGTTGACCAGCACGTCGAGCCGGCCGAACTCGCTGAGGACGAGGTCCACGGCCGCGCGCGGATGGTCCGGGTCGGCGACGCTGCCCGCCAGCCCGATGCCGCCGAGGGCACGGGCGGCCCGGCGGACGTCGTCCCGGTCCCTGGCCGTGACGCACACCAGCGCCCCGGCGTCGGCCAGTTGCCGCGCGACCTCGAGCCCGATCCCGCGGGTGCCGCCGGTCACCAGGGCGGCCCTGCCGTTGAGTCCGTACGACGACGTCATCGCCGTACCGTCTCATGACGGGCCGTCAGTCGACAGACTCCAGGCGGGAGTTGTGCGCGGCGACCAGTTCGAGGACGGCCCGCCAGTCCTCCAGGACGCCCGCGTCGAACCGGGCCGTCAGGCCGTCCTCGCCGGCCAGGCGGAGCAGGTCGTCGTCGGTGGTGGGGCCGTGGTGGCGCAGCAGCCGGTGGACGCGGTCGCCGAGCAGGCCGCGGAACGCCTCGGCCGCCGGTCCGAGGCCCAGCAGCAGACCGGCCACCTGGAGCTCCTTGTCGGCGGGCCTGCTGCGGCGCAGCAGCGCGGCGGTCCGCAGGGCGTGTTCGCTGCCGCAGGCGTGCAGCAGATCCATCAGCTCGTCGACACTGCGCAGTTCCATACGTCAGACCTCCCGCCGGGCCGGCCGTTGCCACGGGCCAGCACAGCATGGGCGCCTTGCGATTCGGCCAACGGGATCTGAACTGCGCGACCGCCCTGCTCGGAGGCCCGGTCGACCCCTAGGCCGAACGGGTGACTTCAGGAAGGGGTATTGAATGACAAATCACGTGGAAAACGGCCGAAAGACCACAGTCGAATTGCAATGGTTACACCTTGTTTTCGGCCCCTATCGAGCGAGCCCCCGCTCATCTGGTTAGTCTGTAGCGGACGGACGGCAGTACGGGGTCCCACCCACACCCACAGTCCGTCCCGGGACAAGCCGTTCACCATGGCCTGCTCTCACCTGAGTTGCCGGCGCCACCGCGTCCGAACCCGATCTCGACCCAGACCCGAGCGGACGTCCAGGCACCGGACCGTAGGTTGACAGGTACCCGTCCCGAGGGTGAGCCCGACACATAAGGAGTGCGCGGTGACACCGGAGAAGACGAATCGCGAACAGCGCCCCAAGGAACGCCCGGAGCGCGCGGGCCGACGGCCCGGGGACATCGGCAGTCTCGACGTGTGGGCGCGCTCGGCTCCCATCCGCCTCGCGGGTTACGAGGACGACCTCGCCGAGCCCCACATCCTGCCCAGCGTGGACTGACCGCAGGACCTTCGCGATCGCCGACGGCATGGGCGTGGAAGACTCGCGCCCATGCTGATCAGAGAAGCCGCGGCCGACGACTGGCCGCGGATCTGGCCTTTCTGGCACCGGATCGTGGCCGCCGGCGAGACCTACGCCTGGGACCCCGACACCTCCGAGGAAGCCGCCCGCGCCCTGTGGATGAACCCGGCCAAGCGCGTCTTCGTCGTCGAGGACGAGACCGGCGAGATCGTCGCCTCGGCCTACGTCACCCCCAACTACGGTGGCCCCGCGGCCTGGATCGCCAACGCCGGCTTCATGGTCGACCCCGACCGGGGCGGCCGCGGCTACGGCCGCGCACTCGCCGAGCACATCCTGGCGGCCGCCGCGGCCGACGGCTACCGGGGCATGGTGTTCAACGCCGTCGTCGAGACCAACCCGGCCGTGGGGCTCTGGACCTCGCTGGGCTTCACGATCCTCGGCACCGTCCCGGACGCCTTCGAACACCCCCGGCACGGCCGCGTCGGCCTGCACATCATGCACAGGGCCCTCTGAATCAACCCGACAGGGGCCGCCCGTCGACCACGCGCAGACCGGCCACGACCTCGTCGTCGGAGAGCTCGCCCGTCGGCAGGAAGCCCACGGAGGTATACAGCCGGGCGGCCACCGTGTTGCCGGGGTGGTACGACAGACGGAGTTCCGTGCACTCCGACCGGCGGGCCAGCCACTCCACGAGGGTCAGCACCGCCGCCCGCCCGACGCCCTTGCCCTGCTCGGGACCGTCGATCACCATCCCCCCGAGCCAGTACGAGCCGTCGTCGTCACGTCCCCACATGAGATGACCGGCCACGGTCTCGTCGGCGCACACGGCCAGCGAGTGCCAGACCCCCTCCCGCAGGGACAGCAGCAGATAGCGGGCCGCCAACGCGGCCACGTAGCGGCGCTGTTCGTCCAGCGGAGCGACGTCCGCGACGGCCCGCCAGTTCTCGTCGTCCACGTCCCGCAGGACGACCTGACGCCCCGCGCGGTCCGAAAGCCCAAGAGTGATCACGCAGTTCAGGCTAGGGACGGCGAGACCGCACCGCGAACGATTTGGCGCCGCACCGGGACACGGCTCAGTCGACCGGTGCGGTCCGCCGCCACGGCTGCCGCCGCTCCAGTTCCTCCGCGACCTCCAGCAGCACGGTCTCCGACCCGGGCCGCGCCACCAGTTGTACGGCGGTGGGGGCGCCCGAGGGCAGGGTGCCGAGCGGGACCGACATGGCCGGCCAGCCGGTGAGGTTCCACGGCGGGGTGAGCGGCGAGTAGGCGGTGTTGGCGAGGACGTTGCGCAGCCAGCCCCGCTCGTGCCAGGCCTCCGCCTTGGGGGAGCGGCGGGCCAGCGCCGGGAGCAGCAGGACGTCGTGCTCGGCGAAGAACGGCTCGAGCCGGTCGCGCAGCGCCTGCCGCGCCTTCCCCGTCCGCACGCCCTCGACGAAGCGCCGGCCGATCGCCGCGTGCACCCGGGTGCGCCGGGCCAGCAGCTGTGGATCCAGTCCCTGCGCGTCCACCGACGTGCCCGCCGTCCAGGTGGCCAGCGAGGTGACGCCCAGCGACATCGGGTACGGCGGGTCGGCGCGCCGCACCTGGTGCCCCGCCTTGATCAGCAGTCCGGCAGCCTCCCGGACCGCGTTCTTGTAGGGCGCGCCGACGGTGACCCCGGCGAGCGGGCTGCGCAGGGACACGGCCACGTCGAGGGTGGCGGGCGCCTCCCGTCGTACGAACTCGGTGTCGGCGATGACCGAGAGCAGCAGGCGGGCGTCCTCGACGGTGGTCGCGAGCGGGCCGTTCTCGGACATGCCGAACCAGTCGCCGTCGCTGATGCCCGCCGGGACCACCCCAAAGCCCGGCTTCAGGGTGACCAGGCCGCAGTTGGCCGCCGGAATGCGCAGCGAGCCCATGCCGTCGTTGCCGAGGGCGAGCGGGACCAGTCCGGCGGCGACCGCGGTCGCGCTGCCGCCGGAGGAGCCGCCCGCCGTGCGCGAGGTGTCCCACGGATTGCGGGAGGTGCCGTGGACGCCCTCCGTGGTGCCGAAGACGCACAGTTCCGGCACGTTCGTCAGGCCCACGACCACCGCACCGGCCGCCCGCAGCCGGGCCACCACGACATGGTCGGCCTCGGCCGGGGTGTCCGGGGTCGCGGCGGTGCCGACGCGGTTGCTCTCGCCGCGCACGGAGAGGTTGTCCTTGACCGCCACCGGCACCCCGGCCAGGGGCAGTTCGCCGAAGTCGGCGCGGGACCCCACCTCGTCGGCCTCCGCGAGCGCCGCCTCGGCCCGCACCACCCGGAACGCCCCGAGGCGCCCGTCCAGTTTCCCGATCCGGTCGAGGTGTTCGGCCACCACCTCGCGCGGGGTGACCCGCTTCTCGCGGACGGCGGCGGCGATCTCGGCGGCGGTGCGGCCGACCCAGCTGGTCACGTGCGCTCCTCGGGCTACTGGCGAGTACGTGAGGAGAACTCTGCCGTGCGGCGGACCTCACGTCGAGAGTGCTCGCGCGGTTCGTCGTGGGACGTTCAGCACGGGGGCTGTGTGAGCAGGACCTGCACGTACAGCCCCTGCGTCACGCCCCGAGCTGCGCCCGCAGCCACTGCTCGACCTCGCCCACGTGCGCGGCCGCCGCCGCCCGGGCAGCCTCCGGGTCGTGGGCGACCAGGGCGCGGTGGATCGCCGCGTGCTCGCGCCGGGTGCGGGCGAAGGCGCCCTCCTCCTGGTAGCCGCGCCAGACACGGGCCCGGAAGGTGCGGGAGGACAGGCCGTCCAGGATGGCCGCCATCGTCTCGTTGCCGGCCGCCCCCGCGATCTCGCGGTGGAAGGCGAGGTCGTGGGCGAGGATCTCCTCCGGGTCCTCGGTGGCGTTCATCGCGGTGAGGTGCTTCTCGACCTCGGCCAGCTGGTCGGGCGTGATCCGGGCGGCGGCCAGCGCGGTCGCCGTCGACTCGAGGATGCGCCGGACCTCCAGGAGCTCCACCAGACGTGGTCCCCGGGAAAGGTCGGCGACCACACCGAAGGTCTCCAGCAGGTCGCCGGCCTCCAGCTGGGTGACGTAGATGCCCGAACCGTGCCGGGCCTCCAGTACGCCCATGACGGTCAGCGCGCGGATCGCCTCGCGCATCGAACTGCGCGAGATGCCCAGCTGGGCCGCCAGATCCCGTTCGGTCGGCAGCCGCTGGCCCGGCTCCAGCCTGCCCTCGCCGATCATCGCCTTGATCTGCTCGATGGCGCGCTGCGTCACGGTGCCCTTCTGCGGGGCTGTCTCGTCCACGCCACTCCTCCACTCGCCGGGTGCGCCGCAGTCTAACCGGCGATGTGGTCGGACCACTATGGCGGAGAAGCGGGAAAATAAGGCTCCACGGGGTATTGCCAAGCGGGATTGGTCTGATAAATATGCCGTCAACTGCTCAACACGCTCAACGAGGAGCCACCAGATGGCAGGCAGAACAGCAGGGAAGCGCACCAGGGTCCAGATCATCGGTGCGGTAGCCGTGGCCGCGAGCGCCTCGCTCGCGCTCACCGCGTGCGGCAGCACCAAGGACACCGCGGGCAGCACCAGTGAGGGCGGCGACGGGAGCGGCAAGGTGGGCGTGGTCCTGCCGCTGCTGACCTCGCCGTTCTGGCAGTCGTACAACGACTACGTGCCGAAGATGGCCAAGTCCCAGGGCGTGGACGCGCTGAAGACCGTCAACTCCAACAGTGACCCCTCCCAGCAGATCACCGACATCAACAACGAGCTCAACCAGGGCGTCAAAGGCCTGGTCGTGGCCCCGCTGGACAGCGCCGCCATCGAGGCCGGCCTCGACCAGGCGGAACGCAAGGGCGTCCCGGTCGTCGCGGTCGATGTGGCCCCCGACAAGGGCAAGGTCGCCATGGTCGTCCGGGCGAACAACGTGTCGTACGGCGAGAAGGCCTGCCAGTACCTCGGTGAGCACATCACCTCCGGCAAGGTCGTGCAGATCATGGGCGACCTGGCCTCCGTCAACGGCCGGGACCGCTCCGAGGCCTTCCGGGCCTGTGTGAAGAAGAACTTCCCGAAGCTGAAGGTCCTGGAGATTCCCGCCAAGTGGGAGTCCGACACGGCCGCCTCGCAGCTGAGCACCCTCCTGAACGCCAACCCCGACCTCAAGGGCATCTACATGCAGGCCGGCGGCGTCTACCTCGCGCCGACGCTCCAGACCCTGAAGTCCAAGGGGCTGCTGAAGAAGGCGGGCACCGCGGGCCATATCGCGATCGTCTCCAACGACGGCATCCCGCAGGAGTTCGACGCGATCCGCAAGGGCGAGATCGACGCGACCGTCTCCCAGCCGGCCGACCTGTACGCCCAGTACGGCATGTACTACATCAAGGCGGCGATGGAGGGGAAGACCTTCAAGCCCGGCCCGACCGACCACGACTCCACGATCGTCAAGCTGCCCAACGGCATCCTCGAGGACCAGCTGCCCGCGCCCCTGGTCACCAAGGACAACGTCGACGACCCGAAGCTGTGGGGCAACACGGTCAAATGAGCATCCCACTCGTCGAAGCCCAGGGGGTCGTCAAGCGGTACGGCCCCACGACCGCCCTCGCCGACGGCCGGCTCACCGTCCTGCCCGGCGAGTCCCACGCTCTCGTCGGCCGCAACGGCGCGGGCAAGTCCACCCTCGTCAGCGTCCTCACCGGCCTCCAGGCCCCCGACGAGGGCACCGTCCGCTTCGACGGCGAGCTCGCACCCCCGCTCGCCGACCGGGACGCCTGGCGCGGCAAGGTCGCCTGCGTCTACCAGAAGCCCACCGTCGTACCCGAGTTGACGGTCGCCGAGAACCTCTTCATCAACCGGCAGCCCCTCAGGCGGAGTCTGATCAGCTGGCGGGCGCTGCGGGCCCAGGCCGCCGAACTCCTCGACACCTGGGACGTACGTGTCGACCCGGACGCCCGCACCGCCGACCTCAAGGTCGAGGACCGGCAAATGGTGGAGATCGCAAGGGCGTTGAGCTTCGGCGCCCGCTTCATCGTCCTCGACGAGCCGACCGCGCAGCTCGACAACCGTGAGATCGAGCGGCTCTTCGACCGGATGCGCGCGCTCCAGGACTCCGGTGTCACCTTCCTGTTCATCTCGCACCACCTCCAGGAGGTGTACGAGGTGTGCCAGACGGTCACCGTCCTCAGGGACGCCCGCTGGATCACCACGGCGCCCGTGGCCGACATGCCCCGGGCCGCCCTGGTCGAGGCGATGGCCGGCGAGACCGTCGCCGAACAGCAACAGGCCGTGCGCACACGGGAGACCGACGCCCCCGTCCTCCTCGACGCCCGGGGCCTGACCTCCGACGCCTACCACGACGTCGACCTCACCGTCCGCCGCGGGGAGGTCGTCGGACTCGCCGGCATCAGCGGCAGCGGCAAGATCGAGCTGGCCGAGACCTTCACAGGACTGCACACCCCCTCCGGCGGCACGGCCCGACTCGACGGCAGACCGCTGCCGTTCGGCGACGTGCAGGCCTCGCTCAAGGCCGGCGTCGGCTTCGTGCCGCGCGACCGGCACGCCCAGGGCCTGGTCTTCGGCATGACCATCGGCGACAACGCCACCCTCAGCGTCCTGGACCGGCTCGGCCGCCGCGGTTTCGTGCGCACCGAGCGCAAACGCGGCTTCGCCACCGCGCTCATCGACCGCCTCGACATCCACGCCGAGGGCCCCGACCAGCCCGTCTCCGACCTGTCCGGCGGCAACGCGCAGAAGGTCGTCATGGCCCGCGCGCTCGCCTCCGACCCCCGGCTGCTCGTCCTCATCAACCCCACCGCGGGCGTCGACGTCAAGTCGAAGGAATCCCTGCTCTCGCGCGTGGACACCGCCCGCGAGGACGGCACCGCGGTCCTCGTCGTCTCCGACGAACTCGACGACCTGCGGCGCTGCGACCGCGTACTCGTCCTCTTCCACGGCCGCGTGGTCGCCGAGCACCCGGCGGGCTGGCGCGACCACGAGCTGATCGCCTCCATAGAAGGAGTGGACCATGGCTGACACCAAGGCCCGCCCGCTCGCGCCCGCACGCGCCCTCACCCCCGGCACGGCCCGGACGGTGCTGCTGCGCCGGGCCCGCGAACTCGCCCTCGTCCCCGCCCTGTTGCTCCTGATGGTGCTCGGCGCGTTCGTCAACGACTCGTTCCTCACCGAACGCAACCTGATCTCCATCCTCGGCGCCTCGGCGGCCCTCGCCATGGTCGTCCTGGCCGAGTCCCTCGTCCTGATCACCGGCAAGTTCGACCTGTCCCTGGAGTCGGTCGTAGGCATCGCGCCCGCCGTGGGGGCCCTGCTCGTCCTGCCCGCCGCCCAGTCCGGCTGGGGGACCGAATTCCCGGCCGCCCTCGCCCTGTTGGCGGTCCTCGTGGCCGGCGCGGTGGTCGGCGCCTTCAACGGCGTCCTGGTCGTGAAGTTCAAGCTCAACGCGTTCATCGTGACGCTCGCGATGCTGATCGTGCTGCGCGGACTGCTCGTCGGCGCGACCAAGGGCAAGACCCTCTTCGGCATGCCGGACAGCTTCTACTCCCTGGCCACCACCACCTTCCTGACCATCCCGATGTCGGTGTGGCTCGCCGCCGTCGCCTTCGCCGTCGCCGGCCTGGTCCTCAAGTACCACCGCGTCGGCCGCGCCCTGTACGCCATCGGCGGCAACCCCGACGCGGCCCGCGCCGCCGGCATCCGGGTCGAGCGCGTGATGCTCGGCGTGTTCGTCGTGGCCGGTGTGCTCGCCTCCGTCGGCGGCATCATGCAGACCGGGTACGTCGGCGCGATCAGCGCCAACCAGGGCCAGAACATGATCTTCACCGTGTTCGCGGCCGCGGTCATCGGCGGCATCAGCCTCGACGGCGGCAAGGGCACGTACAGAACCTGCTCACGCTCGCCCAGGTGCCGTCCTTCTGGATCCAGGCCATCTACGGCGGAATCATCCTGGTCGCCCTCATGATCGCCCGTGTCACGACGGGCCGGGCCCAGGACTGACTCCCCCCGCACCCAACCGAAAGGCACTCCGTGTCCCCGACCACCGCCCGCATCACCGCGGTAGACACCTACGACATCCGCTTCCCCACCTCGCGGGAGCTCGACGGCTCCGACGCGATGAACCCGGACCCCGACTACTCGGCGGCCTACGTCGTGCTGCGCACCGACGCGTCCGACCGGCACGAGGGGCACGGCTTCACCTTCACCATCGGGCGTGGCAACGATGTCCAGGTCGCCGCGATCCAGGCGTTGCGCGGCCACGTGGTCGGACGGTCCGTCGACCAACTGTGCGCGGACCCGGGCACGTTGTACCGCGACCTCGTCGGCGACAGCCAACTGCGCTGGCTCGGGCCCGAGAAGGGCGTGATGCACATGGCGATCGGCGCGGTCGTCAACGCCGTGTGGGACCTGGCGGCCAAGCGCGCCGAGAAGCCCCTGTGGCGGCTGCTCGCCGAGAGCGACCCCGAATGGCTGGTCGGCCAGATCGACTTCCGCTACCTCACGGACGCGCTCACCCCCGAGGAGGCGCTGGACATCCTGCGCCGGGGCCGGGAGGGCGCCCGGGAAAGATCCGCGCGGCTACTGGACCGGGGCTACCCCGCCTACACCACCTCCCCCGGCTGGCTCGGCTACGACGACGAGAAGCTCACCCGGCTCGCCGCCCAGGCCGTCGCCGACGGCTTCCGGCAGATCAAGCTGAAGGTCGGCGCGGACCTGGAGGACGACGTACGGCGCTGCCGGGTCGCCCGCCGGGTCGTCGGCCCCGGCATCCGCATGGCGATCGACGCGAACCAGCGCTGGGACGTGGACGAGGCGATCCGCTGGACCCGGGCCCTCGCCGAGTTCGACCCGTACTGGATCGAGGAGCCCACCAGCCCCGACGACGTCCTCGGCCACGCGGCCGTCCGCAAGGCCGTCGCCCCGGTCAAGGTCGCCACCGGCGAGCACGTCCAGAACCGGGTCGTCTTCAAGCAGCTCCTCCAGGCCGGGGCCGTCGACGTCGTCCAGATCGACGCGGCCCGCGTCGGCGGCGTCAACGAGAACCTCGCCGTCCTGCTGCTCGCCGCCAAGTTCGGCGTCCCGGTCTGCCCGCACGCGGGCGGCGTCGGCCTGTGCGAACTCGTCCAGCACCTCTCGATGTTCGACTACGTGGCCGTCACCGGCACCACCGAGGACCGGGTCATCGAGTACGTCGACCATCTGCACGACCACTTCCAGGACCCCGTGGTGATCAGGGACGGCCACTACACGGCACCCACCGCTCCCGGGCTCTCCGCCGAGATGTACCCGGAGTCCATCGCGCGCTACACGTTCCCGGACGGCGCCTTCTGGGCAGAAGATCTCGCCGACGACACACGGAAGAAGGGGCAGGCGGCATGAGCGACTTCGAGGGTCTCAAGGCCCTGGTGACCGGCGGGGCCTCCGGCATCGGCCGGGCCACGGCCGAACTCCTGGCCGCGCGCGGCGCCCAGGTCGCCGTCCTCGACCTGGATCCGTCCGCGGTGGAGAAGCCGCTCCGGGGCTACCGCGCCGACGTCACCGACGACGACTCCGTGCGTGCGGCCGTCGCGGCGGCCGCCGCCGATCTCGGCGGCCTCGACGTCCTGGTCAACAACGCGGGCATCGGCGCCCAGGGCACCGTGGCCGACAACGACGACGCGGAGTGGCACCGCGTCTACGACGTCAACGTCGTCGGCATGGTCCGGGTGACCCGCGCCGCGCTCCCTCATCTGCGAGAGTCCGCGCACCCGGCGATCGTGAACACCTCCTCCATCGCGGCCACCGCGGGCCTGCCGCAGCGGGCGCTGTACAGCGCGACCAAGGGGGCCGTGCAGGCCCTGACCCTCGCGATGGCCGCCGACCACGTCCGTGAGGGCATCCGCGTGAACTGCGTCAACCCCGGCACGGTGGACACCCCCTGGGTCGGCCGCCTGCTCGCCGGTGCCGCCGACCCGGCCGCCGAACGCGCCGCACTGGAGGCCCGTCAGCCCACCGGCCGACTCGTCTCGGCCGACGAGGTCGCGGGCGCTGTCGCCTACCTGGCGAGCCCCCTCTCCGGCGCCACCACCGGCACCTCGCTGGCCGTCGACGGCGGCATGCGGGGCCTGCGCCTGCGCCCGGCGGGCCAGTGAGCACCCTCGGGCGCAGCGGAGTCGAGGTCAGCCGACTGGCCTTCGGCGGGGCGGCCGTCGGCAACCTCTTCACCGAGGTGAGCGACGAGCAGGCCCACGAGGCGGTGACCGCCGCCTGGGAGCGCGGCATCCGCTACTTCGACACCGCCCCGCACTACGGTCTGGGCCTGTCGGAACAGCGGCTCGGCGAGGTCCTGAAGGCGTACCCGCGCGCGGAGTTCACCGTCTCCACCAAGGTCGGCCGCCGTCTGGAGCCCTCCGGCGCGGGCGGCGACGACCTCGCCAACGGCTTCGCGGTCCCGGCGACACGGCGCCGCGTCTGGGACTTCACCGAGGACGGCGTACGACGCACCCTCGAGGCGAGCCTCGAACGGCTGGGCCTGGACCGGGTGGACGTCGTCTACCTGCACGACCCCGACGACCATGCCGAAGCGGCCTTCCGGGAGGGCTACCCGGCCCTGGAGAAGCTGCGCTCGGAGGGTGTGGTGGGGGCGATCGGCGCCGGGATGAACCAGGTGGAGATGCTCACCCGCTTCGTCCGCGAGACCGACGTGGACGTGGTGCTGTGCGCGGGCCGCTACACCCTGCTCGACCGGAGCGCGCTGGACGCACTCCTGCCCGCGGCCGTCGAGCGGGGTGTGTCGGTGATCGTCGGCGGCGCCTTCAACTCCGGTCTGCTGGCCGATCCGCAGCCGGGAGCGACGTACAACTACACCGCTGCGCCGACCGAGTTGCTCGACAAGGCGCTGCGCATGAAGGAGATCGCCGGCCGGCACGGCATCAGCCTGCGGACCGCCGCCCTCGCCTTCTGCGCGGCCCACCCGGCCGTCGCGAGCGTCCTGGTGGGCGCCCGCTCGGCGGCCGAGGTGCACGACTGCGCCGACCAGTTCGCGGTGGCGGTGCCGGAGACCTTCTGGCAGGAACTGCGGGACACGGGACTACTGGAGGACCACACATGAGAGTCGCCCTGCACACCACGGTCCGCGCCGACCGCATCGACGAGTACGAGGCCGCCCACCGCGAGGTCCCGGTCGAACTCACCGACGCGATCCGCGCGGCCGGGGCCTCCTCCTGGACGATCTGGCGCAGCGGCACCGACCTGTTCCACGTCCTGGAGTGCGAGGACTACGGCCGCCTCCTCGCCGAACTCGAGAAACTGCCGGTGAACGTCACCTGGCAGGCCCGGATGGCCGAACTCCTGGACGTGGTCCACGACTACTCGGACGAGGGCGCCGCCGCCGGCCTGCCGGTGGTGTGGGAGCTGCCGTGACGGTCGTGGACGCGCACCACCACGTGTGGGACCTGGCGGTGCGGGACCAGGACTGGATCGCCGCGGACAGCCCGCTGCGACGGACCTTCACCGTCGAGGACCTCGCCGCCGAGGCCCGCGCCGCCGGGGTCGACCGTACCGTCCTCGTCCAGACGGTCACCGTGCCCGAGGAGACCCCGGAGTTCCTCGCTCTCGCGGCCGGGCACGACCTGATCGCGGGGGTCGTCGGCTGGACCGACCTCACCCGCCCCGATGTCGCCGACGACCTCGCCCGTCTCCGCGCCCTCCCCGGCGGCTCCTTCCTCAAGGGCATCCGCCATCAGGTCCAGGGCGAGCCGGACCCGCGGTGGTTGCTGCGCCCGGAGGTCCTGCGCGGCCTCGCGGCGGTCGCCGAGGCGGGCCTGCTCTACGACCTGGTCGTGCTGCCGCCCCAGCTGGCCGCCTGCGTCGAGGCGGCCGAGTCCCTGCCCCACCTCACCTTCGTCCTGGACCACCTGGGCAAGCCCCCCATCGCCTCCGGTGCCCTGGAGCCCTGGGCGAGCGACCTCCGCGCCCTCGCGGCCCTCCCCAACACCGTCTGCAAGCTCTCCGGCATGGTCACGGAGGCCGACCCCGCGCACTGGACCGTCGACGACCTGCGCCCCTACGCCGACACGGTCCTGGACGCCTTCGGCCCGGACCGCGTGATGTACGGCTCGGACTGGCCGGTGTGCACGTCGGAGGCGACCTATGACGATGTACTGGTCACCGCCCGGGAGCTGATCGGTGAGGGCGACGCCGACCAGGTCCTCGCTGCCACCGCCACCCGCGTCTACGGCCTGTGAGCCACCCCCGTCGGCCGCGTCTACGGCCTGTGGGCCACCCCCGCCGGCCGCGTCTACGGCCTCTGAGACACCCCTGCCAACCGTGTCGGCGGCAGGAAATCCCGTACATACGTCCGCTCCCAGCACGCCCCCGTCCGCCTCCGCTCCCGCCACGTCGTGAACCGGTAGCGGAACAGGCGGGCGCGGACGTAGCGGGGCGGGGAATCGGCCGGGAACGGGGAGTGGCGCAGGAGTCGCAGGGTGGCGGGGTCGTTCTCCAGGAGCCGTTCGGCCATCGTGCCGAACCACGCGTCGGCGTAGGCGGGGGAGAGCGCCGCGAACCACATCATCCAGTCCAGGCGCAGATGGTAGGGCGCGAACTGGCGCGGCCAACGGTGCGGATCACCCGGCTTGCCCTTGAACTGGTACTCCTTCCACTCCGAGTCCCGACGCGGCACGTCGTCCGTCGTGCCCTCCACGACCACCTCGTGGCGGATCCGGCTGACGCTGCCGAACGCGCCGTAGGTGTTGACCAGGTGCAGCGGGTCGAAGGAGCGGTTCATGATCTGCCTGCGGGAGAGCATGTTGCGGACCGGGTGGTAGCTCAGGCCGAGGAGCAGCGCGGCGACGGCGATGACCACGACCTCGAACCAGAGCGGCGCGGCGGGCACATCCGGTGCCTCGCCCGGAAGGTGCAGCGCCGGCACCGCCAGCACGATCGTGATCCAGTTCAGCCAGGCGAAGTTGCCCGAGAGCACCAGCCACAGCTGGGTCAGGATCATCAGCGAGGCGGCGGCCGTGGCGATCGGCTGCGGGGCGAACAGGAAGAACGGCACGGCGAGTTGCGTGACGTGGTTCGCGGCCGCCTCCACCCGGTGCAGGGGGCGGGGGAGATGGTGGAACCACCAGCTCAGCGGGCCCGGCATCGGCTGGGTCTCGTGGTGGTGGTAGAGGCAGGTGAGCTTGCGCCAGCACGCGTCACCCCGCATCTTGATGAGCCCGGCACCGAACTCGACCCGGAACAGGATCCAGCGCAGCAGGAGCAACACCACGACCGGCGGGGCGACTTCGTCGTTGCCGAGGAACACCGCGAGGAAGCCGACCTCCAGGAGCAACGACTCCCAGCCGAAGCCGTACCAGGTCTGGCCGACGTTGACGATCGACAGGTACAGCAGCCACGGCAGCAGCCAGAGCAGCATCCCGGCCCACAGCGGCAGCCACGAGTCGAGCCCCGCCGCCAGCGCGAGGGCCACTCCGCAGCCCGTCCACGCGCAGCCCGCGAAGAACCGGTCCGAGTAGTGCAGTTGGAAGAGGCTCGGCGCCTTGCGGAAGGGCACCCGGGCGACGAATCGCCGGACCGGCAGCATGCCGCGTTCCCCGATCAGCGCCCTGAACTGGAGAGCCGCGGCCAGGAACGCGACGAAGTACAGCCCGGCAAGAGCCCGCTGGAAGACCAGCCGGCTCAGCCAGTAGTCGGGTGCGGTGAACCAGTCCACGCGTCTCGCTCCTGCCTCCATTGTCGCGCCGGACACCCAGGGTGACTCTCCGTGTACCTCCTCTCCGCCTGCGCAACCCGAACGGGCGCGCGAGGCGGCCCGGGGAAGCGCCCCGACGGCCTCCTCCGGCTCAGCAGTCCCGAGGAGCGCCGTCCCCGACAACCTTGCCCTCCCCGGTCGAATAATCGGGCGATTCCTGGCAAGGTGGGCCCATGGTTGATCGGGGAGCGAGCGCCCTGGCACTCCCGGACGACTGGCCCGCCCACCCGGATCCGATCCTGGCGCTCAACCGCATGGGCAGCTTCGACTGGGACCTCGACAGCGGCCTGCTCCACATGGACGCCCAGGCCCACGAGGTCTTCGACCTGCGCCACGACGAGTACGACGGCAACCCGATGACCCTCGGCGTGCGGGTGCCCAGGGGCGAGGCGCACCGGCTCGACGCCCTGGTCGCCAAGGCCATCAAGGACGGCAGCGAGAACTACGGCACCTACTTCCGGCTGCGCTGCCGCGACGGCACCCTGCGCTGGACGCACACCCAGGGCTACATCCGGCGGGACGAGACGGGTCGGCCGCGCCGGATCGTCGGCATCGTGCGCGACGCCACCCAGGAGATGGGCGAGCTGGAGGCCCGCCGGGAACTGGCCGCCCAGGACGAGGCCCTTCGCCGGCAGACCAGCGTCGTCCAGCTCACCACCGCCGCCCTGGCCCACGCCCGGACCGTCCAGGACGTCATCGACGTGCTCAAGGACACCCACGGCCTCACCCACCTCGGCGCCACCAGCCTGGTCATGGGGCTCGTCGAGGCGGGCCGGATCCGGCTGATCGCCGAGGGCCCCGCGGGCAGCTTCGTGCCCGGCACCGACATCACCCGGATCGACGAGCCGTACCCGATGAGCGAGGCCGTGCGCACGCTCAGCCCGCGGTTCATCGAGTCGCCGGAGGAGTTCGCCGACCGCTACCCGATCCTGTGGCCGCACATCACCGGCCTCAACATCACCTCCGCCGCCTACCTCCCGCTCATCGCCGAAGCGCGTCCCATCGGCGCCATGGGCCTGCTCTACAGCGACCGCCACGGCTTCACCCCCGAGGACCGCAACGTTCTCATCGCCCTCGGCAGCAGCATCGCCCAGAGCCTGATGCGGGCCATGCTCTACGAGCAGGAGAAGGACCTCGCCACCGGCCTCCAGCAGGCCATGCTGCCCCGGACCATCCCCAGCGTCCCCGGCAGCGACGTGGCCGTCCGCTACCGGGCCGCCTCCGCCGACGGCTCCCTCGGCCGGGACATCGGCGGCGACTGGTACGACCTGATCCCGCTGCCCGGCGGCCGGGTCGGTGCCGTCATCGGGGACGTCCAGGGCCACGACACGCACGCGGCGGCCGTCATGGGCCAGCTGCGGATCGTCCTGAGGGCCTATGCCGCCGAGGGCCACACCCCGGCCACCGTCATGGCCCGCGCCTCCGTCTTCCTCCACGAACTGGACACCGACCGCTTCGCGACCTGCCTGTATGCCGAGGCCGACCTGGACACCGGAGTCGTCCAGGTGGTCCGGGCGGGCCACATCGACCCGCTGGTCCGGCAGGCCGGGGGCAGCTGCCGCCGGGTGACCGTGGACGGGGGGCTGCCGCTCGGTCTGTCCGCCGAGTTCGGACAGCTCGACTACCCCGTCGCCACCCTCGAACTCGAACCGGGGGACACGCTGTTGCTGTGCACCGACGGGCTGGTCGAAATGCCCGGCGCCGACCTCGACGACGGCATGCGGACCCTCATCGGTCTCATCGCCGTGGGCCCCGAGGACGTGTGGGAACTCGCCGACAAGCTCATCGACGTGGCCGAGGAACGCGGCGGGGACGACGACGTGGCCCTGCTCCTGCTGCGCCGCCGCGCTCCCGACTCCCAGCAGTCCGGCGGCCGCCTCCGGCAGCATGTGGCGTCCGGGGACCCCGAGGCCCTCATGCAGGCCCGGCACATGATCCGGGCCGCGGTCGCCGCCTGGGGCGCGCGGGAGCGTTCCGACGAGATCGAACTGGTCGCCGACGAGCTGATCACCAACGCCCTGATGCACACCGAGGGCGCCGCGATCGTCACGCTACGGGCCCTGACCGGCCCCGACCGGCGGATTCGCGTCGAGGTCGAGGACTCCTCCAGCGCCCTGCCGCGGCGCCGGGACGCGGGCGAGTCGGGGGTCTCCGGCCGCGGGCTGCTCCTGGTCGACCTGCTCAGCGACGTGTGGGGCGTGGAGGCGCGGGGCCGCGGCAAGTGCGTGTGGTGCGAGTTCGCCGTACGGGACCGGCGCTGACCACGGCCGCGATCCCGTCGTACCGGAGTGGTGCTGACCACGGCCGCGATCCCGTCGTACCGGAGCGGCGCTGATCACCGCCGCGATCCCCTCGTACGAGAGCGGCGCTGACCTGACCCCCGCCGTCACCGGTGGCACTCTGGACGTATGCCGGAACTCCCCGAGGTCGAAGCGCTCAAGGACTTCCTCACCGAGAACCTGGTCGGCCACGAGATCGTGCGCGTGCTGCCGGTCGCCATCAGCGTCCTGAAGACGTACGACCCCCCGCCCACCGCCGTCGAGGGCCACGAGGTCGTCGCCGTGCACCGCCACGGCAAGTTCCTCGACCTGGAGACCGACGGTGGCCCGCACGTCGTCACCCATCTGGCCCGGGCGGGCTGGCTGCACTGGAAGGACCAGCTCCCGAGCGGCCCGCCCCGCCCCGGAAAGGGCCCCCTCGCCCTGCGCGTGGCCGTGGAGACCGGCGCCGGCTTCGACCTGACGGAGGCGGGCACCCAGAAGCGCCTCGCGGTGTACGTCGTGGCCGACCCGCAGGAGGTCCCCGGCATCGCCCGGCTCGGCCCCGACCCCCTCGCCGAAGACTTCGACGAGGCCCGCCTGGCGGCACTGCTGAAGGGGGAGCGGCGGCAGATCAAGGGTGCCCTGCGCGACCAGGGCCTGATCGCGGGTGTCGGCAACGCCTACAGTGACGAGATCCTGCACGCCGCGAGGATGTCCCCCTTCAAGCCCACCGCGACCCTCACCGCTGAGGAGACCGGCAGGCTCTACGAGGCGCTGCGGACCACCCTCACCGAGGCGGTCGAGCGGTCCCGGGGTGTCGCGGCGGGACGTCTGAAGGCGGAGAAGAAGTCGGGCCTGCGGGTCCACGGCCGCACCGGTGAACCCTGTCCCGTGTGCGGCGACACCATCCGCGAGGTCTCCTTCAGCGACTCCTCGCTCCAGTACTGCCCGACCTGCCAGACCGGCGGCAAGCCGCTCGCGGACCGCAGACTGTCCCGGCTGCTGAAGTGACCTGAACTCACTCCGGGGCCGGCGTCAGCTGGGGTCGAGGGTCACCAGGTGCTCGCCGCGCGCCGTGCGGACCTCGTAGCGGTCGATCTGGTCGGCGTGGAAGGTGGAGCTGCCCATCATGGTGTTGTCCTCGGAGGCGTGCCCGGTGGCGTTCCAGCCGGTCACGGTCTCCTCCGTGCCGTCGCGGCTGATCGCGACGAGGTGACAGGAGCGGGGGCCGGACTCGTCCTTCACCTTGAGCTCCACCGCGGTGCCCCAGTCCTCGTCCTCGGTGACGACCTGGGCCCACACCCCGGACTTGGCGTCGGTGGCCTCGACGCTGCTGGTCCGCGGGGCCGCCTCGGCGTTCCGTGAGGAGTCGCCGCCGGCCGCCAGGGCGAGCGTGGGGCCGCCCACCGCGAGGACCACCGAGGCGGCCAGGGCGAACACCAGCCGCCTGCGGCGCGCCCGCTGCCGGGTGGCGACCTCGCCGAGGAGCCGGTTGAGCAGCTGGGGGCCCGGCTGCGCCATCGGGTGCACGACCCGGGGCGTCGCCCGGCGGTACAGCATCATCTGCCGGGTCACCGGACCGAACTCCGTCACGTGTGCCGCGCACCGGGGGCACTCCATGAGGTGGTCCTCGAAGCGGAAGGCCTCCGCCTCGTCCAGCACGCCGAGCGCGTACGCGCCGACGTCGCGATGCCTCTCCAAGGACCTCATGCGGAAACCTCGTGCCGTTGGGTGTGGGTGGGGTTACTCGTTGCTCCCACCGGTACGCACCAGCCCGCCGAATCACTCAAGGGGTACGCAGAATCGTGACCAAGGGATTCGGAGTGGTCGGCCCCGCGGATTGGTCCGAATCGAAAAGAATCCGGAACACCTAGAACAGGTGGATGGCCAGGTGGCCGAGCGGCAGGCCGAGTTGCCACGCGGGCGTCCAGACCTTCGGCCCCTCGTCTTCACCGAGCCCCGCCCCGCCGCCCGGAACGGCGTTGAGATCGGGGGCGAGCAGCTCGGTCTCCTCCAGCCAGCGCCAGGCCGACGCCGCGAGTTCCAGGTCCGGCACCGGTTCGCCCGAGGCCACCGCCTCGGCCGTCAGCGCGGCCATCCGCTCACAGACCCAGTCCTGCCACGGCTGGTCGTACGCGGTCAGCGACAGCCAGTTCTCCAACTGGGAGACCACCTGGATGCCGGAGAGCTCGTTCTCGGTGTCGGCGAGGAAGACGGTCAGCGCGAGCGCGTCCCGCCCGGCCCGGAACTCGAAGGACGTCGGTGGCATCAGATCGCCGGAACGCAGCAGTTCGTCGGCGATGTACTCGGCGTACAACCAGGCCATGGGAACGACGAGTTCGCCGCCGCCGGTGCCGTCCGTGCTCTGTTGACCTCTGTGCAGCATCCTTGCCTGCCTTCCTCCGGTGCGTGCGCGTCGCCCGTCGCCGGGCCTCTGTGGGAGGCCCATCCGGAACACGGATGAGGACAGCCGATTACTCAACCGGGGTCCTCAGCAAGGCGCTTTACGGAGGTTTGACTTTCCCGTTGGTTTCACCGCAGGTCGGCCGCGTATCCCGGAAGCACCCGGCGCAGGGCGCGCAGCGCGTAGTACGCGCGGGACTTCACCGTACCGGGCGGGATTCCGAGGATTTCGGCGGCTTCCGCCACACTTGCCCCCTGGAAGTACACCAGCACCAGGACTTCACGGTGTTCCGGAGTGAGTGTCTTCACAGCCTCGCGTACGTCGAGGGCCGCGGCCGCCCGCTCCGCGTGATCGGCGCACACGCGCGCGTTCTCCAGCACCGCGTCGCCGACCTCGGCCGGACGCGCCTGCCGGGCCCGCCGCGCGTCGATCGCCAGCCGCCGTCCCACCGTCATGAGCCAGGGCCGTACGGAGTCGAAGTCGTCGGCGCGCAACGCCTCGGGATGCTGCCAGGCGCGGACGAGGGTCTCCTGCACGAGGTCCTCGGCGCGTTGCCGGTCGCCGTCGCTGAGCCGGAGCAGAAGCGCGAAGAGGGGCCGGCCGTGCTCCCGCTGCAATGCGGCGAGCTCGTGCTCGGCGGTCGTCCCGTTCGTGAGCGTGGTCCCGGCCGTCATGGCCGTATGGCACCTCAGTGCGGGGCCGGGGGACAGGCCACGCACAAGGATCTGCGGCGGGCGGTCGATCGCGTCGACGAACGGTTCGATGAACGGTTCGTTCCGCGTTCCGTCCGCGTCCCGTGCGCCCCGGACGGGTCAAGAAGACGGTCAGACCGTTTGCGGACACGGACCAACTCATACCTATTCGTCAGTAAATATGACCTCGATGGGGTGAGCTGATGATTGCACGCAGACAGCAGGTTGCCCTGGCCCTCACCGTCCTTCTCGCCGGAGGAGCGGCCTGCCAGGCGCACGACCACGCGACACCCGGGCGTCCCGCCCCGGCCGCCGCCGCACCGCGCGGCTTCACGCTCGTCGCCTCCGGCGACGTCCTGCCGCACAGCTCGATCATCGACCGGGCCCGTTTCGACGCGGGCGGCAACGGCTACGACTTCCGTCCGATGCTGGCCGGGATCCGGTCCGTCGTCTCCCGCGCGGATCTGGCGCTGTGTCACATGGAGACCGTCTACGGCGCGAACGGGAACTACACCGGCTACCCGACCTTCAAGTCCCCGCCCGAGGTGGCCCAGGCGCTCGCCGCCACCGGCTACGACGGCTGCTCGACCGCCTCCAACCACAGCCTCGACGACGGCGCCGACGGCATCCGCCGCACCCTCGACGCGCTCGACCGCGCGGGCGTACGGCACGCCGGATCGGCCCGCGACGAGGCGGAGGCGCGCACGGTCACCGTGCTGCGCGCCGGGGCCGCGAAGGTGGCCCACCTCGCCTACACCAACGACACCAACGGCTTCCCGATGCCCCAGGGGCAGCCCTGGGCGGTCAACCTGATGGACGAGAACAAGATCCTCGCGGACGCCCGGGCCGCCCGGAAGGCGGGCGCCGACGTGGTCGTCGTATCGCTGCACTGGGGCACCGAATGGCAGAACGCGCCCGACGAGCAGCAGAAGGCGCTGGCCCGCGACCTCACCGCGGCCCGCACCGGCGGGCGCCCCGACATCGACCTGATCCTCGGCACCCACGCCCATGTCCCGCAGGCGTACGAGAAGGTCAACGGCACCTGGGTGGTCTACGGCATGGGCGACCAGATCGCCGGCGAGATGTTCAACCACGAGGGCGCCCAGGACCCGCGCGGCAACCAGTCCACCCTCGGCCGCTTCACCTTCGTCCCGCCGGCCCGGCCGGGCGGGCGCTGGCGGGTCACCAGGGCGGAGTTCGTGCCGCAGATGTTCGACGTGGACGCGGGACGGGTGGTGAACCTGAACCGCGCGATCGCGCAGGGCGCCGACCTGGACGGCGTGCGCGACCGCATCCGGGAGGTGGTGCTGAGCCGGGGCGCGGCGAAGGCGGGGCTCACCATGGGGCAGTAGCTCAGTCCATGTCCACGTGGTCGAAGGTCTTCAGCATCTGCTTCAACACGCGTACGCACGAACGGAGTTCGGCGTCGGTCAGCTCGCCGCCGCCGACCTGCCGGTTGAGGGCGTGCTCGCGCGCCAGGATCGCGGTGATGACGTCCGTGCCCTCGTCCGTGATCCGGATCAGCGAGGACCGCTGGTGTGCGGGGTTGGGTGTGGCCTCCGTCCAGCCCCGCTCGATCGCGTCATTGGTCATGCGCTGCACGAACTGCCGGGTCAGCGCCATGATCCGGGCCATCTGAGGAACCGTCATGGGTCCGTACCTGTGCAGCAGGACGAGGACGGACCGCACGCCGACGGACACTCCGCCGATCGCCTCGTCCTGCTCCAGCTTGCGCAGGCCGCGCCGGTAGAGCGCGCCGACGAGGTCGAACACCTCGGAGACGCGGTGGCCGAGTTCGTCGGGCGGCAATGGTGCGTCGATGTCGTTCACCCGCTCATCATGCACCGGACCATCATGACAACCTGGTTGTCAAAGTCACCAGAAGATGACACCTTGGTTGTCATGACCGTTGCTTCGGAACTGACCTTCTTCCCGTCCGCCGACGGGGACATCGCCTACCTCGACACCGGAAGCGGTGACCTCGTGGTCCTGCTGCACGCCGGCTATGTCGACCACCGCCTCTTCCAGGCCCAGATCCCGGCTCTGGCCGCCGAGCACCGCGTGGTCGCCGTGGACATCCGCGGCCACGGCTGGACCGCCAACGCGACCGAGCCCTTCCGCTGGGCGGACGACCTCGCGTGTCTGCTGCGGCACCTCGACGCGGGCCCCGCCGTCCTGGCCGGCGTCTCGATGGGCGGGGCGGTCGCCGGGGACACCGCGATGGAGTACCCGGAACTGGTCCGGGGGATCGTCCTGAGCGGGGCCTCCGTCAGCGACTTCCAGTACACCCACGAGGCAACCCGGCAAGTCGTCACCGAGTCCCAGCGGACGCTGCACTCGGGCGACATCGACGGCTGGCTGAAGGTGTTCCTCGGCTCCGCGGCCGGCCCCTTCCGCTCGGCGGAGGAGCTGGACCCGCGCATCCTCGACCACCTGCGAGAGATGGCCCTGCACACCATCGCCAAGCACACCCCGGGCGAGCGGAACTGGCATGTGCCGATGACGGACACCTGGGCCCGGGTGCCCAAGATCGACGTCCCGGTGCTCACCGTCAACGGCACCCTGGACTCACCGGACCTGCTGGCCGACGCCGAACGCTTCGCGAACACCGCCCGCAACGGCCGCTCGGTCCTGGTGGAGGGCACGTCGCACTTCCCCAACCTGGAGAAGCCCGAGGAGTTCAACGCGATCCTGCTGGACTTCCTCCGCGAGCTCTGACGCCCCGCCGACGCCGACCGCTACGAGGAAGGAGACGAGGACTGCGGGCCCCGCCGTACCGTCCGCCACTGTCCCGGACGGAGGGAAGGTGCCCGCACCGATGACGCCGCCTACGCCGATTGCGGTCAGCCGGCACAGCACGAGCGGCCGTTCCAGGCCAGTGGCCGCGCTGGATTCCGTCTCCTCGCCGCTTTCGGCCGGTTTGCGGCGGAGAATCCCCTCGCCTGTCCAAAACCGGGCCATGTGCCTCACCTCTTCGCGTCCGGCAAAGGGGTGACGGCAGATCATGACGACACCGGGGCGCCTGGGACGGAAGTCGCCGCGCAGATACCCGGCGGAAGCAAGTGAACTGAACGGCCGTTCAGTTCGTGGGTCGGAGTAGTTTGTCCCGCAACCACTGAGCGGAGTTCTCGGAGGTTCCAGAATGACCACCGACCCACACGTGCCGCCGCCCTTGCGGACGTTCCGGCTGCCGGCCGTCGTGGACGGCACGGACGCCGACCGGGCCCTCGGGCGGGCGCTCATCGCCGCCTGGCAGTCCGACGGCATCTTCCAGATCCACGCCACCCCCGCCCAGCAGGAAGCCACCGAAAGGGCACTGGAGGCATCCCGGGCCTTCTGCCGCAGACCCCTCGCGGAGAAGGCAGGGTACGTCTCGGACCTCAGCTACAGCGGCTACGTGGCCTCCGGCGAGGAGGAGACGGCGGGGGAGCGGGACGGCTCGGAGATCTTCACGGTGTGCCCCGACATCCCGGCCGACGACCCCCGCGTCATCGACCGATGGCCCTGCCACGGCCCCGCACCCTGGCCCTCACCCGGCTACGCCCGCGCCATGAAGGGCTACATGACGGCCGTCGGCGAGGTGGGCCACCGCCTGCTCCGGCTCACGGCTCTCGGCCTCGGCCTGGACGACCCCGACCACTTCACCCGGCTCACCGCGGACGGCTGGCACCACATGCGGGTCCTGCGGTTCCCGCCGGCCGACGCAGGCTCCGAACGCGGCATAGGCGCCCACACCGACTACGGCCTGCTCGTCGTCGCAGCCCAGGACGACGTCGGCGGCCTCTACGTCCGGCCACCCGTACCCGGCGAGGAGCGCGGCCGCAACTGGCTGCCCGGCGAGTCCATGGCCGGCCGTCACGAGCACGAGGAGCCGTGGACCTACGTCACCCCGGTCCCGGCCGTCCTCACCGTCTTCCCCGGCGACATCATGCAGTTCATGACCGGCGGCGCCCTGCTGTCGACCCCGCACAAGGTCCGCCTGGCCGAGCGCGAGCGCTACACCCTCGCCTATTTCCACGAACCGGCCTTCAACGCGGTGGCCCGCCCGCTCGACACCGCGGACCCCACCGAGTACATCCACTACGGCACCCACTTCACCCGGATGTTCATGCGCTGCTATCCGGAGCGCGTGACCACCACCCGCATCGAGACGGAGGGCCGGCTGAAGGTGCTGGACCGGCTGCGCGAGGAAGCACTGACCTGAACCGACCGACGTGCGCCGGACTCGGCAGGGCCGGCACCGGGCCGCGGCCCCGCCAGGAGCCCGGCTACGGCACCACCGTCACCGACCTCCGCCCGGCCATGAGTCGGCTACGGCACCACCGTCACCGACCTCCGCCCGGCCATGAGTCGGCTATGGCACCCCCCGGCCTCCGCCCGGCCATGAGTCGGCTATGGCACCACTGTCACCGGCCACCGCCCCGCCTTCACCAGACGTACCGCGACCGAACCGACGATCCGGTGCCCGGCCTGCTCCGAGGCGCCCACCACGACCGCGTCGGCCTTGAGTTCGTCCGCGGCCTTCGTCAGCCCGCTGTAGGGGTCGCCACGGAAGGTGTGGAACTCCCAGCGCACATCGAATATCCCCTTGTTCTGCTCGGTCGCCTGCCGGATCTGGGCGACCAGGTCCTCGGCGATCTCGTCCGTCGTCTCGGCCACCGGAGCACCGAGCGCCGCGCCCGACGCGAGCACCGGCTGGACGTACACGACGGCGAGCAGCGCGTGCTGCCGCCGGGCCAGACCTCCGGCGTACGCGGCGGCGCGGAGCGAGGAATCGGAGCCGTCCACGCCGACCACGATCACCTTGGGCCCGTCCGTGCCCCGTTCGAACTGCTGCGAATGCTGTTCCGTCACGGCTGCGAGGCTATCGGAACCCGCAGGTCCGGACCCCCGGCGGGACCGGCCACAACGGGGGTGCGTGAACGGCCGAACGGGGCACCCGTGGGGACGGGCGCGACCGGGCGCCGCCGGAGCCCGCCGCCGCCCTCGGCACCCGGCCTCGACGGAGGGGACGAGGCCGGGGCCGACACACCCTCCAGGGGCCCGCCCTGACGCGCCGTCATGGCTGACAGGGGCGTTCTCACTGGGCCGGGCGGGTGTATTCGTGCCGCCGCACCGGTGTTGCTGAGGTGCGTCTGCGCTCCGCCGGGCGACTGATGAGTCATGACGAAGGATCAGTTGCTCACACGACTGTCGGCGACGAAGGCGGCGGTCCTCACCCGGCGCCGGGCCCTGGTGGCCGGAGTCACCGCGGCAGGAGCCGCCGGTACGGCCGGGGTGTTCGCGGCGGTCGGCGACGAGAAGCCGGTCCGGCCGGCTCTCCCCGCCGCCGGCCCGCCGGCCGCGGCCCGTCCGCTCCAGCCGTCGGCCTACCGCCTCCAGCCCCTCACCGGATACGGCCCGCCGCAGGCCGCCCCCCACCGCACCCTCGTACGCCACGAGCCGATGCTGAAGGTGTCCGGACGCGGCCGGACCATGGTGCTGACCTTCGACGACGGTCCCGACCCCCGCTACACCCCGCACATCCTGGACACCCTCGCCGAGTACGACGTCCGCGCGATGTTCTTCGTGTGCGGCGAGATGGCGGTCGACAACAAGGACCTGCTGGCCCGGATGGCGGACGAGGGCCACGTCGTCGGCAACCACACCTGGTCGCACCCGCTGCTCACCCGGCTGACCCGGTCCCGCATCCGCTCGGAGATGGAACGCACCTGCGATGTCATCGAGGACGGCTACGGCGAGCGGCCCGAGTGGTTCCGCGCCCCCTACGGCGCCTGGAACCGCGCCGCCTTCCAACTCGGCGCGGAACTCGGCATGGACCCCCTCGCCTGGACGGTCGACACCCTCGACTGGACCAGACCCGGCACCCGCAAAATCGTCGGCCGGGTGGAGAACGGCGCCGCCCCCGGCGTCGTGGTGCTCTCGCACGACGCCGGGGGCGACCGCACCCAGAGTGTCCGGGCGCTGCGCGACTATCTCCCGAGGCTGCTCGACTCCGGTTATCACATCACCGTTCCGCGGAGGCAGTACGCGTAACCGCTGACGCGGCCCGCCGGCCGGGGAACGCTCAGCGGACCTCGGCCAGGCGGGCGAACGCGACGACGTTCCCGGCATAACCGTGCTGCTTCGAGAAACCGCCCCCGCAGGTGATGACCCGCAATTCCGGGGTGCCCTTGGAACCGTAGACGCGGTCGCCGGGGAAATTGCTCTTCTCGAAGACCTCGATGCCGTAGATCTCGAAGATCGCCGTCTTTCCGTCCTTGCGCCTGATCTCGATGCGATTTCCCTTCTTGAGGGCCCCGAGTCCGTAGAACACGGCGGGGCCCTGTTTGTTGTCGACATGGCCGACGACGACGGCGGTGCCCTTCTCGCCCGGGGAGACCGCGCCGGTGAACCAGCCGGCCAGGTTCGGGTCCTCCGGCGGCGGTGCGGCGACCCAGCCGTCCGGGTCCAGGCCGACCGGCAGCACCGGCGCGTCCACCCGGATCGCCGGGATGAGGACCCGGTCGGGCGCGGCGAACGGCAGGGCGGCGGGGGAGCTGCCGAACGTGGTGCCGTGCACCCGGGTGTCCGCCGCGGCCGCCGAGGCGGGCTGGGGCGGGCCGACGTCGAACTCCCCCGACCCGTTCCGGATGAGCGCGAGGCCGGTCAGCAGAACAAGCGCTATCACGCCCCAGGGAGCGCGCTTCTTCCGCTGCTCCTCCACTTCGGCCAGATCGGCCAGCTCGGACGCAGACATTGACTTCCCCTCTCGACGCGGCCGTCGCCACGTCATTCGCGCATACGAGAACGCTAAATGCCGCGCGCGCAACCGGCGACGGGGCGAAGGCGAACGGGTGGCCCCCGAATGCGGGTGGTGCGCCATCCGAGTTGCCGTGAACAGGAATTTTCTGACGGTCCGTGACCTGCGGAGATATCCGATTGTGCGCTTTTCGTTCGGCGTGTTGGCTCACCAGGACGGACCATTGTCGAAATGCGGTGCGGCGCAAGGCATCTGAGGGTCTGTCTGGGAGGCGCTTTCTCGCCGATCAACCGGGGACCGTTCCCCGGGCGTCTCCCGCGGAGGATCACATGCGTACCACTCGTGCCCTGGCGGCCGCCGGCGCCGCCGTCGCGGTTCTCGGTCTCGCCACCCCGGTCGCCGTCGCCAAGGACGGCATGAACCTGAGCCCGAGCAACGTCGTCGCGCTGCCCAGCGTCATCGCTCGGGGCGGTCAGCTCACCATCACCGTCAACAACTGCACCGGCCGGGCCACGGCCAGCTCGGACGCCTTCCCGACGACCACGCTGCGCACGGGACCCGGCAATGTGGCGACGGGACGGGCGACCGTCAACCAGAACGCGCGGACGGGGTCGCACAGCATCAGCGTCGTGTGCCAGAACGGCACGGTCATCAACCCCACGGCCTTCACCGTCATCGGTGGGGTCCGTGGTGGTCTCGGCGGCAGCAGCTCCACCGGCGCCACGCCGACCGACATGGCCATCGGCGGCGGCCTCGTGGCCCTGGCGGTCATCGGCGGCGGCGTGTTCTGGATGCGCCGCCGGTCGGAGCGGCACATCTGACCCCGGTCCCGTCCGGAGTCTCTTGATCCCCCCTCGGAGGTCGCTGAGCCCTTCCCCTTCGCGGCTCTCCGACCGCGCCCGCCCAGGCCCTCCGCTCCGCCTCGCTTGCGAGTCCGGGGTGGAGGGCTGCGTCGGCTGCTTCCGAGTGTCGAGGGGAGGGCTGCGCGGTCCCGGTTGTTCCTGGGCGCGGACGCAAGGCTGTCCTCCGGCCGTGCCCGGGCGCTGTCCTCCGGCCGTGCCTGGGCATGGGGTGGAGGGCGACCCGGTCACGGCCGGTTCCAGGACTGGGAGGAGCGCCGCGCTGCCCTGGCCGGGTTTTCAGGCCGGGGTGGAGGCTTGCTTGGTCCCCGCTGTTTCTCGGCATGGGGCGAAGGGCTGTCGGGTCGGGCCGCTTCCGCGCGGAGGGCGGCCCGGTCGCCGCCGCATCCCGGACACGCGCCCGAGGGCTACCTGGCCGGGCCGAGTGCGGGGTCACGTGCCGTGTGAGCCGACTCGCTGCTGAGCCAGGAACCGGGACAACCAGGACCCCGCACCCCCACCCCGCGCCCGGCGCAGCGGTCACGCGTTGTCCTCGTTGCTGCCGCGGCGGCGGGACAGGGCGTAGGCCGTGCCGACCGAGCCCACGACGAGCGCGGCGCCCATGCCGATCTGCTTGAGGTCGAACCCGGCGAGGCTGCCGCCCTCACCGGCCTGGACACCCCGGCCCGGGTAGAGCGGCACCGGGGTGGGCTCGACCGGCCGGACCCCGGCGATGGTCAGGGACGTGGACCCGCTGACGCCGTCACACGTGAAGGTGACCCGGTGGACCGCACCGGGCCTCGCGTCCCAGTCGACGACAGCTGTCGCCTGGCTCCGGTGCGAGGGGATGGTGATGGTGTCGAAGACCGCCGAGGTGACCGTCGCCGAGCCCTTGCAGCCGCCGTGGTCCCGCTCCAGCAGCAGCGTCACCTGGCCGCCCGGCGCGACGGTCGAGGGCAGCACGCTGAACCCGAAGGGCGTGATGTTGTTGTCGCTCTTCGCCACGGCGGCCGGAGCGGCGAAGGTCAGGGCGGTCAGGCCCAGCAGTGCGGCCGAAGCGACGCGTATCGCGCGCATGGTGGTTCCTCCGGTCCCCGAGGAGCAGCTGCGGACCTTTTCCGCCTACGTCAGAAATGCACCTCGATGACCGAAACGCTAGGAACACGTGTACGTCCGCGCGATCCCTGTCGCGCCGAATGGGGCACAGCACTGGGCCGGTCAGGGGACACCGACGGCGTGTCGCACGCCGAGCGCCCCCCCCCGACCGGCCCGTGGTGAGCGGCCGTCAGCCCTTGATGCCCGGGAAGAGGGAGAGGAACGGCTCGGCCGAGGCCGTGATCCCCCGGCTGTAGGGGGCGTCGAAGTCCCAGATCAGGAAGAGCAGGAAGGCGATCAGTGCGGAGAACAGCCCGGCGAGGATCAGCTCACGCGCCCTACGCCTGATCTGGAGCGCGAACACCATCCCGATGGTGATCACCGCCCCGCCCAGCAGCCCGAACCACACCACCCCGGGCATGGTCGGCTCGACCGAGTCCGCGCGCGCGTTGCGGGCCTGGTCCACGGCGGCCACCTGGTCCACGAGGGGCTGGTAGGCCTGGGCCTCGAAGTCGGTCGCCGGCTGGTAGGAGGTGACGTCCGTGCGGATCCGGTCGAGCAGCTCGGCGCCGCGCGTGGTCGTCCGGTCGTGGTCGGCCATCTCCTTCCACTCGACGGTGACGACGTGTCCGACATAGGCGTTGACATCGGCCCGAATGCGGTCACGGACACCGGCCGGATACACCTGGACCCGCTCCGAGATCTCGTGCAGCGCCTGGGCCTCCGCCTGGACGTGGTCCTGTGCGGAGCTGCGGGCCTCCCATACCCCCGCGATGGCCAGACCCAGCACAATGGCGTAGACCACCCCGATCCACATCGTCATGTACTCGATGACGTCCGGGGTCTCGCTGGGATCCTCGTCCACGGGTGCCGCCTTGTGGCGGATGAGCGTGATGGCGACCACCACGGCGCACGCGGCCAGCATCGCGAGGATGAGAACAAGCCATTCCGGCAAGGGATGCCTCCAGGATCGGCACTAGCGGGGCCGCAGGGCGGCCACGGCGACCACCGCGGGCGCGGTGATGAGCAGGACGTAGATCACGGGCGAGGTCGTGCTGTGCGTGGTCCGGTCGGGCGCCTTCGCGTGGTGGTACGCCGGGTAGGTCACCGGACTCGCGGAGGGACCCGGAGCCGGCTTCGGCGGCGTCCGTGTCGGGGGTGGGGTGGGGGTCGGTGTCGGGGTGGGCTCGGGGGGCGGAGTGGGCCGGGGCCGCGGTGGGGCCGGCTGCGGGGCCGGTGCGGGCGGCGGAGGCGGGGGCTTCGGTGCCGGGGGCTCGGGGGCCGGGGGCGGCGGTGGGGTCGGCTTCGGCGGCTTCCGGGTCGGAGGCGGCGTCGGCGTCGGGTCGGGTGAGGGCGTCGGAGTGCAAGGAGGCTCGGGGGGAGTCGGGGTCGGGGCGGGCGGCGGCGGTTTCGGGCACGGCGGCAGGGTGGGCCAGTCCAGGCTCCCGGCGACCGCCACGACCTCGGCGCCGTCGGGGCCGACGGAGGCGTACGCGCAGGCATCCGCCTCGGCCACCCCGGCCGTCGGGGCGACGAGCGCCCACGTCAATGCCAGCAGGGCCAACACCCGTATGGCGGAGGCGGTTTGGGGCGATTCGGGTCGATGCACGTCGGAGATCATGAGGCCTGCCGCGCCGCCTCACGCGCGGGCGCGAAGAGATTGCTCCGAAGGAGCGAAAAAGGCCACCCGATGTTTGAATCCGGGACGTTCGTGCGTCCGATCAGGCGTACGTCTGTGCGGTCCGAGGTGGGTGTGGTCACGGCGTCCGAAAAGAAATTTGCGGGACCGTTGAACACAACCCCTGCCCCGATGCGTACCCATTGTCGTGCGGCGGCGCAGCAGGGCGCTGCAACACCCTTTTTAATTATGGGGAGTTGACGATGAAGACCTCCTGGCGGAACGCCTCACTCGTGGCAAGCGCCGCGGCGGTGCTCGCCCTCACGACGGCGTGCGGTCAGGACAGCGGCGCCTCGTCCGTGGGCAGCCAGCAGAATGTCGGCGCCACCGCGGCCGCGGGCGGTTACGGCGGTCTGGGCTCCGGTATCGGGACCGGCACCGAGACCAGCCCCAGCGCGAGCTCGACCTCCGCGGTCGGCCAGGGCAACCTGGGCGCCCAGTCGGCCTCGGCCGGCAAGTTGCAGGTGTCCGCGAACCCCGAACTCGGGGACGTGCTGACCGATGCCACCGGCCTCACCCTCTACCGCTTCGACGAGGACACCGCCGAGCCGCCGAAGTCGAACTGCAACGGCGACTGCGCGACGGCCTGGCCGCCGGTGCCCGCGGACGACGCCTCGGCCGGTGCCGGCATCGACAAGGCGCTGCTCGGCGAGGTCACCCGTGCCGACGGCAGCAAGCAGCTGACCATCGGCGGCTGGCCTGCCTACCGTTACGCCAAGGACACCAAGGCCGGCGACCTGACCGGTCAGGGCGTGGGCGGCAAGTGGTACGCGCTGGCGCCCACCGGCAAGAAGGCGTCCGTCGCGAGCCTTCCCGGACTGTCCACCCGCAACGACCCCAAGCTGGGCGAGATCGTCGTCGACAAGAACGGCATGACGGTCTACCGCTTCGCCAAGGACAAGGCGTGGCCCAAGCCGGTCTCGAACTGCAACGGCGCCTGCCTGGAGAAGTGGCCGGTCGTGGGCCCGGTGCAGGCGAACGACACCAAGGGCGTCCAGAAGAAGGGCCTCATGAACTTCACCCGCGGCGACGGCGTGAGGCAGCAGACGGTCAACTGCTCGCCGATCTACACCTTCTCGGGCGACAAGGAGCCCGGCGACACCAACGGTCAGGGTGTCGGCGGCACGTGGTACGCCGTCCGTCCGAACGGAGAGATGGTCGGTATCTCCGACAAGTGACGGCCCTCTCACCGGGACCTCACCAAGGACCACCGGTCCGCCCCTTCCGCGCCGCACGGAGGGGGCGGACCGGTTTGCCGTCATTACCCCCCAACTCCCCGCGAGTCGGCGCCCGTTCCGGAACTCTCCGGAGTGCGGCGCCTACGTTTCGTGGTGATGCTGCGGCCGTGCACCGGCGGCACGTGCCGCAGGCAGTGACCGGGAACGGATGGTCAATTTCCGTTTCCACTCGCTCCATTGGCGGGCGATCAGTAGCCTCAGCTCGAACACCGGATCGTCTACGCCTTGGAGAGATACATGGAGCGTCCCGCCTGGGCTCCCCGGAGCATCGACATCTCGGTGCCGAGCGTGGCGCGTATCTACGACTTCTACCTGGGCGGTTCGCACAACTTCGAGGCCGACCGGGCGGCGGCCCGCAAGGCCATGGAGCACGTACCGGGACTGCCGAAGATCATGCAGGCGAACCGGGCGTTCATGCGGCGGGCGGTGCGGTTCGCCGTCGACCAGGGCATCACGCAGTTCCTCGACATCGGCTCCGGCATCCCCACCTTCGGCAATGTCCACGAGGTCGCCCAGAGCGCCAGCCCCGGCGCCCGTGTGGTGTACGTCGACCACGATCCGGTGGCCGTCGCGCACAGCCGGGCGGTCATCGCGGAGAACCCCGACGCGGGCGTCGTCGCGGCCGACCTCCGCAAGCCGCAGGAGATCCTCGACAGCCCCGAGGTCCAGCGGCTGCTCGACCTGAAGCGTCCGGTGGCGCTGCTCCTCGTTGCCATACTGCACTTCGTGGAAGACGCGGACGACCCCTACAAGGCGGTGGCCGAACTGCGCGACGCGCTCGCGCCCGGCAGCCTGCTGGTGCTGACGCACGCCGCGTTCGAGGGGATCCCGCTGTCGCAGGAGCAGGTGCAGGGCGCGGTGGACGTGTACAAGGACATCCGCAACCCGCTGATCATGCGTTCGCACAACGAGATCGCACGGTTCTTCGAGGGGTACGACATGGTGGAACCCGGGCTGGTGCCGATGCCGCGATGGCGGCCGGAGTCGGAGAACTGGGACCCCGACGAAGAGGATCCATGGGCCTTCTCCCAGTTCGGCGGCGTGGGGCGGACGGCGTGAGCGCGGAGCCGGACGGGCCGGAGGACAGACTGCGCCGGTTCGCGACGATCTGGAGCCGGGCCGTGTTCCCGGTGACCTCGACCTCGCTGACCCGCGTGGAGTTCGAGAAACAACTGCTGCCGTTGGCCCGCCGGTTGAGCCAGGCGCTGCTGGCCAGGACCGTCGACACGGATGAGGGGCGGGCGGTGGGCGCCGCCCTGGTGACCGCGCACTGCACCGACCCCGACGCGCTGACCCGCTCCCTGGACTGTGTCGACGCCTATCTGGTCCTGTACTGCGGCGGCGACGGCGACCGGGAGGACCTGCGCAGCCGGTCCGCCCGACTCCAGCACGCGATGGCCGCCGGATTCGCCCAGGCGCTGCGCGAGCGCACCCTGGCCGAGCAGGAGGCCATCGCGCAGGCCGCCCTGGAGGCCCAGGGCGTGGTGGCCCAGGCGCTGCACGCGACCGAGGCCCGGTTCCGCGCGGTGTTCGAAGGCGCGGCCATAGGGATCGGCATCGCGGACCTCGACGGCAACGTCCTCCAGGTCAACGACGCCCTGCTGCGCATGTTCGGCATCACCGACCAGACGATGCGCGGCCGCAACGTCCGCGAGTGGATCCACCCCGAGGACGCACCGCAGACCTGGACGCTCTACGACGAGCTCGTCCGCGGCGAGCGCGAGCACTACCACGTCGAAAAGGCATTCTCCCGCCCCGACGGCACGGTCCTGTGGACCAATCTGACGGTCTCCCTGCTGCGGGACGCCGACGGCACCCCGCAGTACCAGCTCGCCCTGATGGAGGACACCACCGAGCGCCGGCTGCTCAACCTCCGGCTGCGCTACGAGGCCACCCACGACGCCCTCACCGGACTGCCCAACCGCACGCTGTTCTTCGAGCGCCTGGAGAAGGCGCTGAGCGCGGGCGAGGGCCAGCGGTTCGGCCTGTGCTACCTCGACCTCGACGGGTTCAAGACCATCAACGACAGCCTCGGCCACGCGGCCGGCGACCGGCTGCTCGTCGAGGTCGCCGACCGGTTGCAGTCCTGCGCGACCGCGCCGGGCGAGATGGTGGCCCGGCTCGGCGGCGACGAGTTCGTGGCGCTGACCACCGGCCCCGACACCGAGAGCGAGGTGGACGAGCTCGCCACACGCATCATGAACGTCCTGCTCGCCCCGGTCCGCATCGACGGCCGGGAGCTGACCGTGCGGGGCAGCATCGGCATCGTCGAGGGCCCGGCGGGGGAGCGGGGCCCGGCGGAGGTGCTGCGCAGCGCCGACATCACGATGTACCGGGCCAAGTCGGCGGGCGGCAACCGCTTCGAGCTGGCCGACCCGGAGGCCGACGCCCGCGCGATCACCCGGCACGGCCTGACCACGCAGCTGCCGGCGGCCCTGGAGCGCGGCGAGTTCTTCATCGAGTACCAGCCGCTGGTCCACCTCGGCGACGGCAGTGTGCGCGGCGCCGAGGCGCTGGTGCGCTGGCTGCACCCGCAGCACGGCATCCTCGGCCCGGACCGGTTCATCCCGCTCGCCGAGCACACCGGGCTGATCGTGCCGCTCGGCCGCTGGGTCCTGGAGCAGTCGGTGCGCCAGGCCCGGGAATGGCGAGAACGCTACGGCGAGGACACGGCGGGCGGTCCGCTCCGGATCAACGTCAACCTGTCGCCGTGCCAGCTCACCCACCCCGGCCTGGTCCAGGACACCGTCGACATCCTGGAGCGCACGGGTGTCGCTCCGGACGCCCTCTGCCTGGAGGTCACCGAGTCGGCCCTCATCGGCGCCGACGACGACCTGCTCAAGCCGCTGCGCCGACTCGCCGAGATGGGCGTCGACATCGCCCTGGACGACTTCGGCACCGGCTACTCGAACCTGGCGAACCTGCGCCGTCTCCCGGTCAGCGTCCTCAAGCTGGACCGCTCCTTCACGCAGAGCATGCAGCAGTTCCCCGCCGACCCCGTCGACCTCAAGATCGTCGAGGGGATCGTCTCGCTCGCCCACGGCCTGAACCTCGCGGTGACGGTCGAGGGCGTCGAAACCGGCGCGCAGGCCGAGCAGTTGCGGATACTGGGCTGCGACACCGCCCAGGGCTGGTACTACGCCCGCCCGGGCCCGCCGGAGCGCCTGCACGAGCTGGCACTGGTGGACGCGACGGGCTGAACGCCCGCTTCCTCAGGGCAGCGGGAGCGACCGCAGCGAACCGTGGGTGCGGGCCATGACGACGACATGGCCCGTGTTCCCGCCCGGTACGACGAGCGCGGGGTGTTCGCCGCCCCTGGTCTGCGCGTACGCCGGGGACAGGCGGGGCGCGGCGCTTCCGGCGCCGTGCGGACCGGCGTGCAGGTCGATCGTGAGCACGCGGCCCCGCGTGGCGCGGTCGTTGACGGGGGTGAAGGTCACGAACCGTCCGCCGGCCACGCCGGCGCCGTCCGTCATGGTGGCGTACGTGCTCCACAGCCTGCGGTCGTTCTCGAGGTCGTACGCGTACCAGTCGCCCGCGCTCGTGTCCTCGGCGCCGGCCTCGTACAGCACCAGGACGCCGTCGTCGGAGATCACTCCCTGCACGGGCTTGTCGATCGTGTTCCGCGGGGTCGGCAGCGGCCTCAGTGTCGCGGGATCCAGTCGCCGCATCGGCGGGAAGACGTCCCCGGCGGAGAACGGGCTGCCGGTGCAGACCAGGTAGTGGCCGCCGGTGACGAGGTGCTGGCACTCGACGCCCGCGGGGCTGGTCGCCACGGTGGCGCCGGTGCGGGCGTCGTGGGCGGTGACCCGGGTGACGCCGTCGGCCGTGTAGACGCGGCCCCGGAAGGCGGCGAGGGGCTCGCCGGTGCTCCAGGCGACGTTCCGGTGCCACAGGGGCGTGCCGTCGGACGCGCGGACGGCGTCGAGGACGGCACCGGTGCGGATGAAGGGGTCCGGTGCGTGCAGGGCGTACACGATCCCGTCCGTGGCGGCGAGCGCGACGTAGGCGCGGCCGGCGGGCAGTCGACGGGTCCACGCCTGGTCACCCGTCCGCAGGTCCGCCGCGCGGAGCACGCCCGCGACCCCGGCGACGGCCCGTGCGTCGGCCGCGTCGACGAGGAGCTGGGCGGTCCTGGCGTGGGTGTCGCCGGGCACGGTCCAGGTGACCCGGCCGTCGGCCCGCGAACGCCCCACGAGTGCACCGGTGTCGGTCGCACACACCACCTGGTGCGCGGTCGCGCCGCAACTGCCGTGCGCCTCCGGGCGGGTGAGGGACGCGGTCCACGCCCGCCACGGGCCCGAGACCGACGTCGAGGTCGTCTCCACCGTCGGCCCCGAGGCGCGGGACGACGAGACGGCCGGGCTCTTCGGTCCGCCGGACGCGGCGCACCCCACCAGCACCAGCAGTGCAGCGCCCACCGCAACGATCCGCCGCTTCATCCCCGCCCACCCCCGTTCGAGAAGGCCTCATGCTACGACCGCTCACCGCTCACCGCTCCAGCAGCATCCGCTGCAACTCCCGTGCCGCCCGCGGCGGAGCCACATCGCTGCGGTGGGCCAGCGCGATCGTCCGGTGCAGGCCCGGCCGGGCCAGGGGCGTGACCCGCAGTCCGCGGCCCGCACGCGTGGCGACCATGCGTGGTACGACGGCCACGCCCAACCCCGCCCGCACGAAGCCCAGCACCGCGTCCATCTCCCCGCCCTCCACCGCGAAGTCCGGTTCGAACCCCTCGGCACGGCACGCCGCCACCGTCAGTTCGCGCAGGTCGTAGCCGTGCCGGAACATCACCAGGGGCGCGCTCTCCAGATCGGCGACGCGGACCGTACGGCGGCCGGGACCGCCCGGTGCCGGGCCCTCCGGCGAGGAGACCACGACCAGGTCCTCGCGCAGCAGCTCCACCGTGGTCAGCGCCGGGGACGGCGTGGGCAGCGGCAGGACCACCAGGGCCAGGTCGAGGGCACCGCGCGCGAGCAGCCGTACGAGATCGTGGGACCCGCCCTCCTCGATCATCAGCCGGATGCCGGGATAGCGGTCGTGGAAGGCGCGCAGCACGTCCGGCAGCAGACCGGTGCACAGGCTCGGGGTCGCGCCCAGCCGGATCCGGCCGCTGCGCAGCTGCACCAGCTCCTGCACCTCGTGCCGGGCGGTGTCCGCGTCGGCCAGGATGCGGCGGGCCAGCGGCAGCAGCGCCTCGCCCGCGTCGGTGAGCGTGATGTTGCCGCGGGCGCGCAGGAAGAGGTCCGCCCCGAGCTCCCGCTCCAGCGCCCTGATCTGCTGGGACAGCGAGGGCTGGGCGACGTGGACCGTCTCGGCGGCACGGGTGAAGTGGCGGGTCTCGGCGACCGCCACGAAGTACTGGAGCTGCTGGAACTGCACCCTCGTACGATAGCCGCTGACTATGGAATCAAGCCGGACCATGTCTTGGACCGATCGGGACGGACGGTTCTAACGTCTTGACCCATGGCTCTGGCAACGCGGACGGACCGACGGCCGTCCATGGCACGCACCGTGTGGGACAGCTCCGTCGGCAAGAAGACCGTGATGGCCGTCAGCGGACTGATCATGCTGCTGTACCTGGTCGTCCACATGATCGGCAACCTGAAGATCTTCTTCGGCGCGGGCGAGTTCAACCACTACGCGCACTGGCTGCGCACGGTCGGCGAGCCGTTCATGCACTACGAGTGGACCCTCTGGCTGATCCGTGTGGTGCTGGTCGTCGCCGTGGTCGCGCACGCCACGTCCGCCTACCAGCTCAGCCGCCGGGACATCCGGGCCCGGCCCAGCAAGTACGTCCACAAGAAGCCGCGGGCGAGCTACGCGACCCGCACCATGCGCTGGGGCGGGATCATCCTCGCCCTCTTCATCGTGTGGCACATCCTCGACCTGACGACCGGCACCGTGCACTCCGGCGGCTTCCAGGCGGGCCACCCGTACCAGAACGTCGTGGACACCTTCTCCACCTGGTACGGCAACGTCATCTACATCGTCGCGATGCTCGCCCTCGGCCTGCACGTCCGGCACGGCTTCTGGAGCGCCGCCCAGACCCTCGGCGTCGGCAGCCGCAGCCGCGACCGCGCCCTCAAGGCCGTCGCGAACGTCCTCGCACTGCTGCTCACGGCCGGCTTCATCGCCGTACCCGTGGGCGTCATGACCGGAGTGGTGAGCTGAACATGACCTCCTACGCGGACTACACCACCGGCGCGCCCGTTCAAGACGGCAAGGCGCCCTCGGGACCCGTCAACGAGCGCTGGGACAAACGCCGGTTCGAGGCCAGGCTGGTCAACCCCGCCAACCGGCGCAAGCACACCGTGATCGTCGTCGGGACGGGCCTCGCGGGCGGCTCGGCCGGCGCCACGCTGGCCGAACAGGGCTACCACGTCGTCCAGTTCTGCTACCAGGACTCGCCGCGTCGCGCCCACTCCATCGCCGCGCAGGGCGGCATCAACGCGGCCAAGAACTACCGCAACGACGGCGACTCGATCCACCGCCTGTTCTACGACACCGTCAAGGGCGGCGACTTCCGGGCCCGCGAGTCCAACGTCCACCGGCTCGCGCAGATCTCCGTCGAGATCATCGACCAGTGCGTGGCGCAGGGCGTCCCGTTCGCTCGGGAGTACGGCGGTCTGCTCGACACCCGCTCCTTCGGCGGGGTGCAGGTCTCGCGGACCTTCTACGCCCGCGGCCAGACGGGCCAGCAGCTGCTGCTCGGCGCCTACCAGGCTCTCAGCAGGCAGATCGCCGCCGGGAACATCGAGATGCACCCGCGCACCGAGATGCTCGACCTGATCGTCGTCGACGGGAAGGCCCGCGGGATCGTGGCGCGGGACCTCGTCACCGGGCGGATCGACACGTACTTCGCGGACGCCGTGGTCCTGGCCTCCGGCGGCTACGGCAACGTCTTCTATCTGTCGACGAACGCCATGAACTCCAACGCGACGGCGATCTGGCGGGCCCACCGCCGGGGCGCCCTGTTCGCCAACCCCTGCTTCACGCAGATCCATCCGACGTGCATCCCGCGCACCGGAGACCACCAGTCCAAGCTGACGCTGATGAGCGAGTCGCTGCGCAACGACGGCCGGATCTGGGTACCGAAGGCCAGGGGCGACGACCGGCCGCCGAACCGGATCCCCGAGGACGAGCGCGACTACTACCTGGAGCGCATCTACCCCTCCTTCGGCAACCTCGTCCCGCGGGACATCGCCTCCCGCGCCGCGAAGAACGTCTGCGACGAAGGGCGCGGGGTCGGCCCCGGCGGACAGGGCGTCTACCTCGACTTCGCCGACGCCATCCAGCGGATGGGACGGGCGGCCGTCGAGGCAAAGTACGGCAACCTCTTCGACATGTACCAGCGGATCACCGACGAGGATCCGTACGAGGTGCCGATGCGGATCTACCCCGCCGTGCACTACACGATGGGCGGACTGTGGGTCGACTACGACCTCCAGACCACGATCCCCGGCCTGTTCGCGATCGGCGAGGCCAACTTCTCCGACCACGGGGCCAACCGCCTCGGCGCCTCGGCGCTGATGCAGGGCCTGGCCGACGGCTACTTCGTCCTGCCGGCGACCATCAACGACTACCTCGCCCGCAACCCGCACCAGGACGCGGTCACCCCCGAACACCCGTCGGTGCAGGAGGTGCTGGCCGAGACCGAGGACCGCGTCAACCTGCTCCTCGCCGTCGACGGAGACCGCACGCCCGACTCCTTCCACCGCGAACTCGGTGAACTCATGTGGGAGTTCTGCGGGATGGCCCGCACGGACGCCGGTCTGCGCAAGGCGCTGGAGCGCATCCCGCAGATCCGTGAGGAGTTCTGGCGGCGCATCAAGGTGCCGGGCACCGGCGAGGAGTTCAACCAGTCACTGGAGAAGGCGAACCGGATCGTCGACTACCTCGAACTCGCCGAGCTGATGTGCCTCGACGCGCTGCACCGCGCCGAGTCCTGCGGCGGCCACTTCCGCGAGGAGTCCCAGACCCCGGACGGCGAAGCGGCCCGCAGGGACGACGAGTTCGCCTACGCGGCGGCCTGGGAGTTCACCGGCACGGGCGCCGCCCCCGTCCTGCACAAGGAAGACCTTGTCTTCGAGTACGTCCACCCCACCCAGCGGAGCTACGCATGAAGCTCACCCTGCGCGTCTGGCGGCAGAAGAACGCCGACGCCGACGGAGCGATGTCCACGTACGAGGTGGACGGCATCTCGTCCGACATGTCCTTCCTGGAGATGCTGGACACCCTGAACGAGGAGCTCATCCTGCGCGGTGAGGACCCCGTCGCCTTCGACCACGACTGCCGCGAGGGCATCTGCGGCGCGTGCTCCCTCGTCATCAACGGCGACGCGCACGGGCCCGAGCGCACCACCACCTGTCAGCTGCACATGCGGTCCTTCTCCGACGGCGACACGATCGACATCGAGCCGTGGCGGGCCTCCGCGTTCCCCGTGATCAAGGACCTGGTCGTGGACCGGTCGGCCTTCGACCGGATCATCCAGGCCGGCGGCTACATCACGGCACCCACGGGAGCGGCCCCCGAGGCCCACGCCACGCCGGTGCCCAAGCCCGACGCCGACTTCGCCTTCGAGCACGCCGAGTGCATCGGCTGCGGGGCGTGCGTGGCGGCCTGCCCCAACGGGGCCGCGATGCTCTTCACCTCGGCCAAGGTGAACCACCTGAACGTGCTCCCGCAGGGCGCGCCGGAGCGCGAGACCAGGGTCCTCGACATGGTGGAGCAGATGGACGAGGAGGGCTTCGGCGGCTGCACCCTGACCGGCGAGTGCGCGACGGCCTGCCCCAAGGGAATTCCGCTGATGTCCATCACGAGCATGAACAAGGAGTGGCTCCGGGCGACCAGGAAGGCCGCCAGGCGCTGAGAGACGTTCGCCGATCAGTGCGGACGGGTGGGGCCGGCCGTGGTGCTCATGCCCGGCCCCACCACGCCTGACCGCTCTCCGGTCACCGGCACGACACCGTCCGGACGGTGGAGTCGGAGGCCCCGGACACCTGGCCCGAGCCGTTCAGCCAGCGCACATCCGCACTCTTGGAACCGGTCACGTACACGCCAACCGGCGTCGGGAGAACAGGGACAGCGGCACCGCTCGCCGCCTCCGCCTGTGACCTGGAGAGTGCCATGACCGGCGTTTCCACCCTGGACCGTCCCCCGCAGAGCGTCGCCCCCACCCGCTACACCGTCGGCCTGGCCCGCGACGAGGACGACGTGCGGGCCGCGCAGCGGCTGCGGCACGACGTGTTCGCCGGGGAGATGGGGGCCCTCCTGACCACCCCGCAACCCGGCCTCGACATCGACGGCTTCGACGCCCACTGCGACCACCTGCTCGTCCGAGACACCCTGACCGGGCAGGTCGTCGGCACCTACCGGCTGCTGCCCCCGGAGCGGGCCGCGATCGCCGGACGCCTGTACGCGCAGGGTGAGTTCGACCTCGCCCCGCTCGACGCGATCCGTCCCGGGCTCGTCGAGGTGGGCCGCTCCTGCGTGCACCCCGACCACCGCGACGGCGCGGTCATCGGCCTGATCTGGGCCGGGATCGCCCGCTACATGGTGGACCGCGGACACGAATGGCTGGCCGGCTGCTGCTCGATCCCGCTCGCCGACGGCGGCGCGCTCGCGGCCGGCACCTGGGACCGGGTGCGCACCAAGTACCTGGCTCCCGAGGAGTTCCGGGTACGGCCCCTGCTGCCCTGGGAGCCCACGGGCGCGGCGCCCGCCGGGCACTCCGAGCTTCCCCCGCTGCTGCGCGGCTACCTCCGCCTCGGCGCCTGGGTGTGCGGTCAGCCCGCCCACGACCCGGACTTCGGGGTCGCCGACCTGTTCGTGCTGCTGTCGATGCGCCGGGTCAACGCCCGCTATCTGCGGCACTTCCTCTCGCTCGTGCCGGCCTGATGAGCGTCTGGCTGCCCAGCGCGCCCTGCACCCCCAGGACGTGCCTGGAGCGGACGGGGCCGGTCACGGCTCTGCCCCGTGCCGTGGGGCGGCTGCTCGCGGTGACCGCCCTGCTGCTCGCCGGGATCGCGCTGCTGCCGGTCGGGCGGCTGATCCCGGTCGGCGCGGTCAGGTGGTGGTCCCGGGCGGTGGTGCGGGCCTCGGGCGTCCGGGTCCGCGTGTCCGGCGCCGCCGTGCCCACCGGCGGGGTGCTCCTGGTCGCCAACCACATCTCCTGGCTGGACATCCCGCTGCTGGCCGCCGTACGCCCCGCCCGCATGCTCGCCAAGTCCGAGATCCGGCGGTGGCCGGTGGCGGGATGGCTGACGGCCCGCAGCGGGGCACTGTTCATCGAGCGGGACCGGCTGCGGGCCCTCCCCGACACCGTCGCGCGCATCGCCGACGCGCTGCGCGGGGGCGCCGCGGTGGCCGTCTTCCCCGAGGGCAGCACCTGGTGCGGCCGCGCCCAGGGCCACTTCCGCCGCGCGGTGTTCCAGGCGGCCCTGGACGCCGGGGCCCCGGTGCAGCCGGTGCGCCTGCGGTACCGGGTGAGCGGGGGAGAGGCCAGCACGGCTCCCGCCTTCATCGGGGACGACTCCCTGCTCGCCTCGGTGTGGCGGGTGGTGTCGGCACGGGGGCTGGTGGCCGAGGTGGGAGTCCCGGAGCCGCTGGCACCGGGCTGCCGCACCGACCGAAAGACGCTGGCCGCGACCGCGCAGGCGCAGGTGTGGGAAGAACACACGGCGGAGAGGCACCCGGTAGAGCCGTACGGTGAAAGCGCCCCGTTCCCCGCGCAGGCCGCCCGGGACGTCGTACGGCCCCGTCGTCCGCGCCGCCGCCCCCCTCTGCTCGCCCCTCAGCCGCCAGGCGTCAGCGCCCGCGTCAGATAGGGCGCCGTAGCACTCCCCGCGGCCCCTGCCACCGCCTCCGGCACCCCCGCCGCCACGATCCGTCCGCCCGCCTCCCCGCCGCCCGGCCCCAGGTCGATCACCCAGTCCGCGCCCGCCACGACCGACATGTCGTGCTCGACGACGATCACCGTGTGCCCGCCGTCAACGAGGCCGTGCAGCTGCCGCATGAGGACCTCGACGTCGGCGGGGTGGAGCCCGGTGGTGGGTTCGTCGAGAAGGTAGACCGTGTGCGCGCGGTGCACGCGCTGGAGTTCGCTCGCCAGCTTGATGCGCTGGGCCTCGCCGCCGGAGAGCTCGGTGGCGGGCTGCCCCAGCCGCAGGTAGCCGAGTCCGACGTCCAGGAGGGTGGCGAGGCTGCGGGCCACGGACGGGGAGTCCGCGAAGAAGTCCGCCGCCGACTCCACCGTGAGGTCGAGCACCTGGGCGATGTTCCGCCCCCGGTACGTCACTTCGAGCGTCCCGGGGTTGTAGCGGGCCCCGCCGCAGTCCGGGCAGGGCGCGTACGTGCTCGGCAGGAAGAGCAGCTCCACGCTCACGAACCCCTCGCCCTGGCAGGTCTCGCAGCGCCCTCCCGCCACGTTGAAGGAGAACCGGCTCACGCCGTAGCCGCGTTCGCGTGCCCCCTCGGTCCCGGCGAACACCGTGTAGGTCGCCAGGTTGGAGCGCGGGGTCCGGCCGATCGGCTTCTGGTCGACGGAGACCACCCGGCCCACCCCGGCCGGCTCGTCCGTGATCTCACCGACCAGCGTGGACTTGCCCGACCCCGACACCCCGGTCACCGCCGTGAACACACCCAGGGGAAACTCGGCCGTGACCCCACGCAGGTTGTGCCGGGTGACCGGACCGATCCTCAGGTGGCCACGGGGCTCACGCACTTGACGGGTGGAGGCGGGTGAACGGTGGAACAGGAACCGTGCCGTGGCCGACTCCTCGACCGCCGCGAGATCCGCCACCGGCCCGCTGTGCAGCACCCGTCCGCCATGCTCGCCCGCCAGCGGGCCGACGTCCACCAGCCAGTCCGCGCCGCGCATCACGTCCAGGTGGTGCTCCACCACGAACACCGAGTTTCCGGCCGCCTTCAGTCGCGCGAGCACGGTGAGCAGCGCCTCGGTGTCCGCGGGGTGCAGTCCGGCTGAGGGTTCGTCGAGGACGTAGACGACTCCGAACAGCCCGGACCGCAACTGGGTGGCGAGGCGCAGTCGTTGGAGTTCGCCGGCCGACAGGGTGGGGGTGGCGCGGTCGAGGCTGAGGTAGCCGAGACCGAGCTCGACCACGGGCGCGATACGGGACCTGAGGTCCTCGGTGAGGACCCGCGCGGCCCCGCCGTCGGCGGCCAGCGAGGCGGCCAGCTCGGTCAGCGGCAGGGCCGCCAGGTCGGCGATCGTACGGCCTCCGAAGGTGACCGCCATGGCCTCCGGGCGCAGCCGGCTGCCACCGCAGGCCGGACAGGGCGAAGAGACCAGGAACCGCTCCGCCTTAGCCCGGAGGGTCTGGCTCTTGGAGTCCGCGAAGGTCTTCAGGACATAGCGGCGGGCGCTCATGTACGTGCCCTGGTAGGGGCGTTGGATCCGGTCCGCGTCCCGCACCGGGTGCACGGTCACCACCGGCTGCTCGTCCGTGAACAGGATCCACTCCCGCTGCTCCGCGGGCAGCTCGCGCCACGGCCGGTCCACGTCGTAACCGAGCGTGTCGAGGATGTCCCGCAGGTTCTTGCCCTGCCAGGCACCGGGCCAGGCGGCGATGGCGCCCTCCCGGATCGACAGCGACGGATCGGGCACCAGCGACTGCTCGGTCGTACGGTGGACCCGGCCGAGCCCGTGGCACTCCGGGCAGGCGCCGACGGCCGTGTTCGGGGAGAAGGAGTCCGAGTCGAGCCGCTCGGCCCCCGGCGGGTAGTCGCCTGCGCGGGAGAACAGCATCCGCAGGGAGTTCGAGAGGGTGGTGACCGTGCCGACCGAGGAACGGGACGTGGGCGCGGCCCGCCGCTGCTGGAGCGAGACCGCCGGCGGCAGCCCGGTGATCTCCCCGACCTTCGGCGCCCCCACCTGGTGGATCAGCCGCCGCGCGTAGGGCGCCACCGACTCGAAGTACCGCCGCTGGGCCTCAGCGTAGATCGTCCCGAACGCCAGCGATGACTTCCCCGACCCGGACACCCCCGTGAACACCGCCAGCACGTCCCGCGGAACGTCGACGTCCACCCCCTGAAGATTGTGCTCACGTGCACCGCGCACACGGACGTAAGGGTCGTGGGGGCCGCTGCGGTCGTACATGAGAACGACTCTAACCGGAGGTGATCGACGCCAGCCTTCGGTAGGAGTCCAGCAGGGCCGCACGGTCGTATGTGCTGGTCGTGACCAGGACCTCCTGCGCGCCCGTCTCCTTCAGCACGGTCTCCAGTTCGTGGGCGACCTGGTCCTCGGTGCCCGCGATGTGGCCCGCGAGTCCCGACTCGTAGAAGCCGCGCTCCTTCGCCGTCATCGTGAGGCTCTCGACGCGCTCGGCGGGCGGCAGAGGTGGGAAGGTGCCGTGGGTGCGGGAGTACGCCATCGACCACGCCTCCGGCATCAGCAGGCGCCGCGCCTCCTCCTCGGTGGCGGCGACCGCGACCGTGCCGGAGACGACGACGTACGGCTCCCGCGCCCAGGGGGAGGGGCGGAAGTGCGCGCGGTAGTGGTCGATGCCGCGCCGCATCTTCTCGCGGTTCCTCAGGTCGCCGATGACCATCGGCAGGCCCGCGCGGGCCGCGATCCCCGCGCCCTCGCCCATCGCCAGCACGAAGGGCGGCACGGTCAGGCCCTCCGCGGGCCGGGCCCGCACTCCCGTCGGTGAGGTGCCGCGGAACCAGCCCAGCAGCTCCTGAAGCTGTACGGCGAAGTCGTCGGCGTCGTCCTTGCCGCGGCCCAGCGCCTTGCGCACGCCGTCGGTGAAGCCGACCGAGCGGCCCAGGCCCATGTCGATCCGGCCGGGGAAGAGCGACTCCAGCACCCCGAACTGCTCGGCGACGACCAGGGGTTGGTGGTTCGGCAGCATCACCCCGCCGGTGCCGACCCGGATCGAGCCGGTGGCCGAGGCAACGGCGGCCGCGAGAACCGTCGGCGCGGAGCCCGCCACGCCCGGTACGCCGTGGTGCTCCGAGACCCAGAACCGGTGGTAGCCGAGCCCCTCCAGCTCCCGCGCCAGCCGCACGGTGTCCTGGAGCGCCTGCGCGTTCGTGCCGCCCTCGCGGGTGCGGGAGCGGTCGAGGACGGAGAAGCGGGTGGCGGCGATCAGGGAACTCACACCAGGTTCAACGCGTGGCGGAGCCGCGCATTCCCGGCCCGGTCCGGCGGAAAACCGGGTGACCCGCATCCGCGCAGGTCAGCACAATGGCCGGGTGACCGTCCAGAACATCCTGCTCTCCGGCATCGTCGGCTCGACCGCGTACGGACTCGCCCGCGAGGGCTCCGACACGGACCGGCTCGGCATGTTCGCCGCGCCCACCGCGTCCCTGCTCGGCCTGCACACGCCCAGGGAGTCCCACGTCACCACGGCACCGGACCGCACCCTGCACGAGGCGGCGAAGTGGTGCCGGCTCGCCCTCGGCGGCAACCCGACCGTGATGGAGCTGGTGTGGCTGCCCGACGAGCTGTACGAGGTGCGCACCCCGCTCGGTGACGAACTCGTCGGCATCCGCGGGGCGTTCCTCAGCGCGCCGCGGGTCAAGGACGCCTATCTCGGGTACGCCGCCCAGCAGTTCAGGAAGCTGGAGAGCCGCGCCGGCGACCACCGCACCGCCAAGCACGCCCGGCACCTGAAACGGCTCTGCCACCAGGGCTTGGAGCTGTACACCACCGGACAGCTCACCGTACGGGTCGAGGACCCCGAGGAGTACCACCGCTTCGGGGACTCCGTCGCCGCCGACCCCTCCTGCGCGCGGTCGCTGCTCGCCCGCTACGAGCACGCCTTCGCCGAGAGCCGCAGCGCGCTGCCCGACCGGCCCGACGAGGCGCCGGTCGAGGCGTGGCTGCTGCGCCTGCGCGCGGAGTTCTACGCCACGGCGGCGTGAGCGCGAGCGTGCGCGTTGGTGGTCTCGTGGTCGCGGGTGTCGGTGTGCGCGTCGGTGGTCTCATGGTCGCAGGCGTCGTCGACGCCGTACGTCTCCCAGGCGGGGAAGGGGTCCACGCGCGGCCGGCGTTCGTCCGGGGCCATGAGGCAGCCGGCGAGCGCCGCGTGCAGCGCCTCCGGCTCCAAGTGGGTACCGATGAACACGAGTTCCTGGGCGTAGGGCGCCTCCGCGTCCCGGGCCGCGGACGGTTCGAAGCGGGCCACCGCACCGGCCTGTGACCACAGGCCCGTCACCCGCGGGCGGCCGGCAAGGGTGAAGAAGCCCTTCGAGCGCATGACTCGCCCGTACGCCCCGCTGTCCAGGCCCTCGGTGACGAAGTCCCACAACCGGCCCGGATGGAAGGGGAGTTCGGAGCGGAACACGGTCGAGGAGACGCCGTATTCCTCGGTCTCGGGAATGTGCTCGCCGTTGAGTTCCTGGACCCAGCCCGGTGCCTGCTGGGCGCGCTCCAGGTCGAACAGACCGGTGCCGAGGACCTGTCGCAGGTCCACGCGGGCATGCTCGGTCTCGACGATCCGGGCGGCCGGGTTGAGCCGTAGGAGAGCCGCGCGCAGCCGGGCGACCTCGTCCGCGTCGACCAGGTCGAGCTTGTTGAGGATCAGGACGTCCGCGAACTCGACCTGGTCGACGAGGAGATCGCTGACCGTGCGTTCGTCGCCCTCGAAGGGCGCGAGGCCGCGTTCGGCGAGGTCGTCGCCCCGCTCCAGCTCGGGCAGGAAGTTGGCCGCGTCCACGACCGTGACCATGGTGTCGAGCCGGGCCACGTCCCCGAGGGTGGCGCCGTCGTCGCGGGCGAAGGTGAAGGTGGCGGCCACCGGCATGGGTTCCGAGATACCCGAGCTCTCGATGAGCAGGTGGTCGAAGCGGCCTTCGCGGGCCAGCCGGTCCACCTCCTCGAGAAGGTCGTCGCGCAGGGTGCAGCAGATGCAGCCGTTGGTCATCTCGACCAGACGTTCCTCGGTCCGCGAGAGGGCGGCCTCGCCGCCGCGCACCAGCGCCGCGTCGATGTTGACCTCGCTCATGTCGTTGACGATGACGGCGACCCTGAGCCCCTCGCGGCTGGCGAGGACGTGGTTGAGGAGCGTTGTCTTGCCCGCCCCGAGGAAGCCGGACAGGACGGTGACGGGCAGGAGGCGGTCGTACGGCACGAGGTCCTCAGCCCTCGGGACGCAGCAGGCCGCGCTCGTACGCCCTGACCAGGTTCTGCGGGACGAGACGGGTGACCCCGTCGACGGTGACGGGCGCCAGCTGGGCGGTGGTGGCGGGTGTTGCTGCGGGACATCTTCCGCTTGGGTACGGCCATGACGGGATCCTCCTCGGTGCCGGGGTGAGCACCGAGGACGCTACATGAAAATGGATACCATTAACAATCAACGGTGGCGCCTGGACTGTCAGCGGCGGCGCCGGGACCGGACCCTCGCCTCCCGAGGCGGTTCGATGAACTGGAGCTCCAGCGTCAGCGGCGGCTCGGCGACCCCGGGGCCGCCCGCCGCCGCCCACCGCACGACCTCCTCGGTGGCCCCGTCGTCCGTCACGAACCCGATCCACGCGGCCTTGGCACCCGCCCGGCGCCCTGCGGCGGAGGGTCGTACGACGATGACGTTCGCCTGGTCGCAGGGGCCCAGGCAGTCGGTCGTCCGGACCTGGAAGCCGTGCTCGGCGGCCCCGGCCCGCAACAGCTCCAGCTGCCAGGCGTGGTCGGTGCCGGGGTTCTTGCGGGCGTCCCCGCAGCAGCAGCCCCGGCACACGACGAGCGTGCAGGGGGCGGAGCCGGTCAGGAACGTACGGGGCGTCGAGGACATGGGAGAAGCATGCGGCCTGCACCGATCACGGGGTGCGGGCGGGGTGCCTGGAACTCCGGCTGCCACGGGAGGACCCGGTAGTCGCCCGTGCCCCCTCGACCTTCTCGAACGGCGCCGAACTCACGCACCTGGGCAGGCCGTCGGTCTCCACCGGCGAGCCCGTCGAGGCCCAGCTGTAGCCGAGCCGGTCATGGCGGCCGAGGTCGTGGACGGTCACGCCGACCCGAGACAGTCGACCTTCGCCTTCGCACGTGCGCCGTCACCGTGGAGGTAGTGACTCCACTCGAAGGTTCCCGTGGCCTTGAGCGGGTTGTCGACGTCCTTCGCCGCCAGATGGGCGTCGAAGGAGAACGTGATGTCCTCGGCGGTCGACCGGGACAGTTTCGCGGTACCGGTGAGGGGCGGCGGCCTCCCGCCGATGGTCACCGGTGGCGGAGGCGGCGGTTGATCCCGCCACCGCGGCGGTCAGCAGGAGCGTGGCACCCAACACGGCAGTTCGTGTACGGCGGTTCATGCCCGTCCTCTCGGTGGGTTGCTCGGACGGCTCCCACTCTCCCGGCACGACGCCCGTGCCACATCACGCCGGGGGCGGCACCTCAGGTCCCCCTCCGGGCGGGAGGGGGCTCGGTGTCCGCGTCCTCAGGCGGACCCCCGCGTACGACCGAGGGGGGGGCGCACGCGGGCGGGTGTCGCCGGGCTGCGGCCGTCCGGACGCGTGGTCCCGGGAGCGGGACGGCGGCCGGGGCTAGGGTGAGCCTGTGACCGACAGTGACAAGCGCCCCGTCGCCGTGTTCGACCTCGACAACACCCTGGCCGACACCGCCCACCGGCAGCGGTACCTGGAGCGCAAGCCGCGCGACTGGGACGCCTTCTTCGCTGCCGCGCCCGAGGACCCGCCGATCCCGGAGGGCATCGCGCTGGTGCTGGCCAGCGCCGAGGAGTGCGAGATCGTCTACCTCACCGGACGGCCCGAGCGCTGCCGCCGCGACACGCTCGCCTGGCTCGCCGCGCAGGGGCTGCCCGAGGGGCGGGTGCACATGCGGCGCAACGACGACCGGCGGCCCGCCCGGCTCACCAAGCTGGAGATCCTCAAGCGGCTCGCGCGGACCCGGGAGATCCGGGTGCTGGTGGACGACGACGAACTGGTCTGCGCGGACGCGGAACGGGCCGGGTTCTCCGTCGTACGGGCACGCTGGACCGCCCCTTCCGCGGCGCTGAAGACGGCGCAGGAGCGGGAGGGGCGGACGTGAGCGCCGTCAGTCGGATTCTTCGAGGCGGAAACCGACCTTGAGGCCTACCTGCCAGTGCTGGACCTGCCCGTCCTCGATCTGCCCCCGCACCTGGGTCACCTCGAACCAGTCCAGGTTGCGCAAGGTCTGCGAGGCGCGGCTGATGCCGTTGCGGATCGCCTGGTCCACGCCGTCGGGCGAGGTGCCCACGATCTCGGTGACCCGGTAGGTGTGGTTCGACATACGGATGCTCCTCTCCGCCGTGACAGCGGCGTCACGCGTCACTCCACCGTGCCCCAGCCCGCCCGGTAACGCGAGTCCGCTGCGCTGGGCTTGGCCCGGCGCCTACGGGAGTGCCGGGGGCGGCCGCCGGGCGGGTGCGGGTGCGTCGTGGCATGTCGCGCAGTTCCCCGCGCCCCTGGGTGAGTGCAGTTGGCCGGCGCCACGACCGAGCTCACCGGGTCGGCGCCTACCGTGGGTTCATGGACGGTATGCCGCACGACATCCCTGCCCCCGACACCCCGAACCCGCTGCGGGCGCTCTCCCTGGAGCAGCTGCGACGGCGTACGAGCATGAAATGGCGGACCTACCCCGAGGACGTGCTGCCGCTGTGGGTCGCCGAGATGGACGTGCCGCTGGCCGAACCGGTCGTGCGGGCCGTCCGGGAGGCGATGGAGCTCGGGGACACCGGGTATCCGGCCGGGACGGCGTACGCCGAGGCACTGGCCGCCTTCGCCGCCGAGCGGTGGGCCTGGGAGGGGCTGGCCGTCGAGCGTACGGCCATCGTGCCCGACGTGATGATGGGCATCGTCGAGATGCTCAAGCTGGTCTCAGGACCGAATGACCCGGTCGTCGTCAACTCGCCCGTGTACCCGCCCTTCTTCCCGTTCGTCGAGAACATGGGACGCAAGGTCGTCGAGGCTCCGCTCGGCGCGGACGGCCGGCTCGACCTCGGCGTCCTGGAGGGCACCTTCGCGCGGCTGAGCGCGGGCGGGGGACGGCCCGCATACCTGCTGTGCAGCCCGCAGAACCCCACCGGGGCCGTGCACACCGTCGACGAACTGGCCGCCGTCGCGGCGCTGGCGCAGACGTACGGAGTCCGGGTCGTGGTCGACGAGATCCACGCCCCGCTCACGGCGCCCGGCGCGAACTTCGTGCCCTACCTCGCCGTACCGGGCGCGGAGAACGGGCTGTCGCTGCTGTCGGCCTCCAAGGCGTGGAACCTGGCCGGGCTCAAGGCCGCCGTGGCCGTCGCAGGGCCCGAGGCGGCCGACGACCTCGCGCGGCTGCCCGAGGAGGTCGGGGACGGACCCAGCCATGTCGGAGTCCTCGCGCACACCGCCGCACTCCGGGAGGGCGGCGACTGGCTCGACGCCCTGCTAGGCGGCCTCGACGACAACCGCCGGCTCCTGGCCGGCCTCCTCGCCGAGCACCTGCCCGCGGTGCGGTACACGCCGGGCCAGGCGACGTACCTCGCCTGGCTGGACTGCCGCGCGCTCGGCCTCGGCGGCGATCCCGCCGAGATCTTCCTGGAGCGCGGCCGGGTCGCCCTGAACTCCGGCATCCCGTTCGGCACCGGAGGCGAGGGGTTCGTCCGGCTGAACCTGGCGACCTCTCCCGAGCTGATCACCGAGGCGGTCCGCAGGATGGCGAGCGCCCTCGACTGACGAGGAGGACGGCGAGCGCGCCTTCGACTGACGAGGAGAGCGCGCCTTCGACCGACGAAGGGGACCTGAGGGCCCCCTTCGTCACCTGCCGCTACCGCTACCGCTACCGCACCACGCTCAGCGACAGCGCGAACCGGCCCTCGCCGTCCGTCCACCAGTGCGCCAACTCCAGCCCAGCGGCGGAGAGTTCGCCCCGGACGCCGTCCTTGCGGAACTTCGCCGAGATCTCGGTGTGCAGCTCCTCGCCCGCCGTGAAGTCCACGGCCAGGTCGAGCGCGGGCACCTTCACGGTCTGGTCCGTGCGGGACCGCAACCGCATCTCGATCCACTCGTTCCCGGCGTCCCACAGGGCCACGTGGTCGAAGGCGCCGGGATCGAAGTCGGCGTCCAGTTCGCGGTTGACGACCGTCAGGACGTTCTTGTTGAACGCGGCCGTCACCCCGGCCGCGTCGTCGTACGCCCTGACCAGCACGTCCTCATCCTTGACCAGGTCCGTGCCGAGCAGCAGCGCGTCGCCCGGCGAGAGCAGGGCGCGTACCGAGGAGAGGAACGCGGCACGCTCGGCCGGCAGCAGATTGCCGATCGTGCCGCCGAGGAAGGCCAGCAGGCGCGGGCCCGGCGTGTCCGGCAGGCTCAGACCGGCCGTGAAGTCGGCGATCAGCGCGTGCACGCTCAGTTCGGGCCGCTGGGCGATGAGCGCCTGCCCGGCCTGGGTGAGCGCGCTCTCGCTGACGTCGACCGGGACGTACGTGTGCAGCCCGGTCAGGGCGTCGAGCAGATACCGGGTCTTCTCCGAGGAGCCCGAGCCCAGCTCGACCAGGGTGCGGGCACCGGTCGCCGCGGCGATCTCACCGGACCGCGCGACGAGGATCTCCCGTTCGGCGCGGGTCGGGTAGTACTCGGGCAACTCGGTGATCTGCTCGAAGAGTTCACTGCCGTGGGCGTCGTAGAACCACTTCGGAGGCAGGGTCTTGGGCATGTGCGTCAGGCCCTTGAGGACGTCGGCGCGCAGGGCGGCCTCGGTGGCGTCCTCGGGCAGGGTGCGGGTCAGAAGGAACGGACTCACGTGCGGGGCTCCTTGAGTGGTTCCAGGGACTTCAGGGGGGTCAGCAGCACGTCGGTGCGGCTCGCCGCGAGGAGCGTGCGGTCGGGTACCTCCTGCCAGTGCGGATCGTCGTCGTACGGCTCGGAGGCGACGACCGTGCCGAGGCCCGGCCGCTGGAGGTACCAGAGGGTGTCGCCCCAGGCGGTCGCGGCGATGGATTCGCCGTTGGTCAGCAGCAGGTTGAGCCGGGAGCCCGGGGCCGCCTCGGCGACCTCCAGGACCGTGTCGGCGAGCGCCTGGCCTTCCTCGTCGCCGCCGCGCAGCCGGTTGAGGACCAGCGCCCACACGAACGCCGAGTCGTTGCGGGCCTCCATCGACAGCAGGTCCGCCGGGGGCAGGGTCCCGGTGAGGGGAGCCAGGGAGTCCGGCCAGCCCTTCACCGCGCCGTTGTGGCTGAACAGCCAGGGTCCCGAGGCGTACGGAGCCGCCGCGGCCTCGGCGTCGGCGCCCGCCAGCGTCGCGTCGCGTACGGCGGCCAGGACCGCCGGGCTCCGCACGACCCGGGCGAGGTCGGCGAACGACAGGTCGGCCCAGATGGGCCCGGCCCGCCGGTACCGCGCCGGCACCGGGTCGCCCTCGGCGTACCAACCGACCCCGAACCCGTCGGCGTTGACCGTTCCGTACCGCTGCCGGCGCGGCGCCCAGGACTGCCGGTACAGGCTGTGCGGGGGCTCCACGAGGAGCCGGCCGAGCGGCTCCTCGGGTCCCAGGTAAGCCAGGTGACGGCACATCAGGCGGATCCCGCGGAACGGGCGGTGCGGAAGCCGGAGAAGATCTGCCGCCGGATCGGGTAGTCCCAGTTGCGGAACGTGCCCCGGCAGGCGACCGGGTCCACGGCGAACGAACCGCCGCGCAGCACCTTGTGGTCGGGACCGAAGAACACCTCCGAGTACTCCTTGTACGGGAACGCCCGGAACCCCGGGTAGGGCTCGAAGTCGCTCGCCGTCCACTCCCACACGTCCCCGATCAACTGCCGTACGCCGAGCGGGGACTCGCCCTCCGGGTAGCTTCCGGCGGGGGCGGGGCGCAGGTGCCGCTGGCCCAGGTTGGCGTGCTCGGGCCGAGGGTCGGCGTCGCCCCACGGGTAGCGCGTCGAGCGGTTCCCGGCCGGATCGTGGCGGGCCGCCTTCTCCCACTCCGCCTCGGTGGGCAGCCGCCGTCCGGCCCAGCGGGCGTAGGCGTCGGCCTCGTACCAGGACACGTGGACCACGGGCTCGTCGGCCGGCACGACCTCGGTGACGCCGAAGCGCCGCCGCAGCCACTGCTTGCCGTCCCGGCTCCAGAACAGCGGGGCGTGGATGGAGTGCTGCCTGATGTGCGTCCAGCCCGCCGGCGCCCACCAGCGCTCGGTGTCGTAGCCGCCGTCCGCGATGAAGGCCTGGTACTCGGCGTTCGTCACCGGAGTGGTGTCGATCCAGAAGGCGTCCACCTCCCGCCGGTGCGCGGGGCGTTCGTTGTCCAGCGCCCACGGCTCGTCGGAGGTGCCCATGGTGAACGGGCCGCCGGGGACCAGGACTTCGGCCGGGCCGGTGAAGAGGGGGGCGGGTTCCGGGTCCGGGGCGGTCAGTGCCGCGGGGCCCTTGCGGAGCTGATGGGTGATCAGCATGGTCTCGTCGTGCTGCTGTTCGTGCTGCGCGATCATCCCGAAGGCGAACCCGGCCTCGGTGAGCCGGGTCCCGTGCAGCGCGGTGCCCTCCAGGACGTCGAGGACCCGCCCGCGCACCTCGGCCGCGTAGCGCCGCGACTCCGCGGGGGACAGCAGGGGCAGCGTGGGGCGTTCGGAGCGCGGGTGCTCGAAGGCGTCGTAGATGCCGTCGATCTCGGGCCGTATCGCCTCCTGCCCGCCGACCGTCCGCAGCAGCCACTGCTCCTCCTGGTTGCCGATGTGGGCGAGGTCCCACACGAGCGGCGACATCAGTGGCGAGTGCTGGGCGGTCAGGTCGGGTTCCTCGACGCAGCTGGTGAGCAGCGTCGTGCGGTCCCGGGCGGTGACCAGGGTCGACACCGCCCGCTCACGGAAGGACTCGGGGTCCTCGACCGAGGGGGCGGTGGTGGGGTCGGTCATGTGCGGATTTCCTTCCCGAGCGAACCGTGGGTGCGGTCCAGCAGATCGTCGGCGGGGCAGCGGCCCCGGATCACATAGCGGTGCAGATACGTTTCGACGGCGCCGATGACCTCGGGGCCCGCGCCCAGCCGGGGCAGGCCCTCCAGGGCCGCCGTGAAGCACACGACGGCCGCCTCCCGCAGCTCCGGGTCGGTGAGCCCGTGCCGGGCCGCGTCGATCCACAGCGGATTGTGCGGGGCGGCCAGGGACAGGGTGCGCTCGGCGAGCGGCTTCACCGCCCGGTAGGCCGTCTCGGCGGTCTCCGGGTCGTCGAAGAGCGCCGCCGTCACCGCGAGCGGGACGATCCAGCCGTCCTCGCCGGGCTGTGCGTCGATCATCCGCAGTTCGAGATGGCCGCGCGGCCTGACCGGCGGGAACAGCGTCGAGACGTGGTAGTCGAGATCCTCCCGGGTCGGCGGCCGGGGCACGCCCGACCTGGCCCACTGCCGGAAGGTGAGCCCCTCGGGGACGTCCCAGGGGCCGCTGTCCCGCCGTATGCACATCACCGGCGCGTCCAGGACGTGCCGGGCCCAGGCCGCACGGGGGTCGGCGTCCAGGTCGGGGCCGCCCGCCCGGCCCTTGCCGATCTCGGTCCACAGCAGCTGGCGGGTGGAGAGCCAGCCGGTGGGCTCGGAACCGGCCAGGGGCGAGTTCGCGAAGGCGGCCACCAGGACGGCGCCCAACTGGTGCGCCAGCCACCAGCGGCGCCCCAGGCCCAGGGGGCCGGGCTCCTCGTGGCCGGCGTCCACGCAGACCTGCACGGAGGCCGAGGTGCACATCATGGCGCGGCCCGCCGGGCCGGTGCGGTCCAGGCAGGTCTCCATCGCGTCGTAGCGCGGTTCGAGGAGGTATCTGCGCGGCGGGTGCCAGGGGTCGTGGCCGAAGCCGACGAGGCCGAGACCCTGTGCGGCGAGGGCCGTACGGACGGCGGCGAGGTCCGCGGAGACGGTGCCGATGCACTCCGTCAGGGATGCTGCGGGCTGGGAACTCAGCTCCAGCTGGCCGCCCGGTTCGACGGTGAGTGCCGACTTCAGGGGTACGGTCCGCACTGCGGCGTAGGCGGCCTTGAGTCGTTCGGGTGTGACGGGGAGCTGCGGGCTGCGCAGCTCGTGGACGAGCCATTCCAGTTCCACCCCGATGCGGCGGGGCGGACCGGTCTTGAAGCAGATGCCGCGGACCAGGGCCTCGAGCTCTGCTTCGCGGAGCGCTGTACGAGGGCTCGTACAGTCGCCTATGGAGTCGGACATGTCGGGATCCTCCTGAGATTCCACCATGCCACCGGTCCGGGGATCAGGTGGGTCGGACCGGCAACGCTCGTCCCACCCAAGACCTTCTTTCCGTTCCGCACAAGGGGGCACATCCGCGCATTAGGGGCCGTGGATCTCTGTTTTCCCTGGGTTCTCGAGGCGTTTTCCGGAAACGGCGGGCGTCGGAAACTCTGTTGCACCGCCACCCCAGCATCACCCACGATTCCCGCATGAGCACGACGGGGGAGACCGCACGGCGTGCGGTCATGGCGTCCACGGGGGTGGCGCCATGAGCGCACGGCTGCGCGGTCTCGCGCAGGAGACGGAACAGATCGTCGCGGCGGGACGCTACCGGGCGCCGGACGGGCGCGAGGTGCTCCTCGCCGAGGACATCGAGGCGGCGCGGGCGGGGACGCGGATGTTCGGCCCTGGGCCGGTGGAGGTGCCGCAGTTCGCTCCGGCGGCGGGCTTCGCTCCCGCGGACACGATTTTCGAGGTCACGGGGGAGAGCAGTCTGGAGGCGGCGCGCCGGTTGGGCGAGGCCGGTCCGGGAACGGGCCGCCGGCCGGGCGAGAGCCGTCCGGAGGCGGTCCGCCCGTCCGGCGAGGCCTCCGCCGGTCGGCCTGTCGGCCGGCCCACCGGGGGCGTGGCGGTGCTGAACTTCGCCTCGGCCCGCAACCCGGGCGGCGGCTTCCTCAACGGTGCCCAGGCCCAGGAGGAAGCCCTGTGCCGGGCCTCCGCGCTGTACACCTGCCTGCTCCGGGCCCGCGAGTTCTACGACCACCACCGCGCCCACCGCGACCCGTTCTACACGGACCGGGTCGTCCACTCGCCTGCCGTGCCCGTGTTCCGGGACGACCGCGGCCGTCTGCTGGACTCGGTACACCTCGTGGGCTTCCTGACGGCGGCCGCCCCGAACGCAGGGGTGGTGCGGCGGACGGCACCCGAGCGGGTGGCCGAGCTGCCGCGGGCCCTCGCGGTGCGTGCCGAGCAGGTGCTGTCGGTCGCCGTCGCCCTGGGCTATCGGCGCCTGGTGCTGGGGGCCTGGGGCTGCGGGGTGTTCCAGAACGACCCCGCGCAGGTGGCGGGGGCGTTCCGGACTCTGCTCGCCCCGGGCGGCCGGTTCGCGGGGGCCTTCGAGCACGTGGTGTTCGGGGTCCTCGACCGCACCCCGGGTGCGGTGGCGCGGGCGGCGTTCGTACAGGCGTTCGCCGAGCAGCAGCCGGCGCGGAGCTGACCGTCAGGTCCAGCCGTACCGCTCGTGCAGCCGCTGCCTGACCAGGTTGAAGCGGCCCCGGTCCAGGGCGCAGGCCTCTCGGCGCATGCCCTCCTCGTGCAGGCGCAGGACGCGGTCGACGGCCACCCAGGAGTCCCGCCCGGTGCGGTCCCAGGGGCCGCTGCCGATGGCGACCCACTCCCGGTCGCCGTCATGCCGCTTGCTCGACAGCTGGACGGCGAGCACGGTGCCGGCCGCCTCGCGGGCGACCACGAGCACGGGCCGGTCCTTGCCGCGGCCGTCGTTCTCCTCGAAGGGCACCCAGGTCCACACGATCTCCCCGGGGTCCGGGTCGCCGTCGTGCGCGGGGGAGTACTCGGTGCGCACCGAGCCGACCTCGCGCGGGTCGGCCTCGGTGGTGGCGGTGGCGCCGAAGCGGCCGGGGACGTTCTCATCGGTAGACGCAGTCACGTGAGGAACCTTATGACGTGCGGGGTCGCAGGAGCAGCGCGGCCGGTCCAACGAGCGAGGCGGGGCCGCGGTCTGCTTCGTACGGCGGGGGATGGTGCCGTCGAACCGCTCCCGGGGAGCGTCGTCAACGGCGGCGGTCCGGGGCCCTTTTGTCCGAAGGCCCCGGACCGCCTGTCCGTGAGTTCCGGTCCAGGAGCCGTACCTTGCTCCTGGACCGGAACCTGCCGTTACTCCTGAACCGGTACCTTCTGCGCGGGCGGTGCGGCGACGCCGTTCAGCGAAGTGCCGTTGACCTGCTGCCCGTTCTGGTTCATCGACGCCAGCAGCTGACGGGCCAGACCCAGCCCCGTACCGCCCATGGTGAGCGCCTTGGCGAACATGTCCGCCATGCCGTCGGCGCCGTTGAGCACCACCATGTTGTCGACGTTGCCGAACGCGGACGCGCCCGCCTTGACGATCTCCGGCCAGTTCTCGGCGAGTTGCTGGGCGACGACCGCCTCCTGGTTCTCGGCGAGTGCGGCGGCACGCGCCTTGATGGCCTCCGCCTCCGCGAGACCCTTCGCCTTCGCGGCCTCAGCCTCGGCCAGACCCCTGGCCTGGGCCGCCGCGGCCTCCGCCTCACCCGTGGCCCGGGTGGACGCCGCCATGGCCGCACCGCGCGCCTTGGTCGCCTCGGCCTCGGCACCCGCCGCCGTCTTGACCCGGGTGGCCTCCGCCGCCGCGGCCAGCTCGGTCTCCCGCGCCTTGGCCTCGGCCCCGGAGATCCGCGCGTCACGCTCGGCCTCGGCGAGTGTCCGCTTCTCGTAGGCCTTGGCGTCCGCCGGCTTGCGGACGTCCGCCTGTAGCTGCTGCTCCCGCCGGTGCGCCTCGAGTTCGGCGACCCGGGTCTCCTGGACGACGACCTCCTGCCGGGCCCCGGCGTCCGCGAGCGGGCCGGCCTGGCGCGCCTTCGCGGCCGCCTTGTCCCGCTCGGCCTGGTAGCCGGCCTGGAGGATCTCGCTGTCCCGGGTGGCCTCCGCCATCCGAGCGAACGACTGCTGCTCGGCCTCGGTGGCCAGCCGGTTCGCCTCCGCCTGCGCGATACGGGCATCGCGCTGGACGGCCGCCGCGTGCGGCATCGCCAGGTTCTGGATGTACCCGGTCGGGTCCTCGATCTCATGGATCTGAAGGGAGTCGACGATGAGCCCCAGCTTCTCCATCTCCGTGCCGCAGGCGGCCCGGGTCTGCCCGGTGAGCTTCTCCCGGTCGCGGATCATGTCCTCGACGGTCAACCCGCCGACGATGGACCGCAGATGACCGGCGAACACGTTGTGCACCCGCTCCGACATCAGCTTCTGCTGGTCGAGGAAGCGCCGCCCCGCGTTGGCGATCGACACGAAGTCGTCGCCGACCTTGAAGATGACCACGCCCCGCACCTTGAGCGGAATGCCCTGGTGGGTCACGCAGTCCACATGCAGTTCGGTCTCGTTCAGGTCGAGCGAGAGCTTGCGCACCGCCTGGACACCGGGCAGCACCAGCGTGCCGCGCCCGGTGACGATGCGGAATCCCATGCCCGCCTCGAGGCCCTCGGTCTTGTGGTTGGAGCCCGAGATGATCAGTGCCTCGTTGGGTTCCGCGACACGCCACATCAGTTTGAACAGACCGATCACAGCGGCGATGGCCGCAACGGCCACCCCCGCAACGACGCCGACAACCATCGGCATACGCCCCCTTTTGATGGTGCCCTTTCGGCACCGAACGAAGGGAGTGTGCGCCTGTTGGAGGCCAGGGTGAAGACGCTGGGGATTCCTTGTCGAAACCTTGATACAAACGCTTCTCACCTGCGCATTGGCAGGCTCAACTGTCGTAGGCGGGCTGTACGTAGACCGTCCTCGGGGGCAGGTGCTCCACCACCATCACCACGGTGCCCCGCTCGATCCGCTCGGTGCCGGTGGCGGGGTAGGCGAGGAAGTGCTCGGCGCCGCCCCGCACCCGGACGATCACCTCGCCGACGAGCCCCGGCCCGACCGTCCCCGTGACCCGCCCCATGAGCCCGACCATCGACGCATCGTCCATGGCCACAGGGTACGGGCGGGCGCCGTCACGCGGCGGGTGAATCCACCGTCGCCCACTCGGGCGGCCACACCTCGTGCCAGCGCAGCTCCGCCTCCAACTGCCCCGCGAGCGACAGCAGAAGCGGCTCGCTGTTCGCCGGCCCGAGCAGCTGCGCCCCGACGGGCAGCCCGTCCCCGACGAACCCGGCGGGGACATTGACCCCGGGCCAGCCCAGCACGTTCCACGGCCACGCGTAGGGGCAGGCCGCGATCATCGCCCGGTCGGTGGCCAGCCCGCCCAGCTCCAGCATCGCCCCGACGCGGGGCGGGGGAGCGGCGGTGGTCGGGGCGAGGACGACGTCGTACGACGTGAAGAAGCCGCCGATACGGCGGTGCAGGACCGCCTCCGAGTGCCGCGCCGCCCGGAGCGGCACCCCGCCGAGCAGCCCGCCCAGCCGGGCCGCCTCCCGGGTGCGGCGGTCGAGGAGCGCGGGGAAGGGCGCCTCCCGCACCCGCTCGGCGATCCCGGCCGTGGCGCGCGGCACGAAGGTGAGCCCGATCTGCCCGTACGGCGGATCGGCCTCCTCGACGGTGTGCCCCAACGCGGCAAGCTTCTCGGCGAGTTCGAGGACTCGCGCCCGTACATCCGGGCGGAGCCGGGCGGGCAGAGCGGTGAACGGCGGCTTCAGGGCGAGCGCGATGCGCAGCCGTCCGGGGTCGCGGCCGACCGCCGCGCAGGCGTCGACGGCGGGCGGCCGGTGCGGGTCCAGGGGGTGGTTGCCGCTCGCGGCGTCGAGGAGCAGGGCCGCGTCGGCGACCGTGCGGGCGAGCGTGCCGTTGACGGTGATGCCCTGGAAGGACTCGCCGCGCGGCCAGGTGGAGACGCGGCCGCGCTGCGGCTTGATGCCGACCAGGTGGGTCCAGGAGGCGGGGATGCGGACCGAACCGGCCCCGTCGGAGCCCAGGGCGACCGGCACCAGACCGGCGGCCACGGCGGCGGCGGAGCCGCCGGAGGAGCCGCCCGGGGTGTGTTCGGGGCTCCATGGGTTGCGGGTCGCGCCGAAGGCGGGGCCCTCGGTGAACGGCCACTGCCCGAACTCGCAGGTGTTGGTCTTGCCGACGATCACAGCACCGGCCGCGCGCAGCCGCCGTACCGCCTCACCGTCGCGGGCGACCGCGGGGAACTCGCCCCGGCAGCCGAAAGCGGTCGGTTCGCCCGCCACGTCCATGTCGTCCTTGACCGCGACGGGCACTCCGAGCAGCGGTTTGCGCACGCCGGCGGCGAGATCCCGGTCCGCCGCCTCGGCCTCGGCCAGGGCGGCCTCGGTCCGTACGAGCCGGAAGGCGTTGAGGGTGTCCTGGGAGGCGTCGATGCGTGCCAGGGTCCGTTCGACTAGGGACACGGAGGTGAGGCCGCCGTCGGCCAGCGCCCGGGCGGTCTCCGCCAGCCCGGCGGAACGCTCGTACCTCATACGGGACACCTCCGGGCTCCAGGACGGGCGGACGCCGTCTACCGAACGGTAACGTCGGAAAGCGCTTCGCCGGAACGGGGGTTGTGCGCAACAGGGGTTACTCAGGGGATTGACGTGTTCTGGTCAGGCTCTTACCGTCTGACCGACTTCCCGAACTCTGTTCGGGATACCGGACAGCGGCGTCGCATCCTTGTGCGGCGTCGCGTCCTTGCTCAAGGGAGAGCCGCCCGTGACCACACGTCCCCCCACGCCGTCCCGCCGCACCCTGCTCCGCGCGATGGCCGCCCTGCCCGCCTCGGCCGTCCTGGTGGGCGAACTGCCCGGCGAGGCCCTCGCCGCCGCCCCGCCCAGCGGCTCCGCCACCCGCTACACGATCGTGCCGTTCCTCAACAGCAACGACGGCACGGTGAACGTCTACCAGTCCGACGACGCCACCGACTTCCGGCTGCTCAAGTCCTCCGCCTACACGCCGCCGAGCAACAGGATCCGCGACGCGAGCGTCCTCAAGCACACCGACGGCTCCTACTACCTCACCTACACCACCCACACCTGGCAGGACGTCAGCACCACCATCGGCTTCGCCCGCAGCTCCGACCGGGCCAACTGGACCTTCCTGTACGACTACACCGTCCCGATCGCCAACCTGTCCCGCGCCTGGGCGCCGGAGTGGTTCGTCGACAGCGACGGCAGTGTGAACGTCATCGTGTCCTGCTCGCTCACCAGCGACGAGTGGATCTTCACGCCGTACCGGCTCAGGGCGACGAACTCGGCCCTGACGGCCTGGAGTTCACCGGTGGCTCTGTCCGGCCTCGGCGCCAACCACATCGACACGTACCTCGTGAAGTCCGGCTCGACCTATCACGCGTTCACGAAGAACGAGACGACGAAGTACATCGAGTACGCCACGGCGTCCTCCCTCGACGGCCCCTACACGATCTCCAGAACCGGCGACTGGGCGGGCTGGGGCAGCTACCGCGAGGGCCCGTCGGTGATCCAGCTCGACAACGGCGGCTGGCGGATCTTCTTCGACGGCTACGGCGACGGCAGCTACTACTACAGCGACAGCTACGACACCTTCGCCACCTGGTCGGCCCCGACGGCACTGCCGGTGATCTCGGGCACGGCCCGCCACTTCACGGTGGTCAAGGAGACGGTGGCCGGGGGCCCTTCGCTGGCCAGGAACGTGACGCGCTCCTTCCGGTCGGCCAACTACACCACCCGCTACTGGCAGAACCAGTCCTCCCTGCTCAACCTCCCGGTGGTGACCGGCTCCAGCACATCCGCCGAGAAGACGGCGTCCACCTTCACCGTGGTCGCGGGACTCGCCGACCCGAGCGGCTGCTCCTTCCGCGACTCGTCCGGCAACTACCTCCGCCACCGGGACTTCCGCGCCCGCTTCGACGCCCACGACGGCACCTCGACCTTCGCCAAGGACGCGACGTTCATCGCCCGCACGGGCACGTCGTCGGGCTCGATCCGCTGGGAGGCGTACAACCACCCCGGCCGCTACCTGCGCCACTACGACTATCAACTCCGGGTGGACCGGACGGACGGGACGGAGCTCTTCCGGCAGGACAGTTCGTTCGTGCCGGTGACTGCCTGGGGCTGAGCAGCACGGCCGCCGCTGCTGGATCTCTCGCATCCGGTCCCGGCTCCCGGGCCCTGGGTGATGTCGGCGCAGCTGCCCTACGGAGCCGGGCTGATGTCGCCGTTGGTGTTCATGTCGAAGACGCCGTTGGACTTGCCGTCGACCTTCAGGTGCTTGAGCCAGTGCTTCGAGAGGTTGTGCACGTTGTTGTGCTGTATCTCCCACACCACGGAATGGCCTGCGCAGTCCAGTTTGACCATCAGCTTGTGGCCGCCGGCGATGGCGTTGTAGAGCGCGGGGACCGAGAAGTTGAGTTCCGGATCCTCGCTCGACGTGTTCGCCTGCCTGTCGTACTCCCCGTACGCGATGAGGACCGGCACGCGGTCGCCGAGGACGATGTCCTGCGCCGCGGTGGTCTTGTTCCAGCCCCACCGGACGAAGTTTCTGATGCGATTGCGCCCTTCACCGACCGGCCCCCAGGTGCTGCCCACGGGATCACTTTCCATGATCGCGTCCCACGCTTTGTCCTGCATCTCTTCTTCGCGCTGCCCCTCGCAGTGCACCTCGTTGCCCCACCCGTTCCAGGTTCCTGCTTTCGTGCTCACGAACGTCGGGAAGCCGGGCTGCGGCAACGGGTCGGGGGCGTTCGACGTGCCCTCGGGCGGGAAGATGGGCGCCAGCAGGAACAGGCTCGACACCTTGCCCGGGTTCTTGACCGCGTACGGCCCCATCGTGAACGCGGCCGCGGACCAACCGATGAAGGCGACCTTCTCCACCCCGCGCTCGCGGATGATCCAGTCCACGACGGCGTTCAGGTCGTCCCGGTCGCTGATCGAGTTGGTCAGCTGGAACGGATAGTTCGGCGGGCCCGGCGTGAAACCCGGAGGCCGCGGCTTCAGAAGGTTCTGCTGGGCGGGGTTGACGTTACGAGGGTCGTCCATCTTCGGCCGCGGTGACAGCCCCGAGCCCTGGAGATCCATCATGAAGACGTCGTAACCGGCCCTGGCCAGCGCGTCGGCCCAGCTGTAGGACTTGAAATCGAGATCGAAGCCCGCGAGCACCGGAACGCTGCGGCCGTGGAGCATCAGGACGGCCGTGCGCTCGTCGAGGTGGCCGAGGGACGTGCCGTCGCGCTCGCGCACGAACAGTTCGACGACCTGGCCCATGTTCGCGGGGACGGTGGACTCGTGGGGTACCCGGAGGTTGTTCACGATGACGGGCATGAGGATCCTCCCAGATCAGTGGATCTTCGTGGACAGGGGTGTGCCGGTGCACCGGCCGAGGGGCTGCGGAGCCGCCCGGGCAGGTGCGGTCACCCGGCGGAGCAGAGACCGTCCGTCGGGCAGAACATGGCCCACACGGCGTTGTAGCCGGACCGCACGGTCAGCGAGGCCGGGTCGGGGCCGCCGTTGACGGCTGAACCCGGGTCGGGCGTCGCGGTGAAGGTGACGGTCGTGCCGACCGGGAAGCTCGCCGAGCACGGGCCGGTGGAGTTCGGCGGCGGTTCTTCGGAGCTGTACGGGTCCCAGGCGGTCGTGTGGCAACTGATCCCGGCTGGTCGGCTGGTGACCGTGCCGCCGCCCCAGCCGTCGATCCACGCGTACACGGTGCTCGACTGGGTCGCCTGGAGAACCTGGGCGGGCTGCGCCCCGACCGGGGCGGCGGTCGCGAGCGCGGCCGCGGCGGCGAGCGAGGCGGCGGCCAGGACGGCACGGGTTCTCGACGTCTTTCTCATCGGTGGCTCCTCGGTCGCTGCCTTCCGGCGTGTGCTGATGCCTCCATGCTTGACCTGGTGGGGAGCGCGGCCCATCCCTGAAATGTGGGGAATCGCGACGTACGCTCGAATCATGGCCCTCCATGCCGCCCCGTACGCGAGGTCGTACGAGCGGATCGTCCGTCTCTGTGAGGCGGGCGGCGACTCCCGGACCCTGCGCGAACGGCTCCTCGGCGAACTGCGGACCACCATCGGCTTCGACGCCTACGGCTTCCCCCTGACCGACCCCGAGACCACGGTGGGCTCCTGCCCCGTCGCCGACGTGCCGTGGTCGCCGGAACTGCCGAGGACGACCCGTCTCAGATACCTGACCTCGGCCAACCGCTGGACGACACTCGACCGCGTGGCTCTGCTCAGCCGGCTCCCCGACCCCACCGTCAGCCGCCTGTGGCGCGAGGCGCTGTGCGACTACGGCATCCGGGACATCGCCTCGCTGGTCTTCAGAGACCGCTTCGGCTGCTGGGGTCACCTCGACCTGTACCGGCGCGACCGCCCCTTCACCGCCACCGAGGCCGCCTGCCTGGCCCGCCTGACCGCTCCGGTGACGGCGGCCCTGCGTCGCGCCCAGGCCGAGACCTTCGTCGTACGACCGCCCCAGGCGCGGCTCCAGAGTCCGCTGGCCCTGCTGCTCGACCACGATCTGCGGGTACTCGCCCAGACCCCGGCCACCTCCGCCTGTCTGAGCCGACTGGTGCCACCCGGGCACGGCCGCGCGGCGATGCACGCGTGCGTGTACGACGTCGCCGCCCAGTTACTGGCCGTCGAGGCGGGCGTCGACACCCACCCCCCGCGCTCCCGGCTCCACCTCGCGGACGGCCTGTGGTTGACCCTGAGCGCCGCCCGCATCGCCGACGTGATGCCCACGGATCGCCGGCACAGCATCGCCGTCACGCTGGAGGAGACCTGCCCGGCGGAACGGCTCGCCCTCTTCGCCAGGTCCTTCGCCCTGAGCCCCCGCGAGGTGGACGTACTCCACCACCTGGCCAAGGGCGGCGACAGCCACACGGTGGCGCACCGCCTGTGCCTCTCCGAACACACCGTCCAGGACCACGTGAAGTCGATCTTCACCAAAACCACGACGAACAACCGCGTGATGCTGCTGGCGCGGGCCCTGGGCGCGTGAGGGAAGTATGGAGTTGCGAGTGGCCGCCGTTCCTCCTGACGGGCGGTCGGGAAAACGGCGTTTCTGAATTCGGCAAGAATTCCTCAGAGGTGCGGCCGTAGCTGCCTCGCTAATAGAAATTCGACGAATAGAAGCAGTGTGAACAGGCGGTATGACCGCAGTGGTCATACCGCCTTTCCTTATTCGGTCATTCCCTCGGCTTTCTTGTCGGTGCACCCCCGATATAAATTAGGTGCTAGATACACGGAAACCGCGAAGCAAGGAGTGAGGAAAGCCATGACGGACCTCGCAGACACCGTCACCGGCCCCCTGAAGGGCATCCGGGTGATCGACCTGTCGACCGTGGTGATGGGCCCCTACGCCGCCCAGATCCTCGGTGACCTGGGCGCGGACGTGGTCAAGATCGAGTCTCCGGCCGACACCGTCCGCGTGGGCCACTACCGCACCACGCCCGGCATGACCCCGCTGAACCTCAACGTCAACCGCAACAAGCGCAGCGTCTCCCTCAACCTCAAGGACGACACCGACCGCGAGCGGGCACTAGCGCTGATCGACACCGCCGACGTGCTGATCACCAACATGCGGCCCGGCGCGCTGCACCGCCTGGGCCTGTCCCATGACGACATCGCCGCCCGCAACCCCGGCCTCGTCTACGCGCACGCCCAGGGGTTCCGCGGCGACTCCGACCGCGCAGGGAACGCCGCGTACGACGAGACCGTGCAGGCCGCCTCCGGCCTCGTCGACATCGCCGACCGGGCGCTCGGCGAGCCCGTCTACCTGCCGACCATCATCGGCGACAAGGTCTCCTCGCTGACCATCGCCTACAGCGTGCTGGCCGCCCTGCTGCACCGCGGCCGCACCGGCCAGGGCCAGCTCGTCGAGATCCCCATGACGGACACGCTGATCGCGTTCAACCTGGTCGAGCACCTCGCCGGCCACACCCACGTCCCCGAGACCGGCCCCACCGGCTTCCCGCTGTCCATGCTCAAGGGCCACAAGGCGGTGCGCACCAAGGACGGCCTGGCCTGCGTCATGCCGTACAACCCGCACAACTACCGGGACTTCTTCACGGCGGCCGGACGCCCCGACCTCGCCGAGGACCCGCGGGTCAACGGGGACGCCATCGACAGCACCGACCACGAGGACCTGGCCGCGCTCCTGGCGGCCTGCGCCCCCGCGCTGACCACCGAGGAGTGGGCGGAGGTGTGCGCCAAGCACAGCATCCCGATGGCCCCGGTGCTGGAACTGGACCGCGCGCACGAGGACCCGTACGTCCGTGACGGTCATCTCCTCGACACGGTCGAGCACCCGACCGAGGGCACGGTCCGCACCATCGGGATCCCGGTGCGGTTCTCCGCCACCCCCGGCTCGATCCGCCGTCTGGCGCCAGTCGCGGGCCAGGACACCGAGGACGTCCTCGCCGAACTCGCCGCCACCGCACGCTGATCGACCCGGAAGGACCACCGCCATGAGCACTACCGCCGTGACCACCACCGCCTTGAGCACCCCCGCACCCTCCGTCGTCCGCACCGAACGCATCGACTCCACCCTGCTGATCACCCTCGACCGCCCCGAGGCCCGCAACGCCGTGAACGCCGCGGTCGCCGGCGCCCTGGCCGAAGCACTCGACATACTGGAGGCCGACCCCGCCCTGCGGGTCGGCGTCCTGACCGGCGAGGGCGGCACGTTCAGCGCGGGCATGGACCTCAAGGCCGCGCTGCGCGGCGAGTCGCCCGAGATCGAGGGCCGTGGTTTCGGCGGACTGACCGAGGCCGAACCCACCAAGCCGCTCATCGCCGCCGTGGAGGGCTTCGCCATGGGCGGCGGCTTCGAACTGGCCCTGGCCTGCGACCTGATCGTCGCCGCCGAGGACTCCCGGTTCGGCCTGCCCGAGGTCAAGCGCGGCCTGATCGCCGCGGGTGGCGGTGTCATCCGCCTGCCCAAGCGCGTCCCGCACCACCTGGCGATGGAACTGCTGCTGACCGGCGAGCCCGTCGACGGCGGCCGTGCCGGCGAACTCGGCCTGGCCAACCGGGTCACCGCCCAGGGCCAGGCCCTTCCCGAGGCCCTGCGTCTGGCCGGACAGCTCGCCGGGAACGCCCCGTTGGCGCTGGCCGCCGTCAAGCGCGTCGTCCGGGCCGCCGACGGAGCCCCCGACGCCGAGGCCTTCGCCTTCCAGCGCGGCGAGATGAAGACCCTGATGGGCTCGGACGACGTACGCGAGGGCATGACCGCCTTCGCCGAGCGCCGGCCCGCCCGGTGGACAGGGCGGTGAGGCCGGCATGCGGACCCAGGACGTACGACAGCACCTGACCACCCCCCTCACCAACCCGGCGTACCCGCCGATGGTCCCGCGGTTCACCGACCGCGAGTACCTCAACATCGTCTACCGCACCGACCCCGACGCCCTGCGCGCCGTCGTCCCCGAACCCCTGCGGATCGACGAGCCGTTGGTCCGGTTCGAGGTCATGAAGATGGGCGACGTCAGTGGATACGGCCCCTACACGGAGGCCGGCCAGGCGATCCCGGTCGGCTTCGAGGGGGAGCGGGGCGAGTACCTGCACGCCATGTACCTCGACAACTTCCCGGCCACCGCCTCCGGTCGCGAGGTCGCCGCCTATCCGAAGGTCATCGGCTCGCCGTCGCTGTACGTCGACTCCGGCGCTGTCGTCGGCACCCTCGACCACGGCAGCCTGCGGGTCGCCACCGCGACCATGGGCTACAAGCACCATGAACTGGACCGGGCCGAGGCCGAGGCGCAGATCACCGTGCCGACCTTCATGCTCAAGACGATTCCCGGTTACGACGGTCTGCCGCGCGTGCAGGAACTCGTCCGCACCCGCATCACCGACCTCACCGTCAAGGGCGCCTGGACCGGCCCCGCCCGGCTCCAGCTCTTCCAGCACGTGCTCGCCCCGCTGGCGGACCTGCCGGTTCTGGAGGTCGTCTCCGCGAGCCACATCCTCACCGACCTGACGCTCGCGGGCGTCGAGCCGGTCCACGACTACCTGAAGGGAGGCGCCTCCTCATGACCCGCCTCTTCCGTACGGCCGCCGTCATCGGTGCCGGCACCATCGGACTGTCCTGGACAGCGCTGTTCGCGGCCCACGGTCTGACCGTGCGGGTCAGCGACCCGCGCCCCGACCTCGCCGAGGCCGTGGACGAGGCCCTGGCCCGGTACACCCCGCACCTGGCCGCCCGCGGCCTGGACGTCCCCGGCCTGGCCGACCGCGTGCACCTCACTCCCGAGGTGACCGAGGCGGTCCGGGACGTGGACGTCGTACAGGAGAACGGCCCCGAGCGCGTCGAGTTCAAGAAGGACCTGTTCGCCACTCTGGCACGCGAGACGCCCGCCGACGCGCTGCTGCTCAGCTCCTCGTCGGCTGTCCCGTCGAGCGCGTTCACAGAAGGACTGTCCGACGAGGACGCCGCCCGGGTCCTGATCGGCCACCCCTTCAACCCGCCGCACCTGGTCCCGCTAGTGGAGGTCGTCCCCGGCGAGCGCAGCGGCGAGGTGGCCGTCCAGGCTGCGGTGGACTTCTACACCTCGGTCGGCCGCACCCCGGTCGTCGAGCGCAAGGAGATCCCCGGCTTCGTCGGCAACCGGCTCCAGAACGCGCTCAGCCGCGAGGCCGCGTACCTCGTCCAGCAGGGGGTCGTGACCCCCGAGGACCTCGACAAGGTCATGACCAACTCGCTGGGCCTGCGTTGGGCCACGGTCGGGCCCTTCCTCGGCGCGCACCTCGGCGGCGGACCGGGCGGCTACCGGCACCTGGTCGAGCACATCGGCACGTCCATGCAGCGGACGGGCGCGGGACTCGGCACCCCCGCCCAGCAGGAAGACGAACAAGAACGGCTCATCCGAGCCGTCGAGAAGGCCTACGGCTCCTCCACGTACTCGGAACTCTCCGAGACGCGCGACCGCAGGCAACTCGCTGTCCTGGCAGCCCTGGACAGCGCGGACAAGGAGGAGAACTGAGATGACCACCACCCACGAACCGCTCCAGGACCAGCTGGTCGCGGACTTCTACGCCTACGAGAGCCTGCTGTCCGACGACGAGCGCAAGCTCCTCCTCAAGGCCCGCGACCTCATGCGCGACCAGGTCAAGCCGCTGGTCAACGAGAACTGGGCCAAGGGCGAGTTCCCGACGGAGCTCATCGGCCTGTTCCGCGAGAGCGGCCTCGCCGGCCTGCCCTACGAGGGCTACGGCGAGTACCGCCCCGCCGTCAGCAACCTGCTCAGCGGCACCATGGCCATGGAGATGGCCCGCACCGACGCCTCCGTGTCCACCTTCTTCGGCGTCCACAACGGCCTGGCCATGTACTCGATCCACTCCGGCGGCGACCAGGAGCAGCGCGACCGCTGGCTGCCGGCGATGGCGGCGATGGACAGGATCGGCGCGTTCGCGATGACCGAGCCCCTCGGCGGCTCCGACGTCGCGGGCGGCATGCGCACCACCGCCCGGCGCGAGGGCGACACCTGGGTGCTGAACGGCGCCAAGAAGTGGATCGGCAACGCCACCTTCGCCGACTACGTCGTGGTCTGGGCACGCGACGAGGACGACAACCACGTCAAGGGCTTCGTCGTCGAGAAGGACATGCCCGGCTTCGACCCGGTGAAGATCGAGAACAAGCTCGCCTTCCGCATCGTCGAGAACGCCGAGATCACCCTGACCGACGTGCGGGTCCCGGAGGCCAACCGCCTCCAGAACATCAACTCCTTCCGCGACGTCGCCGAGATCCTGCGTGCGACCCGCGCAGGTGTCGCCTGGCAGGCCCTCGGTGTCATGGTCGGCGCCTACGAACTCGCCCTGGACTACGCCCGGGAGCGGAAGCAGTTCGGCCGCCCCATCGGAGGCTTCCAGCTCGTCCAGGACCTCCTGGTCAAGAGCCTGGGCGACATCACCGCGTCCTGGGGCATGCTCGTACAGCTCGCCCGACTCCAGGACGCCGGCATCTTCCGCGACGAACAGTCCTCGCTGGCCAAGGCGTTCGTCACCTCGCGGATGCGGGAGGTCGTCGGCTGGAGCCGCGAGATCTTCGGCGGCAACGGCATCCTCCTGGACCACGACATCCCGCGCTTCTTCGCCGACGCCGAGGCGATCTACTCCTTCGAGGGCACGCGCGAGATGAACACCCTGATCGTGGGCAAGTCGATCACAGGCCAGAGCGCGTTCGTGTGAGCGGCGAGGCCGACCCGCCGCGGGTGGGCTGAAGGGACAGTCCAGGAGCCCCGGAACCGCACGGTTCCGGGGCCCTTCCACGAGCGCCCGGCTACCGCTTTGCGACGGTGTACGTCAGGTGGGTCACCCGGGACGACGCGTCCGCGCGGGACTGGGTCAGCGTCAGCCGCTCCGCGTCGACATGCTCGAAGAGGCGGATGCCGGTGCCGAGAAGCACGGGGGCCAGGGTGACCGAGAACTCGTCGATCAGGGCACGGTCCAGGTACTGCTGAATCGTCTCGGCGCCCCCGGAGATGCGCACATCACGGTCGCCGGCCGCCTCGCGGGCCTGGAGCAGGGCGCTCTCGATGCCGTCCTCGACGAAGTGGAAGGTGGTGCCGCCCGGCCGCTCCCACGGGTCACGACCGGCGTGGGTGAGGACGAACACCGGGGTGTGGAACGGCGCCTCCTCCGGCCAGGACAGCTCGCCGGCGTCGAACATGCGCCGGCCCATGACGCTCGCACCGGTGCGCTCGTACGTCGCCCGTGCGAAGTCGTCGTCGAGGCCTTCCTCGCCGCCCTCGCCGAAGCCGAGGCTCTCCCGGAACCAGCGCAGCGGGAACACCCACGCCTGGAGCTCCGACCACTTCGCCAGCCAGCGCCGGGCCCTCGGGTCGTCGCGGCCCTCGGGCGTGAAGACGACCTCGGCGGGCACGTCCTCCGGCGCCATGAAGCCGTCCAGCGACATCGTCACGCTGAAGAACACCTTCCCGGACATCAGCTCTCCGTTCCGTGGAGGAGGTCGGCCGCGTAGGCGGCCAGGTTGCTCAAGGTCTGCTCGCCGCCCTCCACCGCGTGGTACTTCTCCACCGCCTGGTCGCGGAGTTCCCTGGTCGGAAACACGGTCCGCATCGCGATCCGGGTCCGCTCACCGGTGGACTCGAAGGTCAGGAAGGACTCGAAGGCGTCGGGGTCCGTGGCGGACTCGCCGTGCAGCAGCGCGATCCGCTGCGGCGGGACGATCTCCCGCCAGGTGATCCACTCCTGGTAGTCGGTTCCGTCCGGCCCGTGCATCACGAAGTCCCACGCACCACCCACGCGGAACTCGAACGACCGTGTCGTGGTCGTGAACCCCTCGGGTCCCCACCACCGCGACAGGTGCCGGACCTGTGTGAACGCCTCGAACACCAGCTCCCGTGGGGCGTCGATCTCCCGGGAGATCAGGATTTCGCGGTCCGCGGTCGCGGACTCACCGTCACTGCTCGTCGTCGCCATGGTCCGGTCCTTCCTGTGCTGCCCGCTTCAACTCCCGCACGTAGTCGCCCAGTCGGTCGAAGCTCTCGTTCCAGAACTGCTCGAAGCCGCCCACCCATTCGTGGATCGGCCGCAACCCGCGGGCGTCCAGGCCGTACAGCCGCTGCTTGCCGGCCTCACGGACCTTCACCAGCCCGACCTCCCGCAGCACCCGCAGATGCTTGGACGCCTGCGGCTGGGTCATCCCCAGGTCCCGTGCCAGCTCGGTCACCGGCCGCTCACCGCCCCGCAGCAGCACCAGGATGTCCCGCCGCTGCGGTTCGGCTATCGCGTTGAACGCGTCCGAGGTCGTCGCCGCTCGTGCCATGACGTCATCGTATGCCTATATCGGCATGCGTCAAGGAGGGCATCCCGTGTAGCGTCGAGGCGTAGCTGCCGGGACGCGGGAGACCCACCTTGACCACGTACGCAACGGACGTCTTCGAGCGTGACCTCACGGAGCCCTGGCAGGGGGTCCTGGCCGCCCGCGCGCGCGGCAGCAGTCGCGCCGGCGTCCTGGTCCTGGCGGGCTCCAGCGGCCGGGTGGAGCGCGATCGTGTCCTGCTCCTCGCGCGACAGGGCCTCACCGCACTGTCGATCCGCTGGTTCGGCGGGCCGGGGCAGGCTCCCGGGATCTGTGAGATCCCCCTGGAGACCTTCACCGCCGCCGTCGACCTCCTCCGGGCGAACGGCGCGGAGCGGGTCGGGGTCCTGGGCACGTCCAAGGGGGCCGAGGCGGCTCTGCTCACAGCGGTGCACGACCCGCGCGTGGACGTGGCCGTGGCCCTGTCGCCCACCTCCCGCGTCTGGTGCAACGTCGGCCCGGGCCCGGACGGAGCGACGCACCCGTACCGGTCCTCCTGGACCTGGCGCCGACAGCCCTTGCCCTTCGTGCCGTTGGACGACTCCTGGACGCCGGCCGAGCCCGACGGCGACCCCGTCGCCATCCGCGGATGGTACGAACTCAGCGAGCTCACCCACGCCGACCGGCTCGCCGCGGCGGACATCCCCGTGGAGCGCGCACGGGCCGAGCTGCTGCTCGTCGCGGGCGGCGACGACGCGATGTGGCCGTCCCTGCCCTTCGCGGAACAACTCGCCGCACGCCGCCGCGCGGCCGGCGCCGCCGTGCGCCTGATCACCCGCCCCGACGCAGGCCACCGTCCGCGACTGCCCGGCGAGGGCCCGGCGCCGGCGTCCCCGCGGTTCCGCTACGGCGGCACCCCCGAAGCCGACGCCCTCCTCGGCGCCGCCGCCTGGCCGCACCTCCTGGACCTGCTGCACGGCACCTGCGCCCAGTAGACCTACGTCACGGACGGCGTCGGGCGGTCGCCCTTGCGTCGGGTCCGCGGCGCTGCCCGGCTCCCTCTGGCTGGACGATCACCAGTACCGGCACGATCAAGGCGGGCGGCCGGCCCGCGGCAATCTGAAGGCGGCCAACCTCGTCCTCAGCGGTTCGTCGCAGGCGACGTCCACCTCGCCGAGAGGCGTCTGCGCCACGAGCCCGTGATCGACCAGCCGGCGCGGGGCCCGCCCGTGAAACGCCGCAGTCGCACCGCAGCCCCGTCTGAGGAACTTCCGCCGGTGCAGCAGGACGCGCCGGGGTGCCGCCCGGGGGTCAGGCCCGGGCGGCCGCTGTTCAGCTGATGCAGAGCAGGTTGAGCACGCACAGCCCTGCCGGATCGGTCGCCGACGACGAGGAGGCCGACGAACCCGACGTCTGCGTGGTGCCGGAACTCGTGCCGGTGTCGGTGCTCGACCCCGTGGTGGTCGTCGACGTGCCCGTGCTCGTGGACGTCGAACCGCTCGGCGCCGTGGACGACGGCGTCTGCGCCGTCGTGGAACCGGACGCGCCGGTCGTGCCGCTGCCGCTGTCGGTGCCGCCGGCCGCCGACGCGGAGACCGTGGACTGTGACTGCGAGCGCGCGGCGGTCTTCGCCGTGGGTGCGGGCGAGCCGACGGAGTCCGTGCGGACGGAGGAGCCGCCCGCGGTGGACGCCGAGCCGGCCGTGCGCCGGTGCTTGGCGATCGTCGCGGCGGGTGTGTCCGAGGTGGACCGGTGCGCGTCGCCCGCGGTCGTGCCGACGACGGAGTCGTCCGAGGTGGGCAGTTCCGAGACTCCCATGGCCCGGTTGTCCGGCGCGGTGGCCGCCTGGGCACGGGCGCCGGACCCCTGGTTCATCGCGGAGACGGTCAGGCCGCCACCGACGAGGGCGACCGCGGTCGCGACCACGGCCTTGCGCTGGTTCTTCTTCCAGCGGACCCGCTGGCGCCGCCGGGCCGCCCGGCCCTCCGTGACCACCGGCGCGTCGGACACGTCCTCGGAGGCGAGGCCGGGGTCGGTCCCGACGGCGGGCTCCTCGTGGTGGCCGGCGTCGTGCCAGGTGGGTGCTTCGTCCCAGGCCGTTGCCGCCATGCCCATCGTGTGGACGTGGCCGGGGGGAGCGATGTCGGGGGCGTAGGCGCCGCATCCGGGACACGCCAGGGCGCCGTTGAGATGCCGACGGCACGAGGAGCAGTAGTCCATCTGGTCTTCCTGAGTCGACTGCACCATCGGCCCAGTGGCCGTGGCCGGTCTCGTTCGCACGGGGGATCGAGCCGAGGTAAAAGTAGCGACGCTTTCGAAAGGCGGTGTGCAGCCTGTGTGATGCTCCTGCGTAGATCTCCGAGGGGTGCGGTGATCATGGGGCGTACCTCGCATTCGCGCTCCCTGCTTCCGCCGCACGGCACCCCGTCGACGCCCTGTCGTGGGCCTTTCTCCCAACATGCCTCCTGTCAGGCCGAGTTGGCCGCGAAGTCCGGTTGGCCGGGACGCCCCGACCGCACTCCAGCCGCTCAACCCGCGATCACCCCGAGGCCTCAACCACTCACCGCCCCCACCCCACCCGCGGCGCCTTGCCGCGCCGCCCGCGCCGCCAACGCCTCGAGGAGCAGTTCCACCGCTTCCTCGAACGACCCGTCCGCCATCCCCGGCAGCTCTCGGCGGACAGCGGTGAGCGCCGGGTACGTCAACGGGTCGAGGTCCTGGTAGACGTCCCGCCAGGCCCGCTGGTCGGCCTCCCGCTGCGGGCGGGGGAGTGCCAGGAAGGCCGCGTCCGCGGCCGCGTGGCTGAGCACCGTGTCGATGAAGGCGAGGTAGAGCCGGGCGGCGGCGGACGGTTCGAAGCCTGCGATCAGCAGCAGGCCGATGCCCATGTCCACCGCCCGGATCTCGTTCCTGCGCCGGGTCACCCGGTGCGCGGCCAGCGCGGCCGCCCGTGGATGGGCGAGGTACCCGGCGCGGACCCGCAGGGCCATCTCGCGCAGCGAGGCCACCCAGTCGTCCCCGGGCGCGAAGCCCTCCATCGCGTCGCCGATGATCCGGTCGGCGATGGCGAGGACCAGGTCGTCGGTGTCGTGGAAGTAGCGGTACAGCGCGGTCGGGTCGCAGCCGAGCGCCGCACCGAGCCGGCGCACGCTCAGTGCCTCGGGGCCGTGCTCGCCGATCAGCCGCAGCGCGGTCTGCACGATCAGCTCCTCGGACAGCAGGACTCCGGAACGGGTGGGCCGCCGACGCCGGCGCTCCGGCGGGACACGGGTGGTCATGGTCGGGACTCCTCTCGTCGCGGCCCGCACAGTGAACGGCCCCCGGCCTCCTTACGTCAACAGGGTTGACCGAATGTGGACGGTGGCGGTTCCATCACCTCACCGCGCGGCTCTTCCTCCGTCTCCCGTCCCCGAGGAGCCCTCCATGTCGTCAGCACCGCCCGTGTCCTCCCCGCCCGGAACCACGCTGCGCCGTTCCCTGGGCGTCGTCGACGGCGTAGCCCTCGCCGCCTCCAGCACCGCGGCCACCACCAGCATCGCCATCGGCATGGGCACGATCGCGACCATCGTGGGCCTCCAGGCACCAGCCCTGCTGCTCCTGGCCTTCCTGCCGGTGCTCGGCATCGCCACCGCCTACGCCCGCCTGAACCGCTCCGAGCCCAACATGGGCAACGGCTACGTCTGGGTCGGCAGATCCCTCGGCCCCTGGCCAGGCTTTCTGACCGGGTGGGTCACCCTGGTCGGCTCGATCATCTTCTGCGCCTACACCAGCGCGATCATGGGCTCGGTGGTGCTGATCTTCGCCAACAAGGCGGGCCTGCACAGCGTCGCCGGCATCGCCCTGGACCCGACGTCCACCGGTGTCACCACGGCGGTCGGCCTGGTGATCCTCGTCGGCCTGACCGTCCTCGCCGTCACCGGCATCCGGGCCGCCACCCGCTTCCAGTTCGCCCTCCTGGTCTTCGAGTACGCGGTCCTGCTGGCCTTCTGCGGCTGGGCCCTGATCACCGGCGACCACGCCTTCTCGCTCTCCTGGTTCAACCCCTTGGAGATCTCCAGCGGCAAGACCTTCGCCCAGGGCATGGTCCTCGCGGTGTTCTTCTTCTGGGGCTGGGACGCGGCCTTCAGCGTCAACGAGGAGACCAAGAGCCCCGGCGAGGCGGCCCGCGGCGGCCTCATCGCCCTGTTCGCCATGCTCGGCCTGTTCCTCTTCGCCTCGGTCGCCTTCCAGCGCGAGATGAGCCTCGCCGAGCTCGTCAAGAACGGCCCCCAGGCCCTCCCGTACCTCGGCGCGAAACTTGCCTCCGAACCCTGGGCCACCCTGCCCGTGGTCGCGCTGATGTTCTCCGCCGTCGCCTCCGTGCAGGCCACCCTGATCCCCACCGCCCGCGGGCTGTTCGCCATGAGCCGTGACCGCACCATGGGACCGCTGTGGACCCGCATCCACCCCCGCTACGGCACCCCAGCCGCCGGCACCGCCGTCGTGATGGCCATCGCGGCGGTGATCGCCCTGCTCGCCGTCGCCATCCCCAAGCTCAGCGACATGCTGCTGGCCGCCGTCAACGCCATCGGTCTGATCGTCGCGCTCTACTACGGCCTCACCGCGCTCGCCTGCGCCGTCCGCTTCCGCGCCGCCCGCCACGAGGGCGCCCGGGAGGCCCTGCTCGCCATCGGCGTACCCGCCGTGTCCGGCCTGATCCTGCTCGGCCTCGGCGGCTACCTCGCCTACTCGTACCTGACCATGAGCGACCACTTCGCCCTCAGCCCGGACAACGGCTGGTTCATGTTCTCGCTGCCCGCCGCGATCGTCCTCGCCGGCCTCGGCATGGCCGCGGTCGCCAAGTACGCGCGCCACTCCCCGTACTTCACCACCGGACGCGGCACCGACGCCGACGCCCTGACCCTGCCGATGGACCGCACGGCGGTCTGACCCCCACTGGAGCCACACCCATGTCACCCACCGCGGACCTCGTCCTGACCGGCGGTCCCGTGCACACCGTCGATCCCGCCCGCAGCCGAGCCACCTCCGTGGCCGTACGCAACGGGCGGATCGCCGCCGTCGGTCACGACGAGGTGCGCGAGCTGATCGGCCCGCGCACCGAAGTCGTGGACCTGAAAGGCAGGTTGCTGCTCCCCGGCTTCCAGGACGCGCACGTCCACCCGCAGGGCGCCGGGCTCGAACTCGGCCTGTGCCACCTCGCCGACACCACCGACCCCGCCGAGTACCTGCGCCGGATCAAGGAGTACGCCGACCGGAACCCCGACGCCGAGTGGATCACCGGCGGCGGCTGGTCCCTCGAGGCGTTCCCCGGCGGCGCCCCCACCGCCGAGGCCCTCGACGCGATCGTCCCCGACCGCCCCGTCTTCCTGCCCAACCGCGACCACCACGGCGCCTGGGTCAACAGCCGCGCCCTGGAACGCGCCGGCATCGACGCCCGCACCCCCGACCCCGCCGACGGCCGCATCGAACGCGACGCCGACGGGAACCCCACCGGAATGCTCCAGGAGGGCGCCGTCCACCTGGTGGGCAAGCTGGTCCCGGACCCCACCCCCGAGGACCAACTCGCCGCGCTGCTGCGAGCGCAGGCGGTGCTGCACTCGTACGGAGTCACCGCCTGGCAGGACGCCATCGTGGGTGCGTACGCCAACATGGCCGATCCGGCGCCCAGTTACCTCGCCGCCCTCGATCAGGGCCTGCTCACCGCCCGAGTGGTCGGCGCCCTGTGGTGGGACCGCGAGCGCGGCGCCGAGCAGATCCCCGAACTCATCGCCCGCCGCGAGGAGTTGCACCGGGGCCGGTTCCGGGCCGGCACCGTGAAGGTCATGCAGGACGGCATCGCCGAGAACCACACCGCCGCGATGCTCACCCCCTATCTGACCGGCTGCGGCTGCTCCTCCGACAACAGCGGTATCAGCTTCGTGGACCCCGGCGAGCTGAAGAAGTACGTCACCGAACTCGACGCGTCCGGCTTCCAGGTCCACTTCCACGCGCTCGGCGACCGCGCGGTGCGCGAGGCCCTCGACGCCGTGGAGTCCGCCCGCACGGCCAACGGGTGGCGGGACACCCGCCACCACCTGGCCCACCTCCAGGTCGTGCACCCGCAGGACGTCCCCCGCTTCCGTGCCCTGGGCGCGAGCGCCAACCTCCAGATGCTGTGGGCCGCCCACGAACCCCAGATGGACGAACTGACCCTGCCTTTCCTGGGCGCGGAACGCGGCGCACGCCAGTACCCCTTCGGCGACCTGCTGCGGGCCGGCGCCACCCTGGCCGCCGGCAGCGACTGGCCGGTCAGCAGCCCCGACCCCTTCCAGGCCATCCACGTCGCCGTCAACCGCGTCTCCCCGGGTGCCCCCGAGGGCACTCCGGAGTTCCTCCCCGGCCAGCGCCTCGACCTCGGCACCGCCCTCGCCGCGTACACGGCGGGCAGCGCCCACGTGAACCACCTCGACGACATCACCGGCAGCATCACCGCCGGAAAGTCGGCCGATCTCGTCGTACTCGACCGGGATCCCTTCGCGGGCCCGCCCGAGGAGATCGCCGCCACCCGGGTCCTCGAGACCTTCGTCGAGGGACGGCGGGTGCACACGGCCGACGACGCCTGAAACCGCCGTACACCCGGACGGGGCGGCTGATTCGGACACGGGTCGACGGGGCACAGGAGTAGCTGGTCCGGAACCGTCGACCCGAGGAACGTCATGGCACCCCACACCCCCCAGGTCCGCGGAGCGGCCCTGCTCGCCGATCCCCTCCTCAACAAGGGCACCGCCTTCACCCCCGACGAGCGGGCCGCACTCGGCCTGGACGGGTTGCTGCCACCGGCGACCGAGACCCTCGACGAGCAGGCCGACCGGGCCTACCACGCGTTCCTCGGCTACGACAACCCGCTCCACCGGCACATCTACCTGCGCCAGCTCCAGGACACCAACGAGGTGCTCTTCTACGGTCTGCTCACCCGGCACCTGGAGGAGATGCTGCCGGTCGTCTACACCCCCACGGTCGGTGAGGCCTGCCGCAGGTTCAGCGAGATCTACCGCAGGCCCCGCGGACTGTTCCTGACCTACGAGGACCGGCACCGCTTCCGCGAGATCCTGCGCAACCGGCCCGGCGGCGAGGTCGATGTCATCGTCGTCACCGACGGGCAGCGCATCCTCGGCCTCGGCGACCAGGGCGTCGGCGGCATGGGCATCCCCATCGGCAAGCTCAGCCTCTACACCGCCATCGGCGGCATCCGCCCCGCCCGCACCCTCCCGATCCTCCTCGACGTCGGCACCGACAACGACGAGCTGCTGGCCAACGAGCACTACCTGGGCCGCCGGCAGCACCGGGTGACCGGCCAGGAGTACGACGAGATGATCGAGGCGTTCGTCTCCGCCGTGGAGGCCGAACTCCCCGGCACGCTGCTCCAGTGGGAGGACTTCGCGACCGCCCACGCCCGCCCGATCCTCACCCGCTACCAGGACCGCCTGCTCACCTTCAACGACGACATCCAGGGCACCGCCGCCGTGGCACTGGGCGCGCTGACCACCGCCACCAAGGTCGCCGGGACCGCCCTCACCGACCACCGCATCGTCGTCCTCGGCGCGGGCTCCGCGGCGATCGGCGTCGCCGACATGATCCGCGCCGCGCTCGTGGAGGAGGGCCTGTCCGAGCAGGAGGCGGCCGACCGGTTCTGGTTCGTCGACATCGACGGCCCCCTGGTGCGCTCCCGCACCGACCTCACCCCCGAGCAGCGGACCTACGCCCGCGACGACGAGGAGGTACGGCAGTGGGGCGGGGACACCCCCGACCTCGCCCGGGTCGTCCGCGAGGTGGAACCGACGGTGCTGATCGGGCTGTCCACGGCACACGGCGCCTTCACCGAGGACATCGTGCGGACCATGGCCGGCGCCTGCGACCGGCCGGTGATCCTGCCGCTGTCCAACCCGACCTCGAACGCCGAGGCCGACCCCGCCGACCTCGCCCGCTGGACCGACGGCCGGGCCCTGATCGCCGCGGGATCGCCCTTCCCGCCGCTGAAGGTGGACGGCCGCGAGGTCCCGGTCGCGCAGGCCAACAACGTGTACGTCTTCCCCGCCGTCGGCCTCGCGGTGACCGCGAGCCGGGCCACCCGGGTCACCGACCGCATGATGGTCGCCGCGGCCCGCGCCCTGGGCGACTGCGCGGTCCGGGCGGGCTCCGACGGCGCCACCCCGCTGCTGCCGCCGCTGGCGAGCATGCGGGACGCGGCCCGGGACATCGCGCTCGCCGTGGCCCTCACGGCCGTCGAGGACGGCGTCGCCCCCGAGGCCGGCGAGGAGCAGCTGCGAGAAGCGATCGCGACGACCCAGTGGACACCGCGGTACGGGTCCTGACCCCGGGACCCCTAGGCGCGCCCGCCGCCCGCCGCCCGCCGC
>NZ_JOGP01000037.1:0-43749 GCF_000719505.1 Streptomyces sp. NRRL B-3229 | reverse complement strand
AAACGCCCGGTTACATTCCGAACCCGGAAGCTAAGCCTTACAGCGCCGATGGTACTGCAGGGGGGACCCTGTGGGAGAGTAGGACACCGCCGAACAATCATTCAAAGGGTTGGACCCTGAACTTCGGTTCGGGGTCCAACCCTTTTTTGTTGTGCGTCACTTGAAGTTCACGTTGCGCAATCACCATCCGAAGCATGGGTACTGCTGCAATGCTCAGGGCCGCCGGCGTCGGAGTCGGTGACGAGGTCGTCGTACCGGCCTTCGGGAACGTCGAGGTCGCCGAGGCGGTGACACTCGCCGGTGCGCTTCCGGTGTTCGCGGACATACATCCGTCGACCTACTGCCTTGACGCGTCCGCTGTCGAAGCGGCCGTAACTCCGCGGACGGCGGCCGTCGTTGTCGTCCACCGTTTCGGTCGGCCCGCCGATATGCGGCGGCTGCTCGAGGTCGGGCAGCGGCACGGCCTGCTCGTTCTCCAGGAGGGCGAGTCCGAGGCGCCGTACGACGAGGTCGCGCAGCGGCGGGAGCGGGCCTGCTACCTGGACGGGAAGTTGCGCGGGGTGCGCACGCCCGACGGTGGGGACGGGCACACCTATCAGCAGTACGTGGTGCGGGTGCCGGGGAACGGTCGTCCGGATCGGGACGCCTTCGCTCGCGCCCTGCGAGGCAAGGGAGTTGACTGCCGGGTGCCGGTGAAGACACCCGTGCACCGGCTGCCGGAGTTCCGGCGCTGTGTGTCGCTGCCGGAGACCGAGCGCGCCGCCGACGAGACCCTTGCCCTGCCGGTGGACGCCTCGTTGACCAAGCGGGACATGCAGCGCGTCGTGGCCGCGTGCAATGCGCTCGGGGGACTGCTTCAGCCTGCCTTCTGAGCGAGTTGGGAGCACGGGTCTGTTCGGGGTATGATCTATTCCGTTGCCGCGAGGGAAACCTCGAAAAGGCGACAGGCCCCCTTAGCTCAGTCGGCAGAGCGTCTCCATGGTAAGGAGAAGGTCAACGGTTCGATTCCGTTAGGGGGCTCCAGTCAAAAGGCCCCGCCCAATCGGGCGGGGCCTTTTTCGTGCTTTCTCTCAGTCCTTCTGAAGGCCCGGGACACGCATCGCCAGAATCGCCATGTCGTCCGACGGGGCGTCGGAGGCGAAGCGCTCTACCGCGCGCATGATGCGGGCCGCCACCGCGCCAGCCGTCAGACCTGTGCAGGTGGTCAGGACGTCGGCGAGGCCGTCGTCGCCCAGCATGCGGGTGCCTTCACGGCGTTCGGTGACGCCGTCCGTGACACAGAGGAGGACATCGCCCGGGTCGAGGGTCACGGTCTCCTCGTAGAGCTCCAGGTCCTCCATGACGCCCAGGAGCGGCTGGGGCTCGGCGGCCGGTTCGACGGTGCCGTCCTGGCGCAGGCGGAGCGGGAGCGGGTGGCCGGCGCAGACGACCTTCAGGCGGGCGCTGCCGTCCTCCTGAGGCCACAACTCGCCGTAGAGGAGGGTCAGGAAGCGGCTGCGGGCGCCCTCGTCGAGGATGGCGGAGTTCAGGCGCTCCAGGACCGCCGGGCCGCTCAGGCCCTCGCGGGCGAGCAGACGGAGGGCGTGGCGGGCGAGGCCCGTCACCGCCGCCGCGTTCGGGCCCGTGCCGCAGACGTCGCCGATGGCGAAGCCGTAGGCGCCGTCGCTGATCGGGAAGACGTCGTAGAAGTCACCGCCGACCTCGTTGCCCTCGCCGGCCGCGCGGTAGATGACCTCGACCTCGACGCCGTCGATCTCGGGGAGCTCGGGAGGCAGGAGGCTGCGCTGGAGGGACTGGCTGATCGCGGTGCGCTCGGAGTAGAGGCGGGCGTTGTCCAGGGCGAGGGCGGCCCGGCGGCTCAAGTCCTCGGCCAGTTCCAGGATTTCCTGGCGGAAGTGTTCGTCGGTGGGCTTGCCGAGGGTGAGCATGCCGATGACGCGGTTGCGGGCGACCAGGGGGAGGACGACGGTCTCGCCGCCCACCGCGGAGGCCGTGGCGAGCGTGGGGCCGATCCCGGAGGCGAGCTGGTGGGTGGGGGCGCCGCTGAAGCCGAGGCTGCGCATGGAGCTTCGCAGGGCCGCCTGGTGGGCGGCCTCGCCCGGGGCCGACCAGACGCGGGCGCCGGGCGTGGGGACAGGGTCCGGGGGCTGGACCTTCGACAGCAACGACTTGATGCCGTCGATGAGTTCCTCGTCCTCGTGCAGGACGTACGACAGATAGGGCTCCGAGGCCTGGTCGGCGATCGTGTAGACGGCGCACCAGGTGGCCAGGGTCGGGACGGTCATCTGGGCCATCAGGGCCAGTGTCTGGTCGCGGTCCAGGGTGCCGGCGAGGAGGTCGGAGGCCTCGACGAGGAAGCTCAGCGAGCCGCGGCGCAGGCGTTCCAGCTCGCCCAGGCGTGCCGACTCGACGGCCAACGCGATGCGGTCGGCGGCGAATTGCAGGCGCAGGGCCTCTTCGTTCGAATACCTGCCGGGGGCTTCCGCGGCCACGCCGAGGGAGCCGGTGAGGCGGCCTTCGACCTTCAGCGGGACGGTGACGACCGAGCGCATTCCGGTGCCGCTGAGGAGCGGTACGGCGCCCGGTACGGCCGACAGGTCGTCGTGGACGGCCGGCATGCGGGCGGAGCCGTAGCGGCCGGGGCCCGCCTCGACGGGTACGCGTGCGAAGCGCTGGCGGGCGGACGGCAGGCCGGTCGAGGCGCGGACCTCCAGTTCCGTCTCGTCGTCGGTCGCGAGGAGCAGGAAGGCGGAGTCGCCGTCGAGCATGTCCCGGGCGCGTTCCACCGTGCGCTGGAGGAGGCCGTCGAGGTCGTCGGGGGCGGGGGAGCCGATGAACACCTCGAAGGGGTCGGCGCTCTGGCCGTCGGGGGACGTGGTCGTGTCGGAGGCCGCGACGCGCAACGGGGTCTGGAGTACGGCCCGTTCGTGGTCGCGGACCAGCAGGCAGACCGTGGAGGGCTCGCCGCCGGAGTCGCGGACGCGCAGGTGGGAGGCGTACACCGAGGTGACGCGGCCGTTGGCGGCCCTGATGCCGTAACTGCCTTCCCAGCGCGAGAGCCGCAGGGCCTCGGCGATGCCGGTGCCGGTGCCGGGGGTGTGCGGCCAGGCCGCGAGGTCGGTGAGGGGTTTGCCGATCACCTGTTCGGCGGGGTAGCCGAAGAGCTCCTCGGCGTCCTCGTTCCACGAGGTGATGGCGCACGTGCGGTCGATCTGGACGACGGCGACGCGGACGCGGCCGTCGGCCAGCGGGAGCAGGTCGGCGGGCAGCGACGGACCGGCCGTACGGGTGCCGACCGGGCGTTCGGGCAGGTCGAGGCGGAACCACACCTGTTTGTGGGTGGGGGTGTACTCGACGCCCCAGCGGCTGGCGAGCGCGGCGCAGAGCTGGAGGCCGCGGCCGCCCTCGCGGTCCAGGTTGCCCATGTTGACGGCCTGGCCCTGGAGGGGGATCTCGCGCTCGGGGTAGCGGTCGGCGACCTCGATCCGTACGCCCTCGTCACTGCGCAGACACAGAACGTCCGCGGAGGTGCCCGCGTGGACCACCGCGTTGGTGACGAGTTCGCTGGTCAGGACCACCGCGTCGTCGACGATGTCGGCGAAGCCCCAGCCCTGGAGGGTGTCGCGGACGAAGGAGCGGGCGGTCGCTACCGATCGTCCGACGGGCTCGAAGCTGGCTGCCGCGCGCGCGGTGATCACAGAACTCCTCGACCGGTTGTCGACGTGCAGGGCTGCCGGGCCGACCGGGTGGTGCCGCTGCTGCGGCAGGCCGCCCGTCGGCCGGGGGTCCGGGTTCTGTCCCCCGGGGACCAGTCCGGTGGTCATGTGTGCGGCCGCCCTCCGATGCCCGCTCGTGCTCGTGCCACCGCCCAGGCCGGACGGACCGGCTCGGCTGGACAGCCGCATGCAAGGTTACTTACCTTCGACGGCTGTGCGGATGCCGGTCTGCAGTGTTTCCGTCCGGAGGGTGTGCGGACGATGTGCGAAGCTGCCGAACTGTTATGGCCGGGTTCAACCGGGGTGAAACACTGGGCAGGCTCCTGAAGAAGGTTCGGGCAGGCCGAGTGCCGTCCGCGTGAGACGGGCAGCAGCCCGTAGTGCGGCTTTGTTCGCCCGGTTGAGATATCGCTGTAGTAAGCAGGAGTGCGCGGCAGCAACCGGTATGCCGCGCGGTACCACCCGAGCACAGCAGTAACGGTCGACCCCTGCGGGAGGGACACAGTGGAGTCTGGCGCAGCGACGCGGGGCACTAAGACGCGCGCGAAAGGCGGACAGTCCCCGAGCAACCAGCGTAAACCGAGCAATGGCACCACCACGGTGGACACGGCGGCCCTGAACCGGCTGCTGGCGGCCCTGGTGTCCATGCGGGACGGGAACTTCCGCAAGAGGCTCACGGTGTCCGGCGACGGCCCGATGTCGGAGATCGCGGCTGTTTTCAACGAGGTGGCCGACCGCAATCTGCATCTGACGGGTGAGCTGTCGCGGGTGCGGCGCATGGTGGGCCGTGAGGGCAAGCTCACGGAAAGGCTGGAAACAGGCGCCTGTGAGGGCTCCTGGGCGTCCGCCATCGATGCCTCCAACGCGCTGGTGGACGATCTCGTACGGCCGGTCTCCGAGGTCGGCCGGGTGCTCTCGGCGGTCGCGGAGGGTGACCTCTCGCCCCGCATGGAGCTCAGGACGCAGGCGCCGGACGGGACGGGGCACCCGCTGCGCGGGGAGTTCCTGAAGGTCGGGCGGACTGTAAACAACCTTGTCGATCAGTTGTCGACCTTCACCGACGAGGTCACGCGGGTGGCCAGCGAGGTCGGTACCGAGGGCAAGCTCGGCGGCCAGGCACGCGTGCGGGGCATGTCGGGTTCCTGGAAGGACCTGACCGAGTCCGTCAACACGATGGCGTACCGGCTGACGGCCCAGGTGCGGGACATCGCCCTGGTGACGACTGCGGTCGCCAAGGGTGACCTGTCCCGCAAGGTCACGGTGCACGTGGCCGGCGAGATGCTGGAGCTGAAGAACACCGTCAACACGATGGTGGACCAGCTGTCGTCCTTCTCCTCCGAGGTGACCCGCGTCGCGCGCGAGGTGGGTGTCGAGGGCGAGCTGGGTGGCCAGGCGCAGGTGCCGGGTGTGGCCGGTGTGTGGAAGGACCTCACCGATTCGGTGAACCTGATGGCAGGAAACCTTACTGCCCAGGTGCGCGGCATCGCCCAGGTGACGACGGCGGTCGCCAGCGGTGATCTGTCGCAGAAGGTGACGGTGTCCGCACGCGGTGAGGTCGCGCAGCTCGCCGACACGATCAACCAGATGACCGAGACGCTGCGGATCTTCGCGGACGAGGTCACGCGGGTGGCCAATGAGGTCGGTGCCGAGGGGCAGCTCGGCGGGCAGGCGAACGTGCCGGGTGCGGCGGGAACGTGGAAGGACCTCACCGATTCGGTGAACACGGTCTTCCGGAACCTCACCACGCAGGTGCGGGACATCGCCGCGGTGACCACGGCGGTGGCCAACGGTGACCTGTCGCAGAAGGTCACCGTCGACGTGGCCGGCGAGATGCTGGAGCTGAAGAACACCGTCAACGGGATGGTGGACCAGCTGTCCGCGTTCGGTGCCGAGGTCACGCGGGTGGCGCGCGAGATCGGCGTCGAGGGTGAGCTGGGCGGTCAGGCCCAGGTGCCCGGGGCCGCCGGAACCTGGAAGGACCTCACCGACTCCGTCAACACGGCGTTCAGGAACCTCACCGGTCAGGTGAGGAACATCGCCCAGGTGACGACGGCGGTGGCCAACGGTGACCTGTCGCAGAAGGTCACCGTGGACGTCTCCGGCGAGATGCTCCAGCTGAAGAACACCGTGAACACGATGGTCGACCAGCTGTCCGCCTTCGCCGACCAGGTGACGCGGATGGCCCGTGACGTGGGCACCGAGGGGCGCCTGGGCGGTCAGGCCGTGGTGCCGGGGGTCTCCGGCACCTGGAAGGAACTCACGGACTCCGTCAACTTCATGGGTGGCAACCTCACCTCGCAGGTGCGGCAGATCGCCCAGGTGACGACCGCGGTGGCCCGGGGTGACCTCTCCCAGAAGATCGACGTGGACGCCCGGGGCGAGATCCTGGAGCTGAAGAACACCATCAACACGATGGTCGACCAGCTCTCCGCCTTCGCCGACCAGGTGACCCGCGTGGCCCGTGACGTGGGCACCGAGGGCCGACTCGGCGGCCAGGCGCAGGTGCCCGGCGTAGCCGGTGTGTGGCGGGACCTGACCGACTCCGTGAACGGAATGGCAGGAAACCTTACTGCCCAGGTGCGGAACATCGCCCAGGTGGCGACCGCGGTGGCCCGGGGTGACCTGTCGCAGAAGATCGACGTGGACGCCCGGGGCGAGATCCTGGAACTGAAGAACACCCTCAACACGATGGTGGACCAGCTCTCCAGCTTCGCCGACCAGGTGACGCGGGTGGCCCGCGAGGTGGGCACCGAGGGCATCCTGGGCGGGCAGGCCGAGGTGCAGGGGGTCTCCGGCACCTGGAAGGACCTCACGCAGTCCGTGAACTTCATGGCGAACAACCTGACCATCCAGGTGCGCAACATCGCCGAGGTCACGACCGCCGTCGCCAAGGGCGACCTCTCCAAGAAGATCACCGTCGACGCCAAGGGCGAGATCCTCGAGCTCGTCACCACCGTCAACACGATGGTGGACCAGCTGTCGTCGTTCGCCGAGCAGGTGACGCGGGTGGCCCGCGAGGTGGGCACCGAGGGTCAGCTGGGCGGTCAGGCACGGGTTCCGGGTGTCACGGGCATCTGGAAGGACCTCAGCGACAACGTGAACCTGATGGCCAACAACCTGACCATGCAGGTGCGCAACATCTCCCAGGTCGCCAACGCGGTCGCCAACGGTGACCTCACGCGGACGGTGACCATCGAGGCGCGCGGTGAGGTCGCCCAGCTCGCCGACACCTTCAACACCATGGTGAAGACGCTGAGTTCGTTCGCCGACCAGGTCACCAAGGTGGCCCGCGAGGTGGGCACGGACGGCATCCTGGGCGGTCAGGCACGGGTGCCCGGTGTGGCCGGCACCTGGAAGGACCTCACCGAGTCCGTGAACCAGATGGCCTCCAACCTGACCGGTCAGGTGCGGAACATCGCCATGGTGACCACGGCCATCGCCAAGGGTGACCTGACGAAGAAGATCGACATCGACGCCCGGGGCGAGATCCTTGAGCTGAAGACCACGATCAACACGATGGTCGACCAGTTGTCGTCCTTCGCCGAGGAGGTCACCCGAGTCGCCCGCGAGGTGGGCACGGAGGGACAGCTCGGCGGACAGGCACGGGTGCGGGACGTCGACGGCACCTGGCGCGACCTCACCGAGTCCGTGAACGAAATGGCAGGAAACCTCACTCGCCAGGTACGCGCCATCGCGCGCGTGGCGACCGCGGTGACCCGGGGCGATCTGAACCTGAAGATCGACGTGGACGCGTCCGGCGAGATCCAGGAGCTCCAGGACTACATCAACAAGATGATCGCCAACCTGCGCGACACCACGATCGCCAACAAGGAGCAGGACTGGCTCAAGGGCAACCTGGCCCGTATCTCGGCACTCATGCAGGGCCGCCGGGATCTGGAGGACGTGGCCTCGCTGATCATGAGCGAGCTGACGCCGGTGGTGTCCGCCCAGCACGGCGCGTTCTTCGTCGCCATGCCGCTGCTCGACGGCAAGGACCTCGCGGCCGACAGCGACGACCAGTACGAGCTGCGGATGCTCGGGTCGTACGGCTACTCGATGGGCTCCATGCCGACGTCGTTCCGGCCGGGGGAGGCGCTCATCGGCACGGCCGCCGAGGAGAAGCGCACGATCCTGGTGGAGAACGCGCCCAGCGGCTACCTGAAGATCTCCTCCGGTCTCGGAGAGGCGCCGCCCGCGCAAGTGATCGTCCTCCCGGTGCTGTTCGAGGGGAAGGTGCTCGGAGTCATCGAGCTCGCTTCCTTCACACCCTTTACGCAGATCCAGAAGGACTTCCTCAACCAGATCGCCGAGATGATCGCGACCAGCGTCAACACGATCTCCGTCAACACCAAGACGGAGGTGCTGCTGAAGCAGTCGCAGGAGCTCACCGAGCAACTCAGGGAGCGGTCGGCGGAGTTGGAGAACCGGCAGAAGGCCCTCCAGGCGTCCAACGCCGAGCTGGAGGAGAAGGCCGAGCTGCTGGCCCAGCAGAACCGCGACATCGAGGTGAAGAACACCGAGATCGAGGAGGCGCGGCAGGTCCTGGAGGAGCGTGCCGAGCAACTCGCCGTGTCGATGCGGTACAAGAGCGAGTTCCTGGCCAACATGTCCCACGAGCTGCGGACACCGCTCAACTCGCTGCTGATCCTCGCCAAGCTGCTCGCCGACAACGCGGACTCCAACCTCACCCCGAAGCAGGTCGAGTTCGCCGAGACCATCCACGGGGCCGGTTCCGACCTGCTCCAGCTGATCAACGACATCCTCGACCTGTCGAAGGTCGAGGCGGGCAAGATGGACGTCTCCCCGACGCGGATCGCGCTCGTGCAGCTCGTGGACTACGTGGAGGCCACCTTCCGGCCGCTGACCGCGGAGAAGGGGCTCGACCTGTCGGTACGGGTCTCGCCCGAGCTGCCCGCCACCCTGCACACCGACGAGCAGCGCCTGCTCCAGGTGCTGCGCAACCTGCTGTCCAACGCGGTGAAGTTCACCGACTCCGGGGCCGTCGAGCTGGTCATCCGGCCCGCCGGGCGGGATGTGCCGGTGGCGATCCGGGAGCAGTTGCTGGAGGCCGGTTCGCTGCGTGACGCGGACGCCGACCTGATCGCGTTCTCGGTGACCGACACCGGCATCGGGATCGCGGCGAGCAAGATGCGGGTGATCTTCGAGGCGTTCAAGCAGGCCGACGGCACGACCAGCCGCAAGTACGGCGGTACCGGTCTCGGCCTGTCGATCTCACGGGAGATCGCTCAGCTGCTCGGCGGTGAGATCCACGCGCAGAGCGAGCCGGGACGCGGATCGACGTTCACGCTGTATCTGCCGCTGCACCCCAGTGAACTGCCGCCCCAGGGCTACCAGCAGTCCATGCCCGCCCTGGAGGCCGGCGACCTCGTGGCGTCCACGTCGGAGAACGGCGTGTCCGGGGCCGAGGTGGAGACGCCGGCCGAGGTGAGGTCGTACCAGGAGACGCAGAACGGCGCCGCGGCGCTGTTCCGGCGCCGCCGCCGGACCGCGCCCGCCCTTGAGCAGCGGATCGGGCAGCCGGACCAGTGGTCGGCGGTGGAGCACCAGTCCGCGCCGCAGCCGCGCCGGGGCATCCGGTTCGGCGGGGAGAAGGTGCTGATCGTCGACGACGACATCCGCAACGTGTTCGCGCTCACCAGCGTCCTCGAACAGCACGGACTGTCCGTGCTCTACGCGGAGAACGGCCGTGAGGGCATCGAGGTGCTGGAGCAGCACGAGGACGTGGCGGTCGTCCTGATGGACATCATGATGCCGGAGATGGACGGGTACGCGACCACGACGGCGATCCGCAGGATGCCGCAGTTCGCCGGGCTCCCCATCATCGCGCTGACCGCGAAGGCGATGAAGGGCGACCGGGAGAAGGCGCTGGAGTCGGGAGCCTCCGACTACGTGACCAAGCCGGTCGATCCCGATCATCTGCTGTCGGTGATGCAACAGTGGATGCGGGGAGAGTGATGGGATTCGGCGAAGTTCACGCGGAGTTGCTGACCGAGTGTGTCCGACGCCGTGTAGAACTGCGGGATTCGGGGAACCTTCTGGTCTCCCGCTTCGTTCGTGCTACGTGCACAGTGACATCGCGGTGACAGGGTGTGGCGACAGACAGGGTGCGGCTACGATGACCGGCACAAGGACGGGCGGCGAAAGGGAGTCGTCCCCAGGGGCGGCACCCGGTGCACATCCGGGGCGAGGAGGGCGGGCCATGGTGCAGAAGGCCAAGATCCTCCTGGTCGATGACCGGCCGGAGAATCTGCTGGCGCTGGAGGCCATCCTCTCCGCGCTCGATCAGACACTGGTGCGGGCATCGTCCGGGGAGGAAGCGCTCAAAGCGCTGCTCACGGACGACTTCGCGGTGATTCTGCTGGACGTCCAGATGCCTGGCATGGACGGCTTCGAGACCGCGGCGCACATCAAACGGCGGGAGCGGACCCGGGACATCCCGATCATCTTCCTCACCGCGATCAACCACGGTCCGCACCACACCTTCCGCGGCTACGCGGCCGGCGCGGTGGACTACATCTCCAAGCCGTTCGACCCGTGGGTGCTGCGCGCGAAGGTCTCGGTCTTCGTCGAGCTCTACATGAAGAACTGCCAGCTGCGTGAGCAGGCGGCGCTGCTGCGGCTCCAGTTGGAGGGCGGTGGCGGCAAGGCCGCGGCCGGCGACGCCAAGGAGCCGGCCGGTCTGCTCGCCGAGCTGTCGGCGCGCCTGGCGGCGGTCGAGGAGCAGGCGGAGGCGCTGTCCAAGCAACTCGACGACGAGTCCGCGGACGCGGCCGCGGTGGCCACCGCGGCCCATCTCGAACGCAAACTCACGGGGTTGCGACGGGCGCTGGACGCGCTGGAGCCCGGAACCGGGACCTCTCCTTCGGTGTCCTCGCAGAACTGACGCGGGATCGCGCCGGTGAGCATCCGTCAATTCACCCGTTCCACAAGCGTGCGTCAGTTCCACGCCTCTTCAGGAGCGACACGAACGGGTGAAGCAGCGGGCACACGTGTCCGTTGCCTTCTCCACCGGTAATCTCACACCTATGGCCTCACGTCCCTCCGCAGCCAAGAAGCAGCCCGCCAAGAAGGCTGCCGCTCCCGCGAAGGGTCCGGCGAAGAAGGCGGTCGCCAAGAGGGCCCCGGCGAAGAAGGCACCCGCCAGGAAGGCCCCCGCGAAGAAGGCCGCGCCGCCGAGGCCCGCGCCCAGTCCCACCGGTGGCGTCCTCCGGCTCGTCCGGGCCCTCTGGCTCGGCCTCGCCCATGCCGTCGGCGCGGTGTTCCGCGGCATAGGGCAGGGTGCCAAGAACCTCGACCCCGCCCACCGGAAGGACGGCGTGGCCCTCCTGCTGCTCGGACTCGGCCTGATCGTCGCCGCCGGTACCTGGTCGAACCTGCGCGGCCCGGTCGGCGACCTCGTCGAGATCATCGTGACGGGCGCCTTCGGCCGGCTCGACCTCCTCGTACCGATACTGCTCGCGGTCGTCGCCGTCCGTTTCATCCGGCACCCCGAGAAGCCCGAGGCCAACGGCCGGATCGTGATCGGCCTGTCGGCGCTCGTCATCGGTGTGCTCGGGCAGGTCCACATCGCCTGCGGCTCGCCGGCCCGCAGCTCCGGCATGCAGGCCATAAGGGACGCCGGCGGTCTCATCGGCTGGGGAGCGGCCACCCCGCTGACGTACACCATGGGCGAGGTCCTGGCCGTACCGCTGCTGGTGCTGCTGACCGTCTTCGGCCTGCTCGTCGTCACCGCCACCCCTGTCAACGCCATCCCGCGACGGCTGCGGGAGCTCGGGGTGCGGCTCGGGATCGTGCACGACCCGGTCGTGGACGAGTTCGGGGACGACGACGAGCGCTACGACGAGCAGTGGCGTGAGGCGCTGCCCGCGCGCGGTCGCAGGCGCGGTCCCGCACCCGAGTCGTACGACCCCGACGACGCGGAGCAGGAAGCCCTCTCGCAGCGTCGCGGGCGGCCCAGGCGCTCCGCGGTGCCGCAGCCCGCGATGGACCGGCAGATGGACGCCGTGGACTTCGCCGCGGCCGCCGCCGCGGACCTTGACGGCGTCGTCATGCACGGTCTGCCGCCGTCGCCGCTGGTCGCCGACCTCACCCAGGGGGTGAGCGTGGGCGACCGGGTGGAGACGACCCCGGTGCCCACCCCGGTCCCGGCCGCGCGGCCCAAGCAGGAGGCGAAGCCGAAGCAGGAGAAGCTCAAGGTCGAGGTCGCGGACCTCACCAAGCCCGCTCCCGAGGCGCCGAGCGACCTGCCCGCGCGCGCGGAGCAGCTCCAGCTCTCGGGTGACATCACCTACTCGCTGCCCTCGCTCGACCTCCTGGAGCGCGGTGGCCCGGGCAAGGCGCGCAGCGCGGCCAACGACGCCATAGTCGCCTCGCTGACGAACGTCTTCACCGAGTTCAAGGTCGACGCCGCCGTCACCGGCTTCACGCGCGGACCGACGGTCACGCGCTACGAGGTCGAGCTCGGACCCGCCGTGAAGGTCGAGCGGATCACCGCGCTGGCCAAGAACATCGCGTACGCCGTCGCCAGCCCGGACGTGCGGATCATCAGCCCGATCCCCGGCAAGTCCGCGGTCGGCATCGAGATCCCCAACACCGACCGGGAGATGGTCAACCTCGGTGACGTGCTGCGGCTCGCGGCCGCCGCCGAGGACGAGCACCCCATGCTGGTCGCGCTCGGCAAGGACGTCGAGGGCGGCTATGTGATGGCCAACCTGGCGAAGATGCCGCACGTGCTCGTCGCCGGAGCCACCGGTTCCGGTAAGTCGTCGTGCATCAACTGCTTGATCACTTCCATCATGGTGCGCGCGACCCCCGAGGACGTGCGCATGGTCCTCGTCGACCCCAAGCGCGTGGAACTGACGGCCTACGAGGGCATCCCGCACCTCATCACGCCGATCATCACCAACCCGAAGCGGGCCGCCGAGGCGCTCCAGTGGGTCGTACGCGAGATGGACCTGCGCTACGACGACCTGGCGGCGTACGGATTCCGGCACATCGACGACTTCAACGAGGCCATCAGGAACGGCAAGGTCAAACTGCCCGAGGGCAGCGAGCGTGAGCTCCAGCCGTACCCGTATCTGCTGGTGATCGTCGACGAGCTCGCCGACCTGATGATGGTCGCGCCGCGGGACGTCGAGGACGCGATCGTGCGCATCACGCAGCTCGCGCGCGCGGCCGGCATCCACCTGGTGCTCGCCACGCAGCGGCCGTCGGTGGACGTCGTCACCGGTCTGATCAAGGCGAACGTGCCCTCGCGGCTCGCCTTCGCCACCTCCTCGCTCGCCGACTCGCGGGTCATCCTCGACCAGCCCGGCGCGGAGAAGCTGATCGGCAAGGGCGACGGGCTCTTCCTGCCGATGGGCGCCAACAAACCCACCCGTATGCAGGGCGCCTTCGTGACCGAGGACGAGGTCGCGGCGATCGTCCAGCACTGCAAGGACCAGATGGCGCCGGTCTTCCGGGACGACGTCGTCGTGGGGACCAAGCAGAAGAAGGAGATCGACGAGGAGATCGGCGACGACCTCGACCTGCTGTGCCAGGCGGCCGAGCTGGTCGTCTCCACGCAGTTCGGGTCGACGTCGATGCTCCAGCGCAAGCTGCGGGTCGGGTTCGCCAAGGCCGGGCGGCTGATGGACCTGATGGAGTCGCGGGGGATCGTCGGGCCGAGCGAGGGCTCCAAGGCTCGTGACGTTCTCGTGAAGGCTGACGAGCTGGACGGAGTGCTTGCGGTGATTCGCGGGGAAGCTTGAGGGGAGCACGGAACGGGTGCGGCCACCGATGTTCGATCGTGACTCACCCGTAAGGGATCATTGAGCAACCGTTTCCCTTCGGCGCACGTCAAGTTGAGGGAAGCGAAAAGCTGCTGCTCCACCATCGGCGTGTCCGGCCATACCGATGGCGTACAAAGTCCTACCGCCCGGTTGCCCCACCCTTTCGTACCCCCCCTAAACTGAACCCTCAGCACAGGTGGCTCAAACGCTCGAAAGGCGCCCCCGTGTCCATCGGCAACTCCCCTGAAGACGAGCGTCCGTTCGAAGACGACCCGCCGGAAGCCCGCCTCTCCGTCGGCCACGCCCTGAAACAGGCGCGGATCGCGGCCGGGCTGACCGTCGACGACGTCAGCAGCGCCACCAGGGTCCGCATCGCCATCGTGCACGCCATCGAGGCGGACGACTTCGCTCCCTGCGGTGGCGACGTGTACGCCCGGGGCCACATCCGGACTCTGGCCAAGGCCGTCCATCTGGATCCGGCTCCGCTGCTGGACCAGTACGCCGCCGATCACGGCGGTGGACGTCCGGCCCCCACCCCGGCCGCCCCGCTGTTCGAGGCGGAACGCATCCGTCCCGAGCGCCGGGGACCCAACTGGACCGCGGCCATGGTCGCCGCGATCGTGGCCGTGGTCGGCTTCGTCGGGTTCACCGCCTTCAAGGGCGGCGACGACGGCGGGACGACCCAGGTCGCCGACGGCACCACGCCTGCCACGACCAAGTCACCGACACCCAAGTCCGACAAGGCGACCCCCAAGGACCCGAAGCCGACCCCGTCCGACAGCGCCATCGCGGCGGCACCCCAGGACAAGGTGACCGTGCAGATCAGCGCCGCCGACGGAAAGAGCTGGATCCTCGCCAAGGACCACAACGGCCGGACCCTGTTCGACGGACTGCTCAAGCAGGGCGACTCCAAGACCTTCCAGGACAGCGACAAGATCAACCTCGTCCTCGGTGACGCCGGAGCCATCCAGCTGTATGTGAACGGCAAGAAGATCGACGACGACTGGCAGCCCGGCGCCGTGGAGCGCCTGACGTACACGAAGGGCGACCCGCAGGTCGGCTAGGCATCTGTTCGGTTTCCGTCGCGAAGGGGTTGGCCAAGATCGGCCAACCCCTTCGACATGGGGTGTCGGTGGGACGAAGTAGTCTTGAGCCCATGCCTGAACGCCGTACCGTCGCACTGGTCACCCTTGGCTGCGCCCGTAACGAGGTGGACTCGGAGGAGCTCGCAGGCCGTTTGGAGGCGGACGGCTGGGATCTCGTGGAGGACGCCGCCGACGCGGACGTCGCCGTCGTGAACACCTGTGGCTTCGTCGAGGCCGCCAAGAAGGACTCCGTCGACGCCCTCCTGGAGGCCAACGACCTCAAGGGTCACGGCAGAACCCAGGCCGTCGTGGCGGTGGGCTGCATGGCCGAGCGGTACGGCAAGGACCTCGCCGAGGCCCTCCCCGAGGCCGACGGCGTGCTCGGCTTCGACGACTACGCCGACATCTCCGACCGCCTCCAGACGATCCTCAGCGGCGGCATCCACGCCGCCCACACCCCGCGCGACCGGCGCAAGCTGCTGCCGATCAGCCCCGCCCAGCGTCAGGAGTCGGCCGCGTCCGTCGCGCTGCCCGGCCACGGTCCGGCCGTGGAGGAGACTCCTGCCCCCGCCGACCTGCCGGAGGGTCTCGCGCCGGCCTCCGGCCCCCGCGCGCCCCTGCGCCGCCGTCTGGACGGCTCCCCGGTCGCCTCGGTGAAGCTCGCCTCCGGCTGCGACCGGCGCTGCTCGTTCTGCGCCATCCCGTCCTTCCGCGGCTCCTTCATCTCGCGCCGCCCCTCGGACGTCCTGAACGAGACGCGCTGGCTGGCCGAGCAGGGCGTCAAGGAGATCATGCTGGTCTCCGAGAACAACACGTCGTACGGCAAGGACCTCGGCGACATCCGTCTGCTGGAGTCCCTCCTGCCCGAGCTCGCCGAGGTCGACGGCCTCGAGCGGGTGCGCGTGAGCTACCTCCAGCCCGCCGAGATGCGCCCCGGCCTGATCGACGTGCTGACCTCCACGCCGAAGGTCGTGCCCTACTTCGACCTGTCCTTCCAGCACTCCGCCCCCGGCGTGCTGCGCGCGATGCGCCGCTTCGGCGACACCGACCGCTTCCTGGAGCTCCTCGACACCATCCGCGGCAAGGCCCCCGAGGCCGGCGTGCGCTCCAACTTCATCGTGGGCTTCCCCGGCGAGAGCGAGGCCGACCTCGCGGAGCTGGAGCGGTTCCTGAACGGCGCGCGACTGGATGCCATCGGTGTCTTCGGGTACTCCGACGAGGAGGGCACCGAGGCCGCGACGTACGAGAACAAGCTGGACGAGGACGTGGTCGCCGAGCGGCTGGCGCGTGTGTCCCGGCTCGCCGAGGAACTCGTCTCGCAGCGCGCCGAGGAGCGGGTCGGCGAGACCGTGCACGTGCTGGTCGAGTCGGTCGACGACGAGGGCGTGTACGGGCGTGGCGCGCACCAGGCGCCCGAGACCGACGGCCAGGTGCTGCTCACGAGCGGCGAAGGCCTGAGCGTCGGCCGTATGGTCGAAGCGAAGGTGGTCGGTACGGAAGGTGTCGACCTGGTGGCCGAGCCGCTCGACGGTTCGCTCGCGTGTAGTGAGGAGGCGGGCAGATGACCGGAGTTCCGGCGTCCGCCGCAGGTGGCCCCTCCGCCGCGAAGGGCGGACCGGTGGGCGGTGTCCCCGGTGCCGCCTCCGGTGCGGTCCCCGGCACTCCTTCGGACACGGTCTCCGGTACGGCGGGCGAGGCGCGGGCCGGCGTGGCGACCGGGGCGGGTGTAGTCCCCGGTGGGGGTGTCGCTCCTGGGGCCACCGTCGTGTCCGAGGTCTCCCCGGACCGCGAGGGCGGCTCCGACGCCAAGCCCTCGCCGGGCAAGAAGATCGCGGCCGCGGCCGTCAACCAGGCCAGCGTCTGGAACATCGCCAATCTGCTGACCATGCTCCGGCTGGTCCTGGTGCCCGGCTTCGTCGCCCTGATGCTGGCCGACGGCGGGCACGACCCCGCGTGGCGGTCGTTCGCCTGGGCGGCCTTCTCCGTCGCCATGATCACCGACCTGTTCGACGGTCACCTGGCCCGCACCTACAACCTCGTCACCGACTTCGGGAAGATCGCCGACCCCATCGCCGACAAAGCGATCATGGGGGCGGCGCTGGTCTGTCTCTCCGCGCTCGGCGACCTGCCCTGGTGGGTGACGATCGTCATCCTCGGCAGGGAACTCGGGATCACCCTGCTGCGTTTCCTCGTCATCCGGTACGGCGTGATCCCGGCGAGCCGGGGCGGCAAGCTCAAGACCCTCAGCCAGGGCATCGCCGTGGGGATGTACATCCTGGCTCTGACGGGATGGCTGGCCACCGCGCGGTTCTGGGTGATGGCGGTGGCGGTCGTGCTGACCGTCGCGACCGGGCTCGACTACGTGAGACAGGCCATCGTGCTGCGCAGGCAGGGAATCGCTGAGCGCAAGGCGGCGTTGGAGGAGGCGGAAGCGTGAACTCCCCGGCCGCCCAGGTGGTACGACTACTCGCTGTGAACGGACAGACGCTCGCGGTCGCCGAGTCGCTGACCGGCGGGCTGGTTGCGGCGGAAATCACAGCGGCTCCCGGAGCCTCCAAGGCGTTCCGGGGCTCGGTGACGGCCTACGCCACCGAACTCAAGCACGAGCTGCTGGGGGTCGACGCCACCCTGCTGGACCAGCGCGGGGCGGTGGATCCGCAGGTCGCGGCCCAGATGGCGGCCGGAGTGCGCAAGGCGCTCGGTGCCGACTGGGGTATCGCGACCACCGGAGTCGCCGGCCCGGAACCGCAGGACGGCAAGCCCGTCGGAACGGTGTACGTGGCTGTCGACGGGCCCGCCGAGGGCGCTTCCGCGGCAACTGGTGGCGGGAAAGTGACCGCGCTGCGGTTGAACGGCGACCGCGCGGAAATTCGTATGGAGAGTGTACGGAGCGTACTCGCTTTGCTCCTGGAAGAGCTTACGGGCGAACAGAGCGGGAATGAGCGGGCACAGGATACGGAACGGAACGGGGGGTTTTGATGTTTGCAGCCCTGAGTGAACACGACATCGCTCCCCGCACGGCCGCGGCGCGAGGCGGTACGGTGGGGCGTGAAGGATGCGGCTACGCGGTCCGAGGAGGGAGCCACCGATGATTCTGCTCCGTCGCCTGCTGGGTGACGTGCTGCGTCGGCAGCGCCAACGCCAGGGCCGTACTCTGCGCGAAGTCTCCTCGTCCGCCCGAGTCTCACTCGGCTATCTCTCCGAGGTGGAGCGGGGGCAGAAGGAGGCTTCCTCCGAGCTGCTCTCCGCGATCTGCGACGCGCTGGACGTACGGATGTCCGAACTCATGCGGGAAGTGAGCGACGAGCTCGCCCTCGCCGAACTGGCCCAGTCCGCTGCGGCCACCCCCAGCGAGCCCGTACCCGCGCCGGTGCGCCCGATGCTGGGTTCCGTCTCGGTCAAGGGTGTGCCACCGGAACGGGTCACCATCAAGGCGCCCAGCGAAGCGGTGGACGTCGTCGCGGCGTAGTGCTCAGGCTGGTCGCTCACGCCGGTGATAGCGTGTGCCGACAGCGCGCTGAGAAGAAGTGTGCGAGGCCCCGGACGGGCTTCTCCGGTAGATCTGGAGAGGCGCGGGTCGGGGTTTTCGTGCATCTTGGAGCGATGTGCGGGTGGCGTTGTCGGGTGCCTGGGTTGCTGCTTCGGTGACGGCGGACGTCTTGATGCGTCCGTGTGCCCGGGGTGCGCCCTCCCTCTCGGGTGAGGCGGCGGTCTAGCGTCCGGGCTGGAGGTGGCTGCATGGCGGGGCCGACCGTGTGCCGGGGGGTGGCTCTCGGGCTCGGGGTGCTGTGGTGGTGGGCCGTGGCGCGGCTGCTGCTGTCACCCGACGCCGGGGCGCTCGAAGGGGCGGTAGCCGCCGGCGGGTGGGGGCTGAGCCTGCTGCCGGTCCACTGCGTGCCGAAGGGGCGGGCTCTGGGGGCGCTGGGGGCCGGGCGGTGGCGTCGGGCGTGGCGGACGGGGAGTGCGCGGCGTCACGGCGGTCAGGGGTCGGTTGCGGGGGAGGGTGAGGCGGAGAGGGGTCGGTGAGGGCGTTGGTGTGGGCGTTGCGGTGCGGTGAGGGCGGTTCGGCAAGGGGAGCGGGTGGATTCGGCGGGGTGAGCTGAGGCGGTCCGGACGGAAGCGGCCGGAGGCCGTGTGGGTGCCGTCGCTACCAGGGCATTGCTACTCCGCCGTTCGGGCGGAGGATCTGGCCTGTGGTGAAGGATGAGGCGTCCGAGGCCAGGTGGAGGACCGCGTGCGCGATGTCCTCCGGCTCGCCGACCCGCTTGAGCGGTGACATGCGGGACATGAGTGCCTCGGTGTGGGCCTGGGTCTCCTCGTCGTGGCGGTCGGTCATCGGGGTGCGGACCCAGCCCGGGGCGACCGCGTTGACCCGGATGCCGTAGCGGCCCACTTCGGTGGCCAGGGTTTTCGTCAACTGGACCACCGCCGCCTTGGCCGCGCCGTAGCAGAGCAGGCCTGGACCGCCGGTGTCCACGGCCCCTGACGCCATCGTGACGATGCTGCCCCGCGTCCCGCGCGCGATCATCACGCGGGCCGCCTCCTGGCAGGCGTACAGGACACCCTTGAAGTTGACGTTCAGGACGCGGTCGAGGTCCTCGTCCCGCGTCTCCAGGACCGGACTGCTGTGCATGATCCCGGCGACCGCGGCCAGGACGTCGAGGTGCCCGCAGGAGGCCACGGCCCGGCGCAGCTGCTCGCGGTCGGTGACGTCCAGGGGGTGCGTGTGCGCGGTTCCGCCGGCGTCCTTGACGAGGCTTGCCGTCCCGTGCAGGCCCATCTCGTCGCGGTCCGCGCAGTGCACGGTGGCACCCGCCTGGGCGAGCAGGACGGCGGAGGCGCGGCCGATGCCGCTCGCGGCGCCGGTGACGAACGCGGTGCGTCCGGTGAGGTCGTACGCGCTGACGGCCATGGAGCGACCGTACGAGGGTTTCTGACGGAGCGTCAATTGGTCGTGCGGCGTGAGGTTCCGGGGTGTCCGCTCGGTGCTCCGCGCCGGGGGCCCGGGGTGGGGCCGGTCTGGCAGTGGGGGCACCAGTAGGTGGGGCGTTCGCGAGAGCCGTCGCCCTGGTCGGCCACGCGGATGGAGGTGCGGCAGCGCAGGCAGGGGCGGGGGGCACGGCCGTAGACGAAGAGGTCCTGCCCGCGGCGGCCGGTCGTGCTGCGGATCGGGCGGTCGCGGTTGGCCTCCAGGAGCTTCTTCGCGAGCGCGGGGAGGTGGGCCGCACGGTCGGCGGGGAGGGCGCCGACGGGGAGCCAGGGGGTGGCACCGAGCAGGAAACAGAGTTCGCTCTTGTAGACATTGCCGATGCCGGCGAGGTTGCGCTGGTCCAGGAGGGCTTCGCCGAGTTCGCGGGAGGGATCCTGGAGGAGGTTGGCCAGGGCGCGCTCGGGGTTCCAGTCCGGGCCCAGGAGGTCGGGGCCCAGGTGGCCGACGGCTTTGTGTTCGTCGGCGGTGCGGAGGAGTTCCAGGACGGGGAGACGGTAGCCGACGGCCGTGCGGTCGGTGTTGCCCAGGATCGCGCGGATCTGGTGGGCGGGGCCGCCGGTCCAGCGCTGGTCATGGGCGTACACCTTCCACGCGCCGTCCATACGGAGGTGGGAGTGGAGGGTGAGGCCGCCCTCCATGCGGGTGAGGAGGTGTTTGCCGCGGGGGGTGACGTCGAGGACGCGGCGGCCTGTGAGGTCCGCGGTGGCGTACTTCGGGACTCTCAGGTCGCTGCGGGTCAGGGGCCTGCCGGCGAGGGCCTCGTGCAGGCGCCTCGCGGCTTGCCAGACGGTGTCTCCTTCGGGCATGGGTCAAGAGTGGCACGGGCTGGGGATGCCGGGGTGGGGCGGCCTTCTGAGGGCTTTGGAGGCGGCACCCGCGGCGTGCTCCAGGATGCGCGCGTGGTCTCTCGGGTGGGGGCGGTCCTATGCGCGCAGGCGTAGGCCTCGTGGCGTGGCGATGAAGCCGGCTGACTCCAGGAGGGTGCCTGTGGGGGACGTCAGGGCAACCGTGCCGTTGATGCGTTCCACGGTGACGGTGCCCAGGGATCCGGCCCTGGCTGCCGCTGCCAGGGCCTCGGCCGCCGTGCGGAGGCGGGGGTCGTCGTTGGGGGTGCTGTCGGGGCTGGAAGGCCAGGCCAGGAGGGTCTTGCCGCCACGCTCCATGTAGAGCGTGAGTTCGCCGTCGACGAGGACGACCAGGGAGCCCGCCTTGCGGCCCGGTTTGTGGCCGGCCTCGGTCGGTGGGTCGGGCCAGGGCAGGGCGGCGCCGTAGGCGTTGGCGGGGTCGGCGGCCGCGAGGACGACCGCTCCGGAGGTGTCCGCAGTGGTGTGCCTGCGGTGGGGGAAGCCCGAGCCGGGCGAGGACGGAGGGTAGTCCCGTGGGGAGATGTACTCGTCCCGGGAGGCCGGGGAGGGCTGGGCGCGTCCCGGTGCGGGGAAACCGTTGGGGGTTTGCGCGGGGGCGTCGGAGGCTTGGGGGTCCAGGTCGGTGGGTGGGTCGAAGGGGCCGAAGGCCTGTGCCCAGTCGAAGTCCCCGGTCGTGGTGCCGGCGTCGGTGGGGGCGTCGAGGCCCGGGCCTGCGGGAGCGGGGGCCGGGGCGGGCTCGCCACGGTCGCGGGCGTTGGAGACGGCTCGTAGGCGGTCCACCGCCCCGTCCATGGCGAACTGGGCGGCGCCGAGGCCCTCCACCACGTAGCCGCGGCGGGCCTGGCCGCTGTCCTCGAAGGCGGAGAGGATGCGGTACACCGCCGAGAAGCCGCCCTCGACGCCCTCGGCCGCGACCGCTCCGCGCGTGACGACGCCGTGGCGGTCGAGGAGGGTGCGGGCCAGGGCGTGGGCGCGCACGGTCGGGTCGGGCTCCCGTGGGGGCAGCAGGGACCAGCGGCCGGCCGCCGTCGGCGGGCCGGTGCGGGAGGCGCTGCGAGCCGCGGCGGTGAGGGAGCCGTACCGGCCGCGCGGGACGCTGCGTTTGGCGCGGTGGGCGGTGGAGCCGGCGGTGCGGCCCGAGCCCAGCAGGGAGCGCATGGGGGTGAGGGTGTCGTTGGTGAGCCGGCCGGACCAGGCCAGGTCCCATACCGCGTCGGCCAGTTGGGGGTCGGTGGCCTCGGGGTGGGTGGTGGCGCGGACCTGGTCGGCGATCTGGCGGAAGAACAGGCCGTAGCCGCCGGCGAGGGCGTCCAGGACGGACTGGTGCAGTGCCGTCAGCTCCAGGGGGTGGGGCGGGGGCAGGAGAAGGGGGGCCGCGTCCGCGAGGTAGAGGGAGACCCAGCCGTCCTTGCCGGGGAGGGCGCCCGCTCCGGCCCACACGATCTCCCCGGCGGCGGTGAGTTCGTCGAGCATGGCGGGCGTGTAGTTGGCGACGCGGGACGGCAGGACGAGCTTCTCCAGTGCGGAGGCGGGCACGGACGCGCCCTGGAGCTGCTCGACCGCGCGCACCAGGCCGTCGATGCCCCGCAGGGAGTGGCCCTTGCCGATGTGCTGCCACTGCGGCAGGAACTGGGCGAGGGCCGGGGGCGCCACCGGTTCCAGTTCGTGGCGCAGGGCGGCCAGGGAGCGGCGCCGCAGACGGCGAAGGACGGTCGCGTCGCACCACTCCTGGCCGATGCCCGCCGGATGGAACTCTCCCTGTACGACGCGGCCGCTCGCGGCGAGCCGCTGCAAGGCGCCCTCGGTGACCGCTGTGCCCAGGCCGAAGCGGGCCGCGACCGTCGCCGAGGTGAATGGGCCGTGGGTGCGGGCGTACCGCGCGAGGAGGTCGCCGAGGGGGTCCTTGACGGGCTCGGTGAAGGCCTCCGGGACGCCGACCGGCAGCGCGGTGCCGAGGGCGTCACGCAGGCGGCCCGCGTCCTCGATCGCCGCCCAGTGGTCGGCGCCGGCGACACGGACCCTGATCGCGCGGCGGGCGCGGGCGAGCTCCTGTGCCCACTGCGGTTCGGCGCCCCGCTCGGCCAGCTCCGCGTCCGTGAGCGGGCCGAGGACGCGGAGGAGGTCCGCGACTCCTTCGGCGTCCTTGACGCGGCGGTCCTTGGTGAGCCACTGGAGCTCCCGCTCCAGCTCGGTCAGCACCTCGGCGTCGAGCAGCTCCCTGAGCTCCGCCTGGCCGAGCAGCTCGGCCAGCAGGCGGGAGTCCAGCGAGAGGGCTGCCGCGCGGCGCTCGGCGAGGGGTGAGTCGCCCTCGTACAGGAACTGGGCGACGTACCCGAAGAGGAGGGAGCGGGCGAAGGGGGAGGGCTCGGCGGTGGTGACCTCGACCAGGCGAACCTTGCGGGACTCCAGGTCACCCATCAGTTCCACGAGGCCCGGCACGTCGAAGACGTCCTGGAGGCACTCGCGGACCGCCTCCAGCACGATCGGGAACGAACCGAACTCGCTCGCCACCTCGAGCAGCTGGGAGGCGCGCTGGCGCTGCTGCCACAGAGGGGTGCGCCTGCCGGGGTTGCGGCGGGGCAGCAGCAGGGCGCGGGCGGCGCACTCGCGGAAGCGGGAGGCGAACAGAGCCGAACCGCCGACCTGGTCGGTGACCACCTGATCGACCTCGCCCTTGTCGAAGACGACGTCCGCGGCGCCCACGGGGGCCTGCTCCGCGTCGTACTCCGTGCCGATCGCGGCCGGGTCGCGGTCGAGGAGGTCCAGGCTCATCAGGTCGGCGTCCGGCAGCCTGAGGACGATGCCGTCGTCGGCGTGCATGACCTGGGCGTCCATGCCGTAGCGCTCGGAGAGCTTGGCGCCGAGGGCGAGCGCCCAGGGGGCGTGGACCTGGGCGCCGAAGGGGGAGTGGACGACGACCCGCCAGTCGCCGAGTTCGTCGCGGAAGCGCTCCACGACGATGGTGCGGTCGTCCGGGATGTGGCCGCAGGCCTCGCGCTGCTCGTCGAGGTAGGACAGCACGTTGTCCGCCGCCCAGGCGTCCAGGCCCGCGGTGAGGAGGCGCAGTCGGGCGTCGTCCTTGGGCAGCGAGCCGACCTCGCGGAGGAACGCGCCCACCGCGCGGCCCAGTTCCAGGGGGCGGCCCAGTTGGTCGCCCTTCCAGAAGGGCAGCCTGCCCGGGACGCCGGGGGCGGGAGAGACCAGGACACGGTCGCGCGTGATGTCCTCGATGCGCCAGGAACTGGTGCCGAGCGTGAAGACGTCCCCCACGCGCGACTCGTAGACCATCTCCTCGTCCAGCTCGCCGACCCTTCCGCCGCCCTTCTTGGGGTCGGACCCGGCGAGGAAGACCCCGAAGAGGCCGCGGTCGGGGATGGTGCCGCCGGAGGTGACGGCGAGGCGCTGGGCGCCGGGGCGGCCGGTGACGGTGCCCGCGATGCGGTCCCAGACGACGCGCGGGCGCAGTTCGGCGAAGGCGTCCGAGGGGTAGCGGCCGGCGAGCATGTCCAGGACCGCGGTGAACGCGGACTCGGGCAGGGCGGCGAAGGGGGCCGCCTTGCGGACGGTGGCTAGTAGGTCGTCGAGCTGCCAGGTGTCCATCGCGGTCATCGCGACCAGCTGCTGCGCGAGGACGTCGAGGGGATTCGCGGGGACCTTGAGGGACTCGATCGAGCCGGTGCGCATGCGCTCCGTGACGACCGCCGCCTGGACCAGGTCGCCGCGGTACTTCGGGAAGACCACGCCGGTGGAGACGGCGCCGACCTGGTGACCCGCGCGGCCGACGCGCTGGAGGCCGGAGGCCACCGACGGGGGTGACTCGACCTGGACGACGAGGTCCACCGCGCCCATGTCGATGCCGAGTTCGAGGCTGGAGGTGGCCACCACCGCGGGGAGGCGGCCTGCCTTCAGGTCCTCCTCGACCAGGGCGCGCTGTTCCTTGGAGACCGAGCCGTGGTGGGCCCGTGCGATCACCGGCGGTGCGCCCTGGGCCGCGCCCGAGCCGCCCATGAGTTCCGCGGGGGCGTGGTGTTCGTCCAGGGGCTCGCCGGTGGCCCGCTCGTAGGCGATCTCGTTGAGGCGGTTGCAGAGGCGCTCGGCGAGACGGCGGGAGTTCGCGAAGACGATCGTGGAGCGATGTGACTGGACGAGATCGGCGATGCGCTCCTCCACGTGGGGCCAGATCGACGGACGCTCGGCGCCTTCGTTGCCCTCGGCGACCGGGGAGCCGCCGAGTTCGGCGAGGTCCTCCACGGGGACCACCACCGAGAGGTCGAACTCCTTGCCCGACTTCGGCTGGACGATCTCCACCTTGCGGTTGGGGGAGAGGTAGCGGGCGATCTCGTCCACCGGGCGGACGGTCGCGGACAGCCCGATGCGGCGGGCCGGCTTCGGGAGGAGTTCGTCCAGGCGCTCGAGGGAGAGGGCCAGGTGGGCGCCGCGCTTGGTGCCGGCCACGGCGTGGACCTCGTCGAGGATCACTGTCTCGATGCCGGTGAGCGCGTCTCGGGTCGCCGAGGTCAGCATCAGGAACAGGGATTCCGGGGTGGTGATCAGGATGTCCGGGGGGCGGGTGGAGAGGGCTCGGCGCTCGGCCGCGGGGGTGTCGCCCGAGCGGATGCCCACCTTGACCTCGGGTTCGGGCAGGCCCAGGCGGACGGATTCCTGGCGGATGCCGGTGAGGGGGCTGCGGAGGTTGCGCTCCACGTCCACGGCGAGGGCCTTGAGGGGGGAGACGTAGAGGACCCGGCAGCGTTTCCTGGGGTCGGCGGGTGGGGGTGTGGAGGCGAGCTGGTCCAGGGCGGCGAGGAAGGCGGCGAGGGTCTTGCCTGAGCCGGTGGGGGCTACGACCAGCACGTCCGAGCCCTCTGCGATGGCCTGCCATGCGCCTGCCTGGGCGGTGGTGGGGGCGTCGAAGGCACCCGTGAACCAGCCGCGGGTTGCGGGGGAGAAGGCGTCGAGGGCGCGGTGTGCTGGGCTGACCATGTGTTCCATCCTGCACCCGGGCACTGACATTGGGGCGGCGGTCTGGTTTGACTGCGGCTTGGTGGGGGCGGGCGTCTTGCGCAGTTCCCCGCGCCCCTGGAGGCCTGCGGCGGCCCGTTGCTGTTCGGTGGAGCGTCCACATGTCCCACCCAGGGGCGCGGGGAACTGCGCGACCAGCCCCCGCCGGGCCGCAGGCGACCGTGGAACCCCACCCGGCACAATGGGTATATGGCGGGTTCCAAGGAGCGGGCCAGGCATTGGCGCTATGCCGAGCTGCCCGGGGTTGATCTGCTGCGGGCCCGGTATGTGCGGAAGAGGTTTGTGCGTCATACGCATGAGAACTTCGTGATCGCTGCCATTGCCGACGGGGTCGAGGTCTTTCACCATCGCGGGGCCGATCAGTACGCGGGGGCCGGGACGCTGGCGTTGGTCAATCCTGATACGGCTCATACCGGGCGGGCCGGGGTGCCCGAGGGGTGGCGGTACGGAGCCGTCTATCCGTCGCCCGAGGTGGTGGCCGGGATCGCGGCCGAGACCACCTCGCTGCGCGGTACGCCGGGCTTCGTGCGGCCCGTGCTCGACGATCCGTATGCCGTGGGTCTGGTGCACGAGGTGCTGCGGGCCGCCGAGGAGGGGAACGCGCTGGCCGCCGACACCTTGCTGCGGGTGGCCGTGACGCGGTTGCTGCGGTTGAACGGTGGGGTTCTGCCGGAGCGGGACGTGCGGTCCGCCGGAGCGCGGGTGGCGGTGCGGGCGCGTGCCGTGCTGGAGGAGCGGATGGCTGAGCCGCCCTCTCTGGAGAGGCTGGCGGCTGATCTCGGGACCGGTCCGTTCGCGCTGTTGCGTGCGTTTCGGGGCCTCTATGGGATGCCGCCGCACACGTGGCTCACCGATGCCCGGGTGCGGAGAGCCCGGCGGTTGCTGGACACGGGGGCCGCTCCGGCCGCGGCCGCCGTCGAGGTGGGGTTCACCGATCAGTCTCATCTGAACCGGCACTTCACCCGGATCGTCGGTGTGCCGCCCGGGGCCTACCAGCGGGAGCGCAAGAACGTACAAGACTCTTCCGGGCCGCTGCTCCTAGCGTCCGAGAGGTGGCAGAACAGAGCGCACTCGCAGATCGGCAACCCGACGGTGGCGGAAGGCCGGACTCCGCCGTTGTCCGAGACGCCCTCGGAGTCGGGGTGGCCGTCGGACTGTCCGGTTTCGCCTTCGGGGTGACCTCGGCCGGCAGCGGGCTCACGCTGCCGCAGACCTGTGCGCTCAGCCTTCTGGTGTTCACCGGAGCGTCCCAGTTCGCCCTGGTGGGGGCGCTCGCGGCCGGCGGGAGTCCTTTCACGGCCGCGGCCGGGGCCTTCTTCCTCGGGGTGCGCAATGCGTTCTACGGGCTGCGGCTGTCCCAGTTGCTTGCTCTTCCGCGTTTCCTGCGGCCCTTCGCCGCCCAGTGGGTCATCGACGAGACCGCCGCGGTCTCGCTGGCGCAGCCCACGCGGCGTGCCGGTCGGATCGGGTTCGCCGTCACGGGGCTCAGCCTCTATGTGCTGTGGAACCTGACCACCTTGCTGGGGGCCCTGGGCGCCGACGCGATCGGCGACACGCGCGCGTGGGGGCTGGATGCGGCCGGGCCGGCCGTGTTCCTCGCGCTGCTCGCGCCCATGGTCAGGAGCGGCACCGAGAGGGCCGTGGCCGGGCTCGCCGTGCTGTTGGGGCTCGGGCTGCTTCCGGTGCTGCCCGCCGGGGTGCCGGTGCTGGCGGCCGCCCTCGCCGCGCCTCTGGTCCTCTGGGAACAAGGGCGTCGCGAGCGGGCGAAGGAGGAGGGGCGGTGAGCACCTGGATCGCGATCGGCGTCACCGCCCTCGGTTGCTACGTCGTCAAACTTCTCGGACTGCTCGTGCCCGCGGGCGTGCTCGACCGGCCCTTGGTGAAGCGCCTTGCCGCACTGGTGCCGGTGGCACTCCTGGCCGCGCTCACCGCTCAGCAGACCTTCGCCGACGGGCGGGTGCCGGTGCTCGACGCGCGGGCCGCGGGAGTGGCCGCGGCCGCCGTGGCACTGATCCTGCGGGCGCCGTTCCTGGTCGTGGTCGCCACCGCGGTGGTCGTGACGGCGGGGGTCCGGGCTCTGGGAGCCTGAGGGTGCCGAGCACGCTTGGAGGGGCCGCTCAGCCGACGCCGCGGCCGTACGCGCGCAGGGTGCGCAGTGCCTCGATCGTCACCATGGGGCGCGCTTCGAGGGCGGTGGACGGTGCCCAGGGGCGCCAGCGGATCGGCCAGCCGCCGTCCTCCTGCTGTTCGGCCGCCAGGTGGTCCAGCGAGCGGGCCATCTCCTCGTCGGTGAACCACGCGCGCGCGAGGGAGTCCGGAGTCTGCGCGTAGTCGTGCGGGAAGTGGTGCTCGCCCGGCGCGTAGCCGGGGGCGACGGGGAACGCGGCGAGGTCCGCCGGGTCCAGCACGGCCAGCCGTCGCTCGCGCACCAGCCGGCCCAGGCGGTCCGCGGTGGCCTGCGCGCGTGGGCGGTCGGGAACGGAGTCCAGGAAGGTCAGGGCGGCTCTGATCTCGTACGGGTGGGACACCTGGAGGGACTCCACCGCCTGCCAGCAGAAGTCCGTGGCCCGGAACAGCCAGGCGTGCCACACCTCGTTGCGGTGCAGCAGGCCGACCACCGGACCCGTGGCGAGCAGCTCGCTCGGCGGGGCGTCCACCACCGGGAGGAACGGAGCCGTCGGATAGCCGCGCTGGGCGGGCGTGACGGCGGGCAGGGCGCCGTCCGGGGTGGAGACGGACGTGAGATAGCGGCACACACGCTCCACCCGCTGTCCGCCGCAGCGCCCCACGGCGTCCAGGATCCGCAGGGCGTGCGCGATGTGCAGGGGCTGGCTGACCGGGCCGCGCAGATCGGGCTCCAGAGCGTGGCCGTAACCGCCGTCCGTGTTGCGGTAGGCATCCAGAGCCGTCTCCACCGGGTCGGGGCCGCCGTTCAGGAAGTGGTACGCGAACAGCCGCTGTTCCAGCACGCGCGCGGTGAGCCAGACGAAGTGCTCCGCGCGGAAGAGCGGGGAGTGCGCCGGTGGTGTCTGGGGGAGTGGGAAAGCTCCTGTTTCGGGCATGCGACAGACCGTAGGGCGGAAAGCGGTCTCGGCAAGCGGTCCCGGCCGAGGCCCACCCTCAGGGGCGGGATACTGGAGTCATGCGGTTGACGGTCTTCTGGCAGCGGATGGCGGAACACTTCGGTCCGGGGTACGCCGACACCTTCGCGCGCGATCATGTGATGGCGGAGCTCGGCGGACGCACGGTGCACGAGGCGCTGGACTCCGGCTGGGACGCCAAGGACGTATGGCGTGTGGTGTGCACGGTGATGAACGTTCCCGCGGAGAGGCACTGAAGAGCGCGGAGAGGCACTGAAGAGCACTGACCGGTCACGAAGATCGCACCGGGGCAGCCGAATGTCAGTGCCGTGGGTGAGACTTGCTCCGTGGCACCCACTGACGAGTCCGGGCAGACAGCCCCGCAGGCACCTCCGCCCGGCACGACGCCGCCCGCCCGGCCCCCGGCCGCAGGCGCCGGGCCGGACGCCCGCATGCCGCGCTGGCTGCCGCGCGCCATGGTGCTCGCCCTCGCTCTCATCGCCGTGTTCCAGCTCGGCAGTTGGGCCTTCCACCAGCTCATAGGGCTGCTGACCAACATCCTCATCGCGTTCTTCCTGGCCCTGGCCATAGAACCCGCGGTGAGCAAGATGGCCGCGCGGGGCATGCGCAGGGGACTCGCCACCTTCCTGGTCTTCTTCGCGGTGCTGATCGTGTCCGCGGGCTTCATCGTGCTGCTCGGATCGATGCTCGCCGGCCAGATCATCAAGATCGTCGAGGACTTCCCCGACTACCTCGACTCCGTCATCAGCTGGATCAACGGGCACTTCCACACCGATCTGAAGCGGGTCGACGTCCAGGAGGGCCTGCTGCGCTCCGACTGGCTGCGCAACTACGTGCAGAACAGCGCCACCGGCGTCCTGGACGTGTCCGCCCAGGTGCTCGGCGGCCTCTTCCAGCTGCTGACGATCGTGCTGTTCTCGTTCTACTTCGCCGCGGACGGGCCCCGCCTGCGCCGCGCGATCTGCTCCGTCCTGCCGCCCGCCCGGCAGGCCGAGGTGCTGCGCGCCTGGGAGATCGCCGTCGACAAGACCGGCGGCTACCTCTACTCGCGCGGTCTGATGGCACTCGTCTCCGGAGTCGCGCACTTCGTGCTGCTCCAGGCTTTGGAGGTGCCGTACGCGCCCGTGCTGGCCGTGTGGGTGGGCCTGGTCTCGCAGTTCATCCCGACCATCGGCACCTATCTCGCGGGCGCCCTGCCCATGCTGATCGCCTTCACGGTCGACCCCTGGTACGCGCTGTGGGTCCTGATCTTCGTGGTGATCTACCAGCAGTTCGAGAACTACGTGCTCCAGCCCAAACTGACCTCGAAGACCGTCGACATCCACCCCGCGGTCGCCTTCGGCTCGGTCATCGCGGGTACCGCCCTGCTCGGTGCCGTCGGCGCCCTGATCGCCATCCCGGCGGTCGCCACGCTCCAGGCGTTCCTGGGGGCGTACGTGAAGCGGTACGCCGTCACCGACGACCCGCGGGTCCACGGCCACCGCAAGCGGGGCGAGGGGCCCTCGCCGGTCACGCGCGCGCGTGCGCTGTGGGAGCGGCGGCGGCATGGGGCGCAGGACTCCACCGACGGGGACGGGTCGGCCTGAGGACGCCGGTTCAGTACGTGAGGGCGGCCCAGAGTCCGGCGCCGGCGACGGCCGTGACGTAGGCACCGATCGCCGCGTACAGGAGCCCGCGCCGCAGCGTCTCGCTCCACTGGGTGCGGGACAGCAGCCAGGCCAGCGCGGGCAGGACCAGGACCGCGTGCAGGCTCACACCGTGCAGCGGCTTGAGCGGCGCGGTCGAGTGGTAGGCCGCCTCCTGGTGCCCGGTCCGGGTGAGGACGACCCCGCGCGCGATCATCACGGCACCCGACGCGAGCGCCACGAGCAGGATCGCGAACCCCGAGCGCACCGCGAGGTCCATCCCCGCGGGGCCCGAGGGCCGCTGCCGGAACGACGCGACGGCGAACACGGTCAGCAGGACCACGAGGACGCCCCCGCCCACCGCCAGCGTCATGGACACAGCCGTGTCGAAAGGTGTCTCCATGTCGAGGTGCGAGGGCACCCGGCGCCACGCCTGGAGGGTGATGCCGCCGACCTCGACCACGCAGTCGGCCGCGAACACCGCGAGCAGTACGGCACGCGTGCGGGTGCCGACGCGCAGATACGACGTCACCCAGGTGACCGCGATCAGCGTGGCCCCGAAGGACAGTCCGAACGTCACCGGCTTGCGCCAGGAGACCGGTCCGTCCCATGGGCCGCCGTCCACGGCGAACACCACCAGGTGCACGAGCCCGGAGACGACGAGGAGGAGACCGGTGGCATGGCAGAGCCGCTCCATGCGGCGCGCGCCGGGGGTCCGCGGCATCGACGTGAAGGCTTCGGTGACCGTGGCGGCGACGAGCGGGCTGTCCCCCGACGAGAGGAGGCCCTTGGTGTTCCGGGGATTCATGGCTCAAGACTGGCGAGGACGCTCCCCGGGGTCGTCGTACGGCCGAAGGCACCTGGAGTACGCCGCGGGCAGTAGCCGGCCCACCGGAGAAAGCGGGGGAGGGCGGTCGACGGAGGCTTCTGAAGGCGGTCGGAGCCTGTCGGGGGAAGTCGCTCGGGTGCCGCGTGGTGCGCTTGACACAAGAATCGAACATCCATTCTCATGGAGGCTCCGGCCTAGCCGACGGCGTGTCATTCGGCATGATTTGCCCGGAGAAGTACCCGAGTTATCCACAGGCCGGACGGGCGTCAGGGCGCATTGTCAGTGGCAGGCGTTAGCGTCTTTGACGTGAAGCGATCGACTCAAGCAAATCGGGTGGAACCCATGGCAGGAACCGACCGCGAGAAGGCGCTCGACGCCGCGCTCGCACAGATTGAACGGCAGTTCGGCAAGGGCGCGGTCATGCGCATGGGCGAGCGGCCGAACGAGCCCATCGAGGTCATCCCCACCGGGTCGACCGCGCTCGACGTCGCGCTCGGCGTCGGCGGCATCCCGCGTGGCCGTGTGGTGGAGGTGTACGGTCCGGAGTCCTCCGGCAAGACGACCCTCACCCTGCACGCGGTGGCCAACGCTCAGCGGGCCGGCGGCCAGGTGGCCTTCGTGGACGCGGAGCACGCCCTCGACCCCGAGTACGCGCGCAAGCTCGGCGTGGACGTCGACAACCTGATCCTCTCCCAGCCGGACAACGGCGAGCAGGCCCTGGAGATCGTGGACATGCTGGTCCGCTCCGGTGCCCTCGACCTGATCGTCATCGACTCCGTCGCCGCGCTCGTCCCGCGCGCGGAGATCGAGGGCGAGATGGGCGACAGCCACGTCGGTCTCCAGGCCCGTCTGATGAGCCAGGCCCTGCGGAAGATCACCAGCGCGCTCAACCAGTCCAAGACCACCGCGATCTTCATCAACCAGCTCCGCGAGAAGATCGGCGTGATGTTCGGCTCGCCGGAGACCACGACCGGTGGCCGGGCGCTGAAGTTCTACGCCTCGGTGCGCATGGACATCCGCCGCATCGAGACCCTGAAGGACGGCACCGACGCGGTCGGCAACCGCACCCGCGTCAAGGTCGTCAAGAACAAGGTCGCGCCGCCCTTCAAGCAGGCCGAGTTCGACATCCTCTACGGCCAGGGCATCAGCCGCGAGGGCGGTCTGATCGACATGGGCGTGGAGCACGGCTTCGTGCGCAAGGCCGGCGCCTGGTACACGTACGAGGGCGACCAGCTCGGCCAGGGCAAGGAGAACGCGCGCAACTTCCTGAAGGACAACCCCGACCTGGCCAACGAGATCGAGAAGAAGATCAAGGAGAAGCTGGGCGTCGGCGTGCGTCCCCAGGAGCCGACCGCCGAGCCGGGTGCGGACGCCGCGGTGGCCGCCGCCGCGGACGACGCCGCGAAGGTGCCCGCTCCGTCGGCCGCGAAGGCGACGAAGGCCAAGGCCCCGGCCGCCAAGAGCTGATCCCGTACCGTGCCTGATTCAGAGACATGGCGAACCGGCTGGGCCGAGTACGAGGACGCTCCGCTAGGGCGGGGCGGTAAGGGCGACGGGGGTTCTGCCGGGCCGGACGGCGACGAGCACGGGGACGGTACGGGGCACGGGGCGGACGGGGGACACGGCCGCCCGGTGTCGCGCGGCTCGCGTCGGCCCTCCGCCGACGGGCCGTCGGGGGGCGGTGCGGACGGGGGCTTCGGCCGCGCGCTGAGGTACGGCGACGGCCGGCCGTACCTGCTTGGCCGCCCCGGCGACGGTGCCGCCGTCTCGCATGGCGGTGGGTCGAGCGGGGGCGCGGGGCACGGCCATGAGCCGTACGGTGACGATCCGTCAAACGGCGTTGTTGAGTCGTACGGTGACGGCGCGTCATACAGCTCGTGCGGCGACGGTCCTTCCCACGGCGATGACGGTCCTGCGCACGGCCGTGACGAGACGGCCGCGCCTGGCTTCGGGGCGGTCGGACGGGGTTCGCGTCGCGGTGACGGCGGCGCTCCCGGACGGGGCGGTCCCCGTGGGCGTCGGCAGCGCCGGCGCGGCTTCGGGGAGTCGCCCGGTGAGGACGGAGGCGGTCCTTCCTCGTCGAGGGCCGAGAAGGGGGAGCCTCCGGCGGACCCGGTGGAGCGGGCGCGGGCGATCTGTCTGCGCCTGCTCACCGGGACCCCGCGCACCCGCAAGCAACTGGCCGACGCCCTGCGCAAGCGGGAGATCCCCGACGAGGCCGCCGAGGAGGTGCTGTCGCGGTTCGAGGAGGTCGGGCTGATCAACGACAGCGCGTTCGCGGACGCCTGGGTGGAGTCGCGGCACCATGGCCGAGGGCTCGCCCGGCGGGCGCTCGCCCAGGAGCTGCGGACCAAGGGCGTCGACTCCACGCTGATCGACGAGGCCGTCTCCCAGCTCGACTCCGAGCAGGAGGAGGCGACGGCGCGCGAGCTGGTCGACCGCAAGCTCCGGGCCACCCGGGGCCTCGACCGGGACAAGCGGCTGCGCCGCCTCGCCGGGATGCTGGCCCGCAAGGGCTACTCCGAGGGCATGGCCCTGCGGGTGGTCAGGCAGGCACTGGAGGAGGAGGGGGAGGAGACGGAGTTCCTCGGCGACGAGGGGTTCTGAGACGAGGGCTTTTGCGAGGGCTGCTGAGACGGGGGTAGGTCCGGGGGGACCAGGATTCCGGCCGCACGGACGGCGGGCCGGGCTTGCTCACTGCCAGTCCTCCGGCCGTTCCACGTGCTCCAGGCGCAGGATCTGGCCCGTGCGGCTGTAGCGGCGGATCTGGGGGAGGGGCGGGTAGTAGGCGTGCACCGAGACCGCGTGGACCTCGGTGGACTCGTTGAGGACCTCGTGGACATGGTGCTGTCCGAAGGAGCGGCCCTTGCCGGCGGGCAGGCGGCGCTCACGGTCCACGTCGTCGGAGAGTTCGAGGGTCTTCCAGCCGTCGGCGGGCAGCCGGGCGGCCAGGGAGTTCTCCTTGAGCTCACCGGCCGCGGTGATGAATGCGCCGACCGACTCGGCGTGGTCGTGCCAGCCGGTACCGGTGCCGGGCGGCCAGCCGATCAGCCAGGCCTCGCTGCCGCCCGGGCCCTCCAGGCGTACCCAGGTGCGGCCTTCGGGGTCGAGCGGGAGCGAGTCGATCAGCTCGGTGTCGGCGGCCGTACGTCGGACGAAGTCGAGGAGTTCGGCCTGGGTGGGCGCGGCGACGGCGGAGACAGAGGGGAGGGCAGACACGGGTACCGTCCTGAGAAGAGTTCGCGGAACCGCGGTGCCGCTCAGCGGCGGCACGCGAGAAAGGAAAGCGGCGAATTCAGCAGGACGGGCGACACACGCAGCCCGCATAGCGGACGAGGTCCATATGGACCCTCCGCCACAGGCGCACACAGGTGTCGGTCACGATGCGGAGTACACCATGACGCCCAGGGGCCTTTCAACTCACTGTCCCTATGTGGACGCACAGTGACAGTGAGCACGTCAACGAGGGCCGGCCCCCGTGCCCGCCTCGGTCCTGGCCGGCGGTCCGCCCAGTGCCGTCTCGGCCGCCGAGTACAGGTCGGCCGGGCGGACACCGCTCAGGGCGGTGACGAGGTAGCCGTCGGGCCGTACGAGAAGGACCGTGTGCGGGGCGGCTCCCGGGTACTCCTCGGCGACCAGGAGCTCGGCGGAGTGCGGTAGCGCCGTCACCGCCGCGGCCAGGCGGGGCATGATTCCGGCGGTCACCCAGTGCTTGCGCTCCCACACCCCGGTGCCCGGCGCGACCAGGACGACCAGCAGGGCGCCCCGGCCGAGGCGCTCGTGCAGCCGTACGAACGAACCGTCCTCGGCGGTGACCCGTACGTCCGTGACCGAGGCGCCCGGCGGGGTGTCGACCAGTACCTCTCCTTCGAGGTGCCGGGGTGCGAGCGGTGAGTGGGCGTACGACCCCGGCGCGCCGAGCGGACCGCGCCCCAGATGACCGTCCGTGAGCAGCGCGTCGTGGCCGCGGGCCGAGCCCGGGACGACCGAGCGCAGGCCCCCGCCGCCGCGCACCAGCGGCAGCGCCTGGTCGGCGGCGCGCAGCCGGGCGGAGACGATCGCGCGCCGCTCGGCCTGGTAGCTGTCGAGAAGCGCCTCGTGCGGCCCGTGGTGCCAGGCCAGGGCCAGCTTCCAGGCGAGGTTGTCGGCGTCCCTGAGGCTCTCGTCGAGCCCCTGGGTGCCGAGCGCGCCGAGACAGTGCGCGGAGTCCCCGGCGAGGAAGACCCGCCCGGCGCGCCAGCGGCGGGCCAGCCGGTGGTGCACGGTGTGGACTCCGGTGTCGAGGAGTTCGTACGGCGGTGTCGAGCCGCCCGTCCAGCCCGCGAGGGTCTCCCGGACGCGGTTCACCAGGAGTTCGGGCGTGACCAGGTCCTTGCCCGGGGGCAGGAGCCAGTCCAGGCGCCACACGCCGTCCGGGAGCGGGCGGGCGGAGATCTCCCCGGCCGACGCCCCGGACGTCCGCCAAGGGGGCGTCCGGTGCAGCAGCGCCCAGTTCTCGAAGGGAAGTTCGGTGCGCAGGGCGGCGACCGCGTGGCGCTCCACCGCCGTACGGCCCGGGAAGCGGATGTCCTCCAGTTTGCGCACGGTGGAGCGCGGACCGTCGCAGCCGACCAGGTAACTCCCGCGCCACCACGTGCCCTTGGGGCCGCGGGTGTGGGCGGTGACGCCCGAAGGCTCCTGCTCGACGGCGTCGAGCCTGCTGTCCGTGACGATCTTCACCAGCCGCTCCTCGGCGAGGGCGGTGCGCAGGGCGTTCGTCAGGACGTGCTGGGCGAGGTGCAGGGGGGCGTCCCCGGTCTCCTCGAAGTCGACTTCGCGCATCACCTGCTTGCGGCGCATGGACCGCCATCCGGCCCAGTGCGCGCCCAGCCCGGTGACCGGGACCCCGGTCAGGCGGGACATCAGGGCAGCGGTGTCCTCGTGCAGTACGGCGGTGCGGGCCAGGCGGGGTTCGTCCTTGCCGGGTCCCTCGTCGAGGACCACGGAGGGGACCTCCTGGCGCGCCAGCGCCAGGGCGAGCGTGAGCCCGACGGGCCCCGCTCCGACGATGATCACCGGGTCCACGGTGCGGCGCCTCCTGACCGCGGCGGAGTCCCGAGGGACGTTTGTGAACAGGAGGTTGGAGCAGGGTGCACGATCACAGAACGTATGCAACCTATTGCCGGTGCTTGCGTCAAGTGACGGAGGGCAGTGGCGATCATGCCACTGCCCTCCGTGCCCCTCAAGTCACTTGACTGCGCATCAGATCATCGGGGCGGCTTGTCGGTGAAGGTGAATCCGCTCGGACCGCCGCCCTCGCCGCCGGTCCCAAAGGTGCCGCCGATCGCCGCCGGGTTCATCTCCGTGTCCTCGCCCAGCACCGCCCCCGTGCTCTTCTTGCTGCGCCGCAGCCGCTGCTCCAGCCAGCTCGCGAAGCTGGTGAGGATGAAGTTGACGATGATGTAGATGATCGCCACGACGATGAAGCTGGGGATGACGTTGGCGTAGTTGGCCGCCAGCGTCTGGCGCGCGTTGAGCAGCTCGGTGAAGCCGAGCATCACACCGCCGAGCGCGGTGTCCTTCACGATGACCACCAGCTGGCTGACGATGGCCGGCAGCATCGCGGTGACCGCCTGCGGAAGCAGGATGCTGGTCATCGTCTGGCCCTTGCGCAGACCGACCGCGTAGGCCGCCTCCGTCTGCCCCCGGGGCAGCGAGAGGATGCCGGCCCGCACGATCTCGGCGAGCACCGAGGCGTTGTAGAGCACCAGGCCGGTGACCACGGCGTACAGGGGACGTTCCTCGCTGCTGATGTTCAGGGAGGAACGGACGTAGAGCTCGTTGGCGAACAGCATCAGCAGCAGGACCGGGATGGACCGGAAGAACTCGACCACCGTGCCGGCCACGCCCCGCACCCAGGCGTGGTCGGACATCCGGGCGATGCCGAAGACCGCGCCCAGGGGCAGGGCGATCACCATGGAGATCGCCGCTGCCTTGAGAGTGTCAGCGAGGCCGGGCAGGAGGTAGGTCGTCCAGGCCTCGCTCGTGGTGAAGGGCTCCCAGAGGTCCCACTCCAGCTGGTTGTTGTCGTCCATCGTCCGCCACACCCACCACAGCACGAGGGCGAGCAGGAGGGTGAAGACGATCGACAGCAGGACGTTGCGCCGTTTGGCGCGGGGTCCCGGTGTGTCGTAGAGGACCGAGCTCATCGCTTCACCGCCAGTCGCTTGCTCAGCCAGCCCAGGAAGAGGCCGGTGGGCAGGGTCAGTACCACGAAACCGAAGGCGAAGACCGCGCCGATGAGCAGCGTCTGAGCCTCGTTCTCGATCATCGTCTTCATCAGGTACGCGGCCTCGGCCACACCGATCGCGGCCGCCACCGTGGTGTTCTTCGTCAGCGCGATCAGGACGTTGGCCAGCGGGCCGATGACCGAGCGGAAGGCCTGCGGCAGCACGATGAGGCGCAGGGTCTGGCTGAAGTTGAGCCCGATCGCGCGGGCCGCCTCGGCCTGGCCGAGCGGCACCGTGTTGATGCCGGAGCGGATCGCCTCGCAGACGAACGCGGCGGTGTAGACGATGAAGCCGAGGATCGCCAGCCGGAAGCTCATGACCTTCACGTCGTCGCCCGCGCCCAGCGTGATGCGGAAGATGTCGGCGAGGCCGAGGGAGGTGAAGACGATGATGACCGTCAGGGGGATGTTCCGGACGATGTTGACGTAGGCGGTGCCGAACCCGCGCATCAGCGGGACGGGGCTGACCCGCATCGCGGCCAGCAGGGTGCCCCAGACGAGGGAGCCGATGCCGGAGAAGAAGGTCAGCTTCACCGTCATCCAGAAGGCGCCCCACAGGCTCGGGTCGTCATAGTCTGAAATAAAGTCGAACACGATCTCCCGCGCTTCCGGGTGTGTGGCGGAGGTATGAGGGCGCGACCCGCCGCCGCCCTGATCGCGGCGGACGGCGGCGTGCCGGTGGGTTCCCCGCGCAGACGCTCCGCCGGCCGGTCGTCGCCGGCAGGTGCCGCCGATGATCGGCCACACGTGGGCCGGCGCTCCGCGCCCCCGCAGGGGCGCGGCCGAACCGCGGTCGCAGCGCTGCGCTGGTGGGTCCCCGCGTTACTTGACGATGACGCCGATCTTCGGGGCGGGCTCGTTCTTGTAGCCGGCCGGGCCGAAGTTGGCGTCGACGGCCTTCTGCCAGGAGCCGTCGCTGACCATCTTCTCCAGGGCGGCGTTGATCTTGTTCACGGTGGCGGTGTCGCCCTTCTTGACACCGATGCCGTAGTTCTCGTTGCTCAGCTTGAGGCCGGCGAGCTTGAACTGACCCTTGTACTTGTCCTGCGAGGCGAAGCCCGCGAGGATCGAGTCGTCCGTGGTCAGGGCGTCGACGGCGCCGCTCTGGAGGCCGGCGATGCACTCCGAGTAGCCGGAGTACTCACGCAGCTGGGCCTTCGGGGCGAAGTCGTCCTTGACGTTCTGCGCCGAGGTGGAGCCGGTCACGGAACACAGCTTCTCGCCGTTGAGGTCCGTGGCCTCGCTGATCTTGGAGTCCTTCTTGACCAGCAGGTCCTGGTGGGCCAGCAGGTACGGGCCGGCGAAGTCGACCTTCTTCTTGCGCTCGTCGTTGATCGAGTAGGTGGCCGCGATGAACTTCACGTCGCCGCGGGCGAGCGCGTTCTCACGGTCGGCGCTCTTGGTCTCGACGAACTCGATCTGGTCGGGCTTGTAGCCGAGCTGCTTGGCCACGTACGTGGCCACGTCCACGTCGAAGCCGGAGAAGGAGCCGTCGGGCTTCTTCAGGCCGAGGCCCGGCTGGTCGTACTTGATACCGACCTTGATCTTGCCGCCGCCGGAACCCGAGCCCGAGCCCTCGTCCTTGCTGTCGCCGCCGCACGCGGTCACGGACAGGGCGAGGGCGAGAACGGCTGCCGAGGCGGCGGTGACCTTGCGGAGCTTCATGGTGAACATCCTTTGGGTGGTGAAGAGATGAGAGCCGTCGGTGGTCGATCCGGGTGGCACGTCAGTGGTGCAGGATCTTCGACAGGAAGTCCTTGGCGCGGTCGCTGCGCGGGTTGCTGAAGAACTGGTCGGGCGCAGCCTCCTCGACGATGCGTCCGTCCGCCATGAACACCACGCGGTTTGCAGCCGATCGTGCGAAACCCATCTCGTGGGTGACGACGATCATGGTCATTCCGTCGCGGGCGAGCTGCTGCATGACCTCCAGCACCTCGTTGATCATCTCAGGGTCGAGTGCCGACGTGGGCTCGTCGAAGAGCATGACCTTGGGATCCATGGCCAGCGCCCGCGCGATCGCGACCCGCTGCTGCTGGCCGCCGGACAGCTGGGCGGGGTACTTGTCGGCCTGGGTGGCGACGCCGACCCGGTCGAGGAGGGCGCGCGCCTTCTCCTCGGCCTTCTTCTTGTCGGCCTTGCGGACCTTGATCTGACCCAGCATCACGTTCTCGAGCACGGTCTTGTGCGCGAAGAGGTTGAAGGACTGGAAGACCATGCCGACGTCGGCGCGCAGCCGGGCCAGCTCCTTGCCCTCCTGGGGCAGCGGCTTGCCGTCGATGGCGATCGAACCCGTGTCGATCGTCTCGAGGCGGTTGATGGTGCGGCACAGGGTGGACTTCCCGGACCCTGAGGGTCCGATGACCACGACGACCTCGCCGCGGGCGATGGTCAGGTCGATGTCCTGGAGTACGTGCAACGCACCGAAGTGCTTGTTGACGCCCTTCAGGACGACCAGTTCGCCGGTCGCGACCGCATCTTCCTTGGCCGCCGATACTTCGGTCATCGCTCTCTGGCTCCGTCCTCCTCGGTTTCGGAGGACAGTAGTAACCGTATGCGACCAGCGTCATTAGTATTGAGGGGAATCTGAGCATCACGATCCGATAGCAATCGGACACGTGTCGTAGCAGTTGTGACCAGGGGCGTCCGGTGTGCGTATCAGCCGGATAACGGAACCGCGGCGCAACCGGAACCCTCTTGACGCCGTCCTCATCCATCAGCATGACTGCACGGTGCGCACGCGCGTGTGAGTGTGCGCGTTATGCCTGTTCAGCACATATTCAGATAGTACGCCCGATGGATCGAAGGGGGCCGGCGTGAGACTTCTCCTCGTCGAGGACGACAACCACGTGGCCGCCGCGCTGTCCGCGGTGCTCGCCCGCCACGGGTTCGACGTCACGCACGCGCGCAACGGCGAGGAGGCACTTCGGGCGCTCGTCCCCGAGGGTGACGGCTTCGGAGTCGTCCTGCTCGACCTCGGCCTGCCCGACCAGGACGGCTACGAGGTGTGCGGCAAGATCCGCAAGCGCACCAGCACGCCGGTGATCATGGTCACCGCGCGCTCCGACGTCCGCTCCCGCATCCACGGCCTGAACCTCGGCGCCGACGACTACGTGGTCAAGCCGTACGACACCGGCGAACTGCTCGCCCGCATCCACGCCGTCAGCCGGCGCACCGTCCACGAGGACGCCCCCGGCGGCGCCGACACCGCGCTCGTCCTCGGCGCCGTACGCATCGAACTGCCGACCCGGCAGGTCAGCGTCGACGGCACGGTCGTCCAGCTCACCCGCAAGGAGTTCGACCTCCTCGCGCTGCTCGCCCAGCGCCCCGGTGTGGTCTTCCGGCGCGAGCAGATCATCAGCGAGGTCTGGCGCACGAGTTGGGAGGGGACCGGGCGGACGCTGGAGGTCCATGTGGCGTCCCTGCGCGCGAAGCTGCGGATGCCGGCGCTGATCGAGACGGTACGGGGGGTGGGGTACCGGTTGGTGGCGCCGGGGGTTTGAGGGGCCGCTGCAAGGTCAGGGGTCAGGTGTGTGGACCGCGCCGCCGAGGTGAAGGCGCTGCGTGAGAGTGTGCGGCGCGGACCTGTGCGAGGCTCGGGGCGAGGAGATCGGGCCGGAACCGGAAGAGGGACGGTGGCTGTGGACGCGGGTGAGCGGGGCTGCGTGGGTGTCCGCGGACGCGGCGCTCTGGGGGGCGGCGCCGGTGCGGGGCTCGGTGCGGACAGCTGCGGGGGGTATTGGGTCCGTGCGGGCGTCTGCCGGGGGCCGTGGCTCCTCGGTTCGTCGGTGGACGGGGCGTAGGCGGGACCGTGCGGACACGTCTTCTTCCCTTGCTCATCGTCCTCATGGCCGCCGTGCTGCTGGCGCTGGGCGTGCCGCTCGCCATCGGGGTGGCCTCCGCGCAGCAGCAGAAGGTCGTCGTCGACCGGATCGACGACACCGCCCACTTCGCCGCGCTCGCCCAGTTCGTCACCGACTCCTCCGACGAGCGCCTGGAGACCCTGAAGAGCGAACTCGCCAGCTACCACAACGTCTACGACATTCGCGTCGGTGTCTTCTACGACGGCAGGGTGCCCATGGCGACGGCGCCCCGGACCTGGTCGATCCCCGAACAGGGCGAGGTCCGCGAGGCGTTCGACGAGGCGCTCCTCAGCCGCCGCAGCCAGGACCCCAAGCAGGTGTGGCCCTGGCAGCAGGGCCGGCTCGTCGTCGCCTCGCCGGTGATCCGCGACGGGGACGTCATCGCGGTCGTCGTCACCGACTCGCCCAGCGGGCCGATGCGTTCACGGATCCTGAAGGGCTGGCTCGTCATCTTCGCGGGCGAACTCGCGGCGATGCTGCTGGCCGTCGGTGCGGCACTGCGGCTCACCGGCTGGGTGCTCAGGCCCGTGCGGGTGCTCGACGCCACCACCCACGACATCGCCACCGGGCGGCTCAAGTCCCGGGTGGCGGTGGCCGGCGGCCCCCCCGAACTCCAGCGGCTGGCACGGTCGTTCAACGAGATGGCGGACAACGTCGAGGACGTGCTGGAACAGCAGCGGGCCTTTGTCGCCGACGCGTCCCACCAGTTGCGGAACCCGCTCGCGGCCCTGCTGCTGCGCATCGAACTGCTCGCCTTCGAACTCCCCCCGGGCAACAAGGAGATCGCATCCGTCCAGACCGAGGGCAAGCGACTGGCCCAGGTCCTCGACGACCTCCTCGACCTCGCGCTCGCCGAGCACACCGAGGCGGATCTGAGGATCACCGACATCGGGGAGCTCACGGCCGAGCGCGTGGCCGCGTGGACGCCGACCGCGGAGGCCAAGGGGGTACGGCTGGTGGGTACGTGTCCGCCCACCACCGCCTGGGCCGACCCCGTCACCCTGTCCAGCGCCCTGGACGCCGTCATCGACAACGCGCTCAAGTTCACGCCGGAGGACGAGACCGTGACGGTCAGCGTCGCCGCGGACGGGAACACGTCGACGGTCGTCGTCGCCGACCGTGGGCCCGGGCTCACCGACGAGGAACTCTCGCGGGTGGGGGACCGGTTCTGGCGCAGCGGGCGGCATCAGAACGTCAAGGGGTCCGGGCTGGGGCTGTCCATCTCGCGGGCGTTGCTGGCGGCGGGGGGAGGGACGATCTCGTACGGGCGTCAGGATCCGCATGGGTTGGTGGTGACGGTGGCTGTGCCGCGTAGTGGGCCTGTGGTTTGAGGTGCCTGGTGGGGCGGGGGATCGTCCGATTCCGGGTGGGGTCTTGTTGCGGTTGGTTCGGCGTCTGCCGGTTCCGCGTCTGTTACGGCTTCACCGAGCGGTAGTAGCGGCGCGCGCCCTCGTGGAGGGGGACCGGGTCCGTGTAGATCGCCGTGCGTACGTCGACCAGCTGGGCCGAGTGGACGTCGTGGCCGATGCGGTCCCTGCTGTTGATCACGGTCCGGGTGAGCCAGTCGACGAGCTCGGGGTCCACGTCGCTGCGGGTGATCAACAGGTTGGAGACGGCCATGGTCGGCACTGTCGCGTTGTTCTGGGCTGACGGGTACGCCGACGCCGGCATGTTGGTGGCGCGGTAGTAGCGGGTGGACTCGCCTTCCGCGTGCAGCTTCGCCACGAGGGACGGCTGGATCGGGATGAAGCGGATCGCCGAGTGCTCCGCGAGGTTCCTCAGACCGTCGGTGGGCAGGCCGCCTGACCAGAAGAACGCGTCCAGGTCGTGGCCGAGGCGTTTGGGGCCGGTGTTGATGCCGTAGGCCCTCGGCTGGATGTCCTTTTCGGGATTGATGCCGGTGGCCTTGAGCACGCGTTCCGCGATCAGGCGTACGCCGGAGTCAGGGACGCCGATCGAGACGCGCTTGCCCTTGAGGTCTTCCACCGTCCGGATGTCCGAGTCGGCCGGTACGACGAGTTGTACGTAGTCGTCGTAGAGGCGGGCCACCCCTCGGAGCGTGTCGGCGTGGGAGTCGTGCTTCTGGAGGTAGTTCTCCACCGCGTCGGCGGCGGCGATGGCGAAGTCGGATTTCCCGTTGGCGACGAGGCTGACGTTCTCCTGGGAGCCCGCGGTGTCCTTCAGGACCACCTTCAGGTCCGGCATGTCCTTGTGGATCGCGTCGTTGAGGAGCCCGCCGTACTTCTGGTAGACGCCGGCGCGGGTGCCTGTGCTGAAGATGATCGTGCCGCTCGGGGGGGTCTTGCCGAGGGGGAGCAGCCACCAGAGGAGGAGGCCGAGGGCCACGAGGGTGGCGGCGACGGCTTGGAGGATCTTTGACTGGCGGCGGGTGAGGTGGGGGAGCGGCGGCGGGTGGGGCATGGCGGTGATATTGCCAGGGGGGTGGGGGCGGTGGCCAGGGTTGGTGGGGTGGGGGCGCCTGGTTGTCTGCGGGTTCGGTGGGGGCGGGCGTTTTGCGCAGTTCCCCGCGCCCCTGGAGGCCTGCGGCGGCCCGTTGCGGTCCGGTGGGGGCCTGTGTAGCGCGTGCGGGTGCGTT
>NZ_JOGP01000036.1:0-53634 GCF_000719505.1 Streptomyces sp. NRRL B-3229 | reverse complement strand
GCGTCACGTACGTGAAGCCGGTGCCCGCCGTCGACCTGAGCGTGACGACGGGACGCGTGGTGCTGCGTGCCATGAGGACTCCTTCCACCACCACCGAGCGCTTTGACTCGGTCATGTCATGCAGTCGTGTCAACGCGGCCGGCCGGCGCATCATTCCCGACGGCGATCAGCAGCTCCGGAGTCGGCCCCGGCCAGGACACGCCGAGCAGCATTCCGCGGCGCCGGCAGAGCGGCCGCTACGCGACGACCGGCCGAATGGACACAACACTCCCAGGCGCCCCGAGATCGGCAGGACAACTTCCGCTGACTACCGGATTCTGACGGATGATCATCCTGGCAGGTACATGACGTAAGAGGGTGGCAGGGCATACGATCGCGACGCCCCGGAGGGGTGGTCGACGGCGTGCCCGGCCCCTGCCGGACCACCCGTACCGCTCCTTCGCGCTCCCGGTCCCGCCGGGGCCGGACTCCCCCCCCCACGGATGAAGGAGCAGCAATGCCCCTCGGCACTTGGCTCAAGGCAGGCACGTCCGCCGCAGCGCTTGTCCTCGCCACTGCGGGCACCGCGACCGCGGTCCCCGCTCCCGCCGCTGAACCGTCCGCCGCCCAGGCCGCGGCGGTGACCCTTCGCTACGACGACAGCCGCGCCGCAGGCTGGGAGAGCGCGGTCGCGGCCGCTGTAGCCACGTGGAACGCGAACGTGAGCAACGTCCACCTGGTGGAAGCGGCGCCCGGAACCGCGGCCGAGATCGTCATCATCGCGACCACCGGCTGGCCGCAGGCCACGCTCGGCCCCGTTCGCCCGGGCCGTCAGGTGCGCGTGGAACTCGGCAGCCAGGCCGTGGACCAGGGCTACAACAAGACCCGCATCGCCGCTCACGAAATGGGCCACAGCCTCGGCCTGCCGGACACCAAGCCCGGCCCCTGCTCACAGTTGATGTCGGGATCGAGCGCCGGTACGGCCTGCACCAACGCCACACCCAACGCCACCGAGCGCTCCCGAGTGCAGTCCGCCTACGCGAGCGCGATCGCCACGCTCACGCCGGCCCAGGGCCGGATCCTCGTCGACGCACCCTGACGGCCCAGCTGTCGGACGGCCCGGGGATCTCTTGACGAGGTCCCCGGGACATGACCAGTGAGCCGGGACCGGCGACGGCGGTGCGGTCAGGGCAACGACGGCTCCTGGCCAACGCCCCGGCAACTGCTACAGCACCCGAGCCGACTCGAGCAGGGCGTGGATGGATTCACATCCCACAGTTCTCAATTGCAGAACCAGCAGTTGTTGGATTTCTGGATCGACCATTTCTAGAGTGAGACCGCAGCATCTCACTGCATCGCGCAATACGGGGGTTGCCCGACGAGGATGTAGTGACGATGACCGGAACCAGAATGCGCAGCCGCAGCGGTCTCGGCGTCGTCCCTGACGACCAGTCCGCAGGCCCCTCCGCCTGAAACGTTCACGTCACAGCGAAAGAGCCCCCATGAAGACCTACACCCTGCCCGGCACCGACATGGTGGTCCCCAACGTCGTCCTGGGCCTGATGCGCATCCAGGACATGAGCGACGAGGCGGTACGCACGCTCGTCAACACTGCACGCGACGCCGGCATCACGTTCCTCGACCACGCCGACGTCTACGGCACGGACGACCACGGTTGCGAGCGTCGGTTCGCTGAGGCCATGAAGCTCAGTTCGTCGGAGCGTGAGCAGTTCGTCATTCAGTCGAAGGCCGGCATCGTCAAGGACGGGCCCTATTTCGACTTCTCTCATCAGCACATCGTCGAGTCCGTGAACGGTTCACTGCGGGCACTGGACACCGACTATCTCGACATCCTGCTGCTGCACCGCCCCGACGCTCTCGTGGAGCCGGAGGAGGTGGCCCGGGCCTTCGACGAGCTGGCCGCGGCAGGCAAGGTACGTGCCTTCGGCGTCTCCAACCAGACCCCCCGCCAACTCGACCTGCTGCGCAAGCACGTGACGCAACCCATCGTGGCGAACCAGCTCCAGCTGTCGATCACTCACGCGCCGATGATCGCGCAGGGCGTCGCCGCGAATATGCAGGACCTCGACCAGTCGGTCGTCCGCGACGACGGAATCGTCGACTACTGCCGCCTGCACGACATCACCATTCAAGCGTGGTCGCCTTTCCAAGCCGGATTCTTCGACGGGCCGTTCATCGGTTCCGACCGCTTCCCCGAGTTGAACGCGGTGATCAACCGGCTCAGTGACAAATACGGCGTGCCGGCCGAGGCGATCGCGGTCGCCTGGATCACTCGTCATCCCGCGCAGATGCAGGTCGTCCTCGGCACGACGACGCCCGAACGCGTCACCGCCGCCGCGCTCGGTTCCGACCTCCCGCTGACCCGCCCCGAGTGGTACGAACTGTTCCGCGCCGCCGGGTACAAGGTGCCGTAGCCTCTGCCCCTTCCGGACGACCTTTCCGTCCGGTTGTCAGGTCCGAAAGCGCCGCAGTCCCGGGGAATGCCGTGGCCACCAGTGGTCGGGGCACTTTCGCGGGGCTCCGGCGACGCCGCGCCCCGGCGCAGGGAGGCGCACCACGTCACTCCGAAGAAATGCGGAACTCGAACGTGGGACGGTCCCACGGCACGGCGGGCGGGTTCGCGAGCGCGGTCCCGGTCCGCACCGCACCGACGCGGTGGTAGAAGTCCTGCGAGGGCACGTGTGACACGACCTCGACACGGTCGAGCCCGGCAGCCCTCGCCTCCGACGACATGTGCGCGACGAGCAGCCGTCCGAGCCCCCGTCCTTGCGCTTCGTCGGCGACGAACAACAGGTCGAGTTCCGGTGGAGCGAGGACGAGCGAGTAGAACCCCAGGATCCGGCCGCCGTTTTCGTCGGCGCCCACGGCCACGAAGGTCCGGTGGGCTTCGATGTAGTCGGGACCGACCCGGTAGCCCGCGACCGCCGCTGCGTACTTGCCCGCGTAGGCGCCCGAGCCTCGCACGAGCCGGGTGAGGCGTTTCGCATCCCTCGCGACCGCCCTCCGAATCGTGATCGGCCGACTGGTCGGGGAAGTGCGGGAACTCATCCGAAGAGTAAACCGCACCGCGGAGTGCCTGCCGACGCCGGGTCGGCTGCTGTCGGTCATGCGCAGCAGGCGGGGGCTGCTGGTGGGTTCGCAGACAGGCCCATCGACGGGCGCCGCCTTGTCCGTACAACGGTAATCGGCAGCAAACCCCTCGAACCGAGCCGGCGCAGCCGCTCGCCGGCCTCGGGACTGTGCCTCGACGACCCCCGCTCCACCAAGACGAACGGCGTCCTCGTGGACCTGTGGACCTGCAACGGAGGCACCAACCAACCGTGGCAGTTCTTGAGGCGCCTTCGTGAACGCTGTACGCCTCAGTCCGCCCGAAGGCCGACCGCCAGCGTCAGTTCAAGGACCCGGTCCGGCGACGCGAGATCCGGGAACAGCTCCCGCAGCTGGGACATCCGGTACCGGACCGTCTGGGGGTGGACGAACAACGCCGCCGCCACCTCGTCCCGCCTGCCCTGATGCAGCAGCCACGCCCGCAAGGTCTCCTCCAGCCGCCGCGCGGTCGCGTCGGGCAAGGCCTGCAACGGTGCGAGCGCGCGGGCACGCAGGTCGGCGAACGCGTCCATGTCGGCGGTGAGCACCAGCTCGGGCAGATGTTCCTCGGTGTCGCGGATGCCGGAGGAGAGGGAGCGGGCGCGCAGGGCCCGGCCGTAGGACGCGGACGCTCGTGTCCATGGCCGGACCGGGCCGACCACGGCGGTCCGGTCGGTCAGCTGCCGCAGGAGATGCGGTCGGTCGGCGTCGGGGACGAACAGCACTCCGGTGGCGTCCGGCAGATCGTCGAGGACGAGGGTGCTCGGGTCGAGGGCGCGGTAGGCGGGCCGGGCCTGGTCGGCGGGCAGCAGGACCGCGGTCAGTGAGACCGGCGGCTGCCAGCCGGCCCGCTGAGCGGAGGCCAGCAGCACGTCCGGGCTCGCGCCGGCGAGGAGGTCACGGGCCAGGTGCTCCAGATGGCGCTCCTGGGCCCGGCCCCGGGCGGCCAGTTCGTCGGCGTGGCCGGCGGCGCTCGCCGCGGAGAGCTCGTCGATGTAGGCGAAGGTCAGCTCGGCGAACTTGGCGACCTCGGCGGCGGGCAGCCCCGCGGGTACGGCACCCGCCGCCAGGCACCGCCAGGCCACGCGGGCACCGACCCGGTAGGCGCTGAGCAGGGCGTCCATCGACCGGCCGTCGCGCACCTCGCCGCGGCCCAGCTCGTAGGCCGCGTCCCCGGCGTCGCCGCCCGTGGCGTTCCCGCTCGCGAGGTCCAGGTAGTGCCCCAGCGCGGTGCGGACGGCCCGGCGGATGGTGCCGCCCATGCTGCCCGACAGGGCGTTGGCGTACGGAGGCACCTCGTCGATGATGGCCTGGACGACCTCGTCGGCGGTGCTCCTCAGCTCGGCCCGCAGTGCGGTGACCGTTGTCTCATTGAGGGCCAGTTCACTCGCCCTACGGATTGCATGGCTCACGTTTTTGTTCCCTGCGAACAATTCAACCCACCAGATTCACATCCTGCGGTCAGGACTTTACGCCCTGAGGCGCAGCAAGCTGGAATCATGACGAGTACAGCCCTCCGCAGCAGGGCGTGGAAACTGCTCGAGATGGTCACGACGCCGCTACTGCCGTCGGACTACCTCGACCTGGTCAGTCCGCTGCGCGCGGGCGCTGACCTGCGCGGCCGCATCGAGGCCGTGCACCCCGAGACGAGCGACGCCGCCACGGTCGTGATCAGGCCCGGGCGGGGCTGGCGGGGCCACACGGCCGGTCAGTACGTCCGCGTCGGGGTCGATGTCGACGGGGTGCGCCTGTGGCGTGCCTACTCCATCACCTCACCGACCGACCGCCGGGACGGCCGCCTCACGATCACTGTGAAGGCGATCCCCGACGGCAAGGTCAGCAATCACCTGGTCCGCAGAGCGAAGCCGGGCACCCTGATCCAGCTCGACCACCCGACCGGCGACTTCGTGCTGCCGCAGGCCAAGCCCGCCAAGGTGCTCTACCTGACGGCCGGCAGCGGCATCACCCCCGTGATGGGCATGCTGCGCGACACCGAGTTCGACGACGTCGTCATGGTCCACTCCGCGCCCCAGCCGCAGGACGTGATCTTCCGCAAGGAGCTGCACGACCTGGTCGCGGGCAAGAAGCTGCGGCTCACCGAGGTGCACACCGCCACGGACGGCATGCTCGACATCGCCCGTCTCGACGAACTCGTGCCCGACTGGGCCGAGCGCGAGACCTGGGCGTGCGGGCCCACGGGCCTGCTCGACGCCGCCGAGAAGCACTGGAGCGAGCACGGCGTACCGGAGCGCCTGCACACCGAACGCTTCCGCCCCACCGTGATCGCCACCGGCGACGGTGGCCAGGTCACGTTCAGCACCTCCGGGAAGACCGTCGACGCGGACGGCGCCACGCCGTTGCTGGACGTCGGCGAGGAGGCCGGTGTGCTCATGCCGTCCGGGTGCCGCATGGGCATCTGCTTCGGCTGCGTCTCGCCGCTCAAGGCGGGCGCCGTCCGCGACCTGCGCACCGGTGAGATCACCGAGGCAGAGCCGGGCGTCCTCATCCAGACCTGCGTGTCCGCCGCCGCGGGCCCCTGTGACATCGAACAGTAGGAGCACTTTGACCGCCATCGACCCCACCGCCCACCTGACCGCGGAGCAGATCGAGGAGCTCGGCCGCGAGCTGGACGCGATCCGCGACGAGGTGATCGCCGGCCGCGGCGAGAAGGACGCCGCCTACATCCGCAAGGTCATCTCGGCGCAGCGCACGCTCGAGCTGGTCAGCCGGGGCGTGCTCCTGTTCTCGATGTTCCCGCCGGCGTGGGTGCTCGGCACCGCCGGTCTGTCCGTGGCGAAGATCATGGACAACATGGAGATCGGCCACAACATCCTCCACGGCCAGTGGGACTGGATGCGGGACCCGAAGATCCACTCCACCACCTGGGAGTGGGACCACGTCTCGCCGGCCGACCAGTGGAAGCACTCGCACAACGAGCTGCACCACACGTACACGAACGTGATCGGCAAGGACAACGACCTCGGCTACGGCATCATGCGCGTCGACGAGGACCAGAAGTGGCACCCCTTCCACCTCGGCCAGCCGCTGTGGAACTTCATCAACGCCTGCTTCTTCGAGTACGGCATCGCCGCCTACGACCTGGAGCTCGGCAAGAACCTGCACAAGCGCCGCCGCAAGAACCCGGAGTTCCGGGCGCGGGCCAGGGCCGTGGGCCGCAAGATCCGCAAGCAGGTCCTCAAGGACTACGTGATCCATCCGCTGCTGTCCGGCCCGTCCTTCCTTCCCACGCTCGCCGCCACGTTCACCGCGAACCTGGTCCGCAACATCTGGTCCCACTCGGTGATCATGTGCGGCCACTTCCCGGAGGGTGTCCAGGTCTTCGAGCGCCGGTCGATCAAGGGCGAGACGCGCGGCCAGTGGTACCTGCGTCAGATGATGGGTTCGGCGAACATCAGCGGCAGCAAGGCCATGCACTTCATGACCGGCAACCTGTCCCACCAGATCGAGCACCACCTGTTCCCGGACCTGCCGAGCAACCGGTACGCCGAGGTCGCCGTGAAGGTGCGCGCGCTGTTCGAGAAGTACGAGCTGGAGTACGTCACCGGTCCGCTGCCCGTGCAGGTCTTCTCGGCATGGCGCAAGGTCTTCCGGCTCTCCCTGCCGAACAAGAAGAAGCAGCCCGTGGTCGAGGTGCCGGAGCGCGAGAAGGAACTCGTCGCGGCCTGACGTCCGGCATCGGTGGAGATGCGAGCGCGGTGGCGGGCCGAGATGCGTGATGTGCCGCCGTGCTCCATCGGCCGATCGACGTGACGGGTGGCCGCCTCGGCCGCCGTACCCCTCGAACAGGTCGCCCGTACCTGGGGATTAGCCTCAGCAGATGATTCCAGCGCCGCTGCCGACGGTCGTCAACGGACAGCGCCGAGGGTCATCCCGTGCGCTGGCCCGGCGCTCCGCAGCCGTCCTCACCCCGCGGTTGACCGAGGCGGAAACCTCACTGCTGCCTATTACTCCTGGCGTGCTGAACACCCCGCGCCACTTCCACGTCTCGTCCGTGGTCAACCGGCAGTCGATCACACGGCATGGCCTGGACTGGACCCGGATGGGCGCCGCACGGGGCATCACGGGCAGCCGCCGCCCCGAGGTGGAGGGGATTTTCGTCTGCCGGGACGAGGACGTGTCGTTCTTCCTCCAGATCAACAACACCGGTGGCCCGGTTGACGGCTGGGCCGTGGACGACGTCGACGGGGCGTCGCTCCTCGACAACGGCAACGGCTTCTTCCACCTGTCCGAGCGCATACCGGCTGCGCGAATCCGGTTGGTGCGGTCGGATGTTCCTGCTCAGTAACGTTCTTGACCTCGCGTGACGGGACACCAGAGTGGAGGGTTCATGTCCTTCGGCTTCAAGACGTCCTGGCTGGCCGTGCGTGACGCCGGGCCGGAAGAGGTGGCCGATGCCCTCGGTCTACGGCTCCGACAGCGGATGGACTGGGAGACTGGCACCGAACTCGCCTACTCGCAGGGTGTCTTCGTCGCCAGGCCGGTCCCGGGGTGGACGCTCGCCCACGGCAGGATGCATCTGACGCACCCGACGGAACCGGCGGATCCGGAGTTCCCCGCCTGGCTGCGGTCGCTGGCCTCTCGTGTCGGGGACCTCCAGTACTTCCGCAACGAGCGCGTCAGCGACTACCACGTCTGGGCCAGGGTCGAGTCCGGTGAACTGACCCGCGCCTACTGCTACATCGGCATGAGCGGGGAGGTTCCGCTGCGCCGGGGTGAACCCACCGCCGTCGAGCGGGAACTCGGTGTCGGTCTGGTCGGGCGGGAAGAGGTCCGGCCGGAGTGGGGAGAGGCCGAATGGGACGCCTGGCACACGGCGATGCCGACGGAACACGAGGTGATGCGGATAGCCGCCGACTGGAGTGTCTGCCCGGCACTCATCGACGACGCGTCCGTCACCGAGCCCGGGATCCACGGGTTCCCCCGGGGTGTCGATCCGGGTCGCGCATGAGGACCTGAGCTCCGATGAGATCGGACGGCCCGCGAGCGCGCGGTCCGGCGCGGGCACCGCTCTGCCCCATGCCCCGTCCCCCGGCCACCGCCCAGACGCCCGGCCATCGCTCACCTGACGGGGCGTTCCCCCGTGTCCGGTCGCTCCAGCTGGGAGGCGAGGACCGCCGCCTGGACGCGGCGCTGGACGCCGAGCTTGGCCAGCAGGCGGGAGATGTGGTTCTTGACCGTCTTCTCGGAGAGGTAGAGCTTCTTGCCGATCTCGCGGTTGGTGAGACCGTCGCCGATGAGGGCGAGGATGTCCCGCTCGCGGGGAGACAGTCCGGCCAGCTCGGGCGACATGGTCGGGGTGTCGGCCGGGTCGGCACGCAGGGAGCGCATCAGACGGGCCGTGGTCGCAGGGTCGAGCATCGACTGGCCGGAGGCGACCGTGCGCACCGCCGAGACCAGGTCCGAGCCTCTGATCTGCTTGAGGACGTATCCGGAGGCTCCGGCCATGATGGCGTCCAGCAAGGCGTCCTCGTCGTCGAACGACGTCAGCATGAGGCAGGCCAGCTCGGGCATCCTGCTGCGCAGCTCCCGGCAGACCGTGATGCCGTCGCCGTCGGGGAGGCGTACGTCGAGCACGGCGACATCGGGGCGCAGCGCCGGAGCGCGGACGAGCGCGTGCTCGACGGTGTCGGCGTCGCCGACGACGGAGATGCCGGGTTCGGCGTCGAGGAGGTCGGTGATCCCGCGTCGTACGACCTCGTGGTCGTCCAGAAGGAACACACGGATCGGATTCTGCTCCGTGAAGGTGCGTGTCTCGGTCATGACCCCTCGTCCCCGGCGGCGTACGGGCTGCGGGCCGCCCGTCACGACGATCATCGCTCGCCGGGGCCGGATGCACTAGGGCCGACCGGCCCTACTCGGGGACTGCCGTGGCCGCCAGGGCTCGTGGCAGCTGCGGTCCCGTTCGAAATCCACGTCGACCACCCCCTCCACGGCGCGCACCAGGCGGGCCGCCACCGGGAGCAGGGACGTGTCCCGTACCCGACCGCTCAGCTTCACCACGCCGTCGTGGACCTGCACGTGGACCGCTGAGGCGGGGAGCGGGAAGAGGTAGGACACGATCTCGCGGCGGATCTCCTCCGCGAGGTCCTCGTCGTCGCGCAGGAAGACCTTGAGGAGGTCGGAGCGGCTGACGACGCCCTTCAGCAGGCCCCGCTCGTCGACCACCGGCAGCCGCTTGACCTTGGCGCGGGCCATGGTGCGGGCGGCTTCGGCGAGGGTGGCACCGGGGGCGGTGGTGAGGGCCGGGGCGGTCATCAGCTCCTCCGCCGTCACGCCGCCGGCCTTGGCGAGGTCGGTCAGGCGACGCAGCTGGGTGTACCGGTCGGGGTCGCCGTCGCGGAACTCCTCCTTGGGCAGCAGGTCGGCCTCGGAGACGACGCCGACGACGCGGCCGTCGCCCTTGAGGACGGGCAGCGCGCTGACGTTCCGGTCCTGCATGATCCGCACGATCTCCTTGAAGGTGGTCCCGCGGCCGACCGCGGTGACCGTGCGGGTCATGACGTCGCTGACGATGTGCGGGGTGCCGTGCATGACCGCTCCTCCGGGTTCACACGGGGCTGCCCGCGCCGTAGGGCGCGTACAGGTCCAGCAGCCGGGTCCGGGCGGAGCGGAGGCGGTGGGCGAGCACGTCGCCGACCCACTGGGCCACGGCGCAGCCCATCGCGGGGTCGTCCTGGCACATCAGGCGGACGGCCGTGGCGTCGAACTCGTAGGCCCGCACCGGTGTCGTCGCCTCGGCGCCCAGATGCCAGACGTGCGGAGTGAACAACCAGGACCAGCCGACGAGTTCGTTGTGCCGGAGGATCTCGATGACGGCGGCTCGGCGGCCGGGCACGTGCATGTCGAGTTCGACCGTGCCGGTGCGGACGATCCAGAAACGGTCTGCCCTGCCGCCCTCCTCGAACAGCCGCGTCCCCTGAGGGATGGACACCTCGCGGGCGACGTGCATGAGGCGCTCCCGGTGCTCGACAGGCAGGGCTCGCAGCATGCTGGGGGTGGGAGTGCCGGCCATGACGCGCCTCCTGCGGAACGGGGGACCTGCCAGGGCCAGCATGTGCCTGAGGCCAGGCGGCGGACCATGGGCCACCCGGCCCCTCGACCGGGCCGCTCGGCTCCCGGGAAGCCGGTCGTCGCCATCCCCGGCCCACCGTCCTCCCCGTGGCGACGGCCTGGCGCCCCCGTCGGGCCTCGCCACTCGACGGGGACCAGGTCTATTCGGCGTCCGCCCGGGACCAGTGCCGGTAGGCGGCCACCGCGCTCGGGAGCGTCGGAAAGATCCGGTCCGTGCCCACCGAGTCCGCGAGGCCGTACGCCCTGAGGTCGTCCAGCAGGTCCTGTTTCACCCTGGCCAGGGCGAACGTGACTCCGCGGGCCGTGAGTTCGCGGCGCAGCGCGTCCACGGCGTCAAGGGCGGTGATGTCGACCTCCACATTGGCCTCGGTGTTGAGGAGGAACCACCGCACGGGCTCGGTCTGCATGTCGACCGCGGCCAGGGCACGCCGGTGGAAGTCCTCCGCGTTGGCGAAGAACAGCGGGGAGTCGTAGCGGTAGACGAGCAGCCCGGGGATCGTGCGGGCCGCCGGGTAGTCGTCGACGTCGTGCATGCCGGCCACGCCCGGGACCAGGCCCTCGATCGCGTCGTGCGGGCGGGCCACCCGGCTCAGCAGCTCGGCGACCGACAGGCCGACGGCGACGAGGACGCCGTAGAGGATGTCCAGGGCCAGCACCCCGGCCAGACAGCCGAGCGCGAGCAGCAACTCGCGGCGGCGGAAGGCGGCCAGGCGGCCGAAGCCCGCCAGGTCGATCATGCGGACGGCGGCGTAGACGACGAGCGCGCCGAGGACCGCGGAGGGCATGCGCGTGAGCAGGGGGCTGAGGAGGAGCAGGACGGCGAGCACCGCGGCCCCGGCGACCAGGGAGTACGCCTGGCTGCGGGCGCCGGCCGAGGCGGCGAGGGCGGTCCGGCTGGCGCTGCTGCTGACGGGGAAGCCGTGCAGGACACCCGCGCCGATGTTGGCGGCGCCCAGGGCGAGAAACTCCTGGTCGGCGTCGAGCGCGGGGCCCTGGCCGTCGGACGGGGCGAACGCCCGTGCCGTGAGGATGAAGTCCGTGTACGCGACCAGGAGCACGCCGAGGGCGGGGAGGACGAGACGCGGCACCTCGCCGAAGTCCGGCCAGGCCAGGGCGGGGAGACCCGAGGGGACCTCCCCGATCACTTTGACGCCGTACCGGCCGTCGAGGTCGAGGACCACCACGGCGAGGGTGGCGAGGACGACCGCGAGCAGCGGTCCGGGCACGGCACGGAGGTATCTCGCGATCGCGAAGAGCAGGGCGAGCACGGCAGCGGAGAGGACGACGGTGGCCGGGTGGGCGTCGGGCAGGCCCCTTGCGAAGGACCACAGTTGAGGGAAGAACCGCGTCTCGGTCGTCCCGACGCCGGTGAGTCGGGGCAGCTGGTCCACCACCATGATCAGTGCCACGCCCGCCAGGTAGCCGGTCAGTACGGGGCGGGAGAGCAGGTCCGCGAGGAAGCCCAGGCGTACGGCGCGGGCGACCAGGCACAGCAGGCCCACGGTGACCGCGAGCGTGGCCGCGAGGGTGGCGTAGCGGCCGGGGTGCCCGGCGGCGAGCGGAGCGACCACGGTGGCCGTCATCAGGGCGGTGGTGGACTCGGGGCCCACCGACAGCAGACGTGAGGAGCCGAACAGCGCGTACAGGGCGAGGGCGGGCAGGATCGCCCACAGTCCGGCGACCGGCGGCAGTCCGGCCACGCCCGCGTACGCCATGACCTGCGGCACCAGATACGCCGCCACGGTGAGGCCGGCCAGCAGGTCGCCGCGCAGCCAGGCACGCCGATAGCCGAGGAGGACGACGACTCCGGGGACCAGGGCCCGTCGCCCCGATCCGTGTCCGGCTGTGTCGCGTGCCATGAGCCGCCCCTTTCGTCCGGGCTCAGGATGCACCACCGTTCGCGGCACTCCGACCGCGGGACGGGGCGACGGGCCACCCGACAGGCCCGCGCCGGCCGCGGGAGGGGCGGCTGACCGGGCCGGTGGGCGGCCCCTCCCGAACACCTGCGGGTGGGGCCGATCGGCCCCACCCGCAGGGAACTGCGGCCCCTGCCAGGGGCCCCGTCCACAGACGAGCCTCATAGAGGAACCCCCGATCCAAGAGGTGGAGATCATGACTCGCAGCATCACCGTCGGCCTCGACGGTTCGAGCGAAAGCCGGGCTGCCGCCGAATGGGCGGCACGCGAGGCCGCACTGCTCGGTCTGCCGCTGAAGCTGGTGCACGTCTGGGAGCCGGTCCCCGCACCCATGGCCCAGGCCCCCCTCCTCGGCGCGGAGACGCAGCAGCACTGGACCGAACGCGTTCCCCGCGAGGCGGCCGAAGGCATCCGGCTGCGCCACCCGGGCCTCGAGGTGGCCGCCGAACAACAGTCCGGCCGCCCCGCCGACGTCCTGACGGACGCGGCGAAGGACGCCGAGCTTCTGGTGGTGGGCTCGCGCGCCCTGAGCGGGATCGGCGGGTTCCTGGTCGGCTCGGTCGCGCTGTCCGTCGTGGCGCACGCCGAGCAGCCGGTCGTCCTGGTCCGGGCCGGGGAACAGGCCGCCGACGAGCACGAGATGGACCCGGCCGGTATCCCGTCCTCCGCGACCCCGTTCCGGCCCGTCGTGCTCGGCCTCGACATCGAGAGCCCGGACGAGACGCTGATCGAGTTCGCCTTCGCGGCAGCGGCCCGCCGCTCCACGTCGCTGCGGGTCGTGCACGGCTGGAACCCGCCCCCGTACTACGCCTACGGCCTCGCCACCGACCTCGAACTCCACGCCGCCCTCTCCCGCCGCGAGACCGTGGCCCTGACCGAACTCCTGCGCCCGTGGCGCGAGAAGCACCCGGACATCGAGGTCACCGAGGAGTCCTCCTACGGCGCCCCCGGCAACCACCTCGCCGACGCCTCCCGCGATGCCTCGTTGGTTGTGGTGGGCCGCCGGATCCGCCGAAGCCCCTTCGGCGCCCACATCGGAACCGTCACTCACGCAGTCCTGCACCACTCCGTCGCCCCTGTCGCCGTCGTCCCCCATCCGTGAGGAGAGCAGCAACCATGCAGGCAGCAGTCGTACGAGCCTTCGGCGAGCCCCTGGTCCTCGAGGAACGTCCCGATCCCGAGCCGGGCCCGGGCCAGGTCCGGATCCGTGTCGAGGCGTCCGGGCTGTGCCACACCGACATCCACGCCGCCCGCGGTGACTGGCCCGTCAAGCCGAACCCACCCTTCGTGCCCGGTCACGAAGGCGTCGGCCTGGTCGAGAAGCTCGGGGAAGGCGTCACACACCTCAGCATCGGGCAGCGGGTCGCCGTGCCCTGGCTCGGCAAGGCCTGCGGGCGGTGCGAGCACTGCCTGTCCGGCTGGGAGACCCTGTGCGAGCAGCAGGTCAACACCGGCTACGGCTGCGACGGCGGGTACGCCGAGAAGATGCTGGCCTGGGCCGACTTCGCGCAGGCCGTGCCGGACGGCGTCAGCGCCCTCGACGCGGCCCCGCTGACCTGTGCGGGCGTGACGACGTACAAGGCGCTCAAGGTCGCCGGTGTGCGGCCCGCCCAGCTCGTCGCCGTCTCCGGGATCGGCGGGCTCGGTCATCTGGCCGTGCAGTACGCGAAGATCGCCGGCGCCCGGGTGGCCGCGATCGACGTCACTGACGACAAGCTCGAACTCGCCGCCGAACTCGGCGCGGACCTGGTCATCGACGCCCGCAAGGACGACGTCGGCGCCGTCCTGAAGCGGTCCGGCGGGGCGCACGCGGCGATCGCCCTGGCGGTGAACGAGGACGCCTTCGCCGCCGTCAACTCCGGGCTGCGGCGCGGCGGCAAGCTCGTGATGGTCGCCCTGCCCGCGCACGGCACGATCCAGGTGCCGATCTTCGACACCGTCCTCAACGGGACGAGCGTGATCGGCTCGATCGTCGGCACCCGGCAGGACCTCGCCGAGGTGTTCCAGCTGCACGCGGCAGGGCGCACCCGGGTCGTGAGCGAGACGCGCCCGCTGGCCTCGGTGAACGAGTCGATCGACGAGGTGCTGCGCGGCCAGGTCAAAGCCCGCATCGTCTTCGACCTGGGCACGGGGAGGTGAGCGCGATGACGGCCGACCTGCCGATCGTCGTCGGCGTCGACGGTGGCGAGCCCGCTCTGCGGGCCGTGGACTGGGCGGCGGACGAGGCCGCCCGGCGCGAGCTGCCGCTGCGGCTGGTGTACGCGTCGCTGTGGGAGCGGTACGAGGGCACGCAGCTCACGAAGGATCCCGGCAAGCCGTCGGAGCAGGCGCGGGCCGAGGACATCGTGGCGAGCGCCGCCCGACGCGCCACGGACCGGCGGCCCGGCGTGCTCGTCTCCACCGACGTGCAGCCGGAGGAACCCGAGTACGCGCTGATACGGGAGAGCCGCAGCGCCTCCCTCCTGGTCACCGGGACCCGTGGCCGGGGCGGTCTCGCCGAGGCGCTGCTGGGTTCGGTGAGCCTGCTCGTGGCCGGGCACGCCCACTGTCCGGTGGTCGTCGTCCGCGGGCCTGCCGCACCCCCGGTCCGCGCCCGTGTGGTCGTCGGGGTGGGCGAGCAGCAGGCGGCCGTGCGCTTCGCCGCCGAGGAGGCGCGGCAGCGAGGTGCCGCGTTGGAGGCCGTACGGGCCTGGCGGTGCCCGGCGCACGAGAGCACCGACCACCCGCTGCTCACCGGTGAGCCCGCCCGGCTGCACGAGCAGCAGGCGTCGGAGGCGCTGGAGAAGGCGCTCCTGGACGTCCCCGCCGATGTCGAGGTGCACCGCCGTACGGTCGAGGGGCACGCCCGGACCGTCCTGGTGGACGCCTCGCGGGACGCCGATCTCCTGGTCCTCGGGGCCCGCCGCGGGCAGCGGCACTTCGGGCTCCAGCTCGGTCGGGTCGCCCACGGCGTGCTGCACCGGGCCGCCTGCCCGGTCGTCATCGTGCCCGAGCCGGTGTGACCGATGACCAGATGACCAGATGACCAGCTGCTCAGAGGCTCGCCGCGTGGTCGGGGACGTAGGTCTGAAGATCGCGGGGCGGGCGCTGGTAGCCGGTGGAGGGCGGGCGCGCGGGCAGTTCCAGTACCGGCGGCGGAACGTCGTCGTAGGGCACCGAATCCAGCAGGTGCGCGATCATGTTCAGGCGGGCCCGCCGCTTGTCGTCGCTCTCCACGACGTACCAGGGAGCCTCGGAGATGTCGGTGTGCACCAGCATCTCGTCCTTGGCGCGGGAGTACGCCTCCCAGCGGCTGATCGACTCCAGGTCCATCGGGGACAGCTTCCAGCGTCGCAACGGATCCTCCAGACGCCGCCGGAACCGCTCCTGCTGCTCGGTGTCGCTCACCGAGAACCAGTACTTGCGCAGCACGATCCCGGCCTCGACGAGCATCCGCTCGAAGATCGGGCACTGGCGCAGGAACAGCCGGTACTCCTCCTGCGTGCAGAAACCCATCACGTGCTCGACCCCGGCCCTGTTGTACCAGGACCGGTCGAACAGCACGATCTCCCCGGCCGCCGGCAGATGCTCGACGTACCTCTGGAAGTACCACTGCGTGCGCTCGCGCTCGGTCGGCTTCGGGAGCGCCGCGATCCGGGCGATCCGGGGGTTGAGGTGTTCGGCGACCCGCTTGATGGTGCCGCCCTTGCCCGCCGCGTCCCGGCCCTCGAAGACCACCACGAGCCGGGTGCCCTCCGCCCGCACCCACTCCTGAAGCTTCACCAACTCCGTCTGAAGACGCAGCAGTTCGTTCTCGTACACCTTGCGCGGCAGCTTCGCCGCGTCCTTGCCGGCCATGCCGCCTCCACCCACCGATGACCTATTCAGGGAGCACACCCATGTCCGAGGTCGAACACCTGGACGCCACCGTACTTTCCGACGACGAACTGCGCACCCTGGACGCCCGCTCGCGGGTCCCGCCCGGCCTCGCCGTACGTCCCGCCGCCGCACCCCGGCAGACGGCGAACGCCCGCAGCTGAACACCCTTCGCTGCAAACGGAGTTGACAACACATGGCCTCGTCGGCAGAGCGTCCTCCGGCTAGGAGGGCACCACGGCGACGGGGCACCGGGACCTGGTCACGAGTCCGCGCACCGTTGCCGAGGAGGCGGCCCGCGCGCTCCTGCCGACGACCACCAGGCCGGCGTGCGCGGACTGTCGCACCAGGGCCTGGACGGGGCTCAGCAGCCGGACGTCCTCCAGTACGTCCACCTCCGGGTACTTCTCCCGCCACGGCCGCAGCGCGCCGGAGAGCAGGTGCACCTCGTGGTCCTCCCAGATGGCGCGGTCCTCCTCCGGTATCCCGAAGCGCAGTTCGGCGGCGTCGGCGGGAAGCCGCCAGGCGTGCACGGCCCGCAGCCGTACGCCCCAGCGTCGGGCGGTGTCGAAGGCGAAGGCGACGGCCTCCGCCCCGGGGTTGCGCGCGTCCACTCCGAGGACGGTCTCTGCGGCGACGGGCTCCCCGACCCTCTCGGGGACCAGCACGCACGGACACGAGGACCGGGACAGGTCGTCCAAGTCCCGCGCGCAGGCCACGACCAGCTCCGTCTCCTCGGAGGCGGGCGGGGTCCCGTCACGGTGCAGCTGGAGCGGGAGCCCGCGTCGGGCCGCTTCCCAGGAGGCCCAGCGGGCGGCTGCCTCGCAGTCCGCGCAGCCGACGTGAACGACGATGACACGTTCCATGCGATCTGCCTTCCTCCTGCTTCCGGCCGGATCAGCCGAAGCTTGAGCCACGTACGCAGTACGGAAGTACCCCTCGGACCTCAGCCCGTGCGGTGTCCCCAGGTCGGCCCGACCAGGTCCCACTCCCGGTCCCAGCCCGCCATGCGCCGCTGGTCGAGCCGCCGGCGGACGAGGGCGCCGGCCGCACACACGGAACCGGCGAGGGCCAGCGCCGCGAAGCCGCCCATCACGGCCGCCTCGAGAGTGGTCTCCGCAGCGTTCGGCGGTTCGGTGACCAGCGTGCCCCGGCCGTCCTCCCACACCACGACACGGGTGCCTGCCCTCAGACCGACGGTGACCAGAGTGCGATCCACGCGCGCTGAGCCGTCGGGAGCCCGCCAGCGCACCTTCGCGAGGTCCTTCTCACCCGACGACCACTTCCCCGACGCAGGCCTCGGTACGTCGGAGAGGAGGACGGCATGCACGGAGTGCCGGTCCGCGCGTTGCCGATCGAGTGTGCTCACGGTGGCTTGTGCCGCGACCAGGCCCACGGCCGTGCCGCCCACCACGACCAGGACCCACACGGCCAGTACGACCCAGGCCTCGGCGATGTCGTCGCGTCGGCGCAGCGGATTGCTCCGCCAGCGCCAGAACCGCCTTATCCCCTGCCGCCGACGTCCCATGGTTCCGCACCTCCTCCGGTCAGTAATCCCGCCTCGAAGGTCCCAGGACCGCCGGGTGCCGGGCGCGGGCCGACCGGGTGCCGTCATGGGGCCGGGCAGCACCTGTCGGCGCCAGGACATGGGGCCGAACGGCCTAGATGGCCGGAGAACTGCGGAGAACCCCGGACAGCCCCGGGTGGACGTCGAAGACGGGGTGAATCTCGAAGGCCTCTCCGAGCCCCGCGGCGCGCAGGAGCCTCAAGAAGCCCCCGTCGCCGTTGACCAGGCGCAGCCGTCCGCGGCGGGCCAGCACCCGGTTGCGCACCCGGCACAGGGCCGCCAGTCCCGCGCAGTCGATGAAGGTGACCTCGGTCAGATCGACCACCAGGTCCGGGTCCGGGCGGCACGTCAGTGAGTCGAGGAGTGACATCAGCGGTACCGCCGTCACGAGGTCGATCTCGCCGTACGGCATCACCACGGTCGTTCCGTCGACCGTGCGGACCGTGTGGGGTGCTACAGGCCTCGTGAGCTTGTCGGACATGATCCGATCCAAGCCGGGGCGGCAGACGGTCCGGAAGGGCCGAACGGTCCCCTTCACCCCGGTCCGGTCGGCCCTGGGCCGGCGGTGGCAGGGGCCCCCGCCCAGCTTCCGAGGAGGCCCGATGGGCCCAAGCGACGGCTGCGCGCGAAGGCCAGGCTGGAGGCCGGGCGAATTCGCTGCGGAACGAACTGGAGTCGATTCCACCGCGGAACGAACAGGAGTGAGGAGCGCCATGACAGCCTTCGTGTACCACGGTGCCGGACGATCCGCTTGGGAGGACGTCCCTGACCCGGCCGTGAAGGATGGAATCGTGCCGGGTCACGAGGCCGTGGGCGGTTGAACGGCCGATGTACGCCAACGACGGATTCCGGGAGATCGGACGGGCCGAGTGCCTGCGGCTGCTGGCCCAGGCACCGATCGGCCGCATCGTGCACACCCGCGGAGCCCTGCCCGCGGTACTGCCGGTGAACTTCGCCCTCGACGAGGAGGGAGCGGTGGTGCTGTGCACCTCGGCGGCCTCGGAGCTGGTGCGCGCGGTCGACGGCACGGTCGTCGCCTTCGAGGCCGACGCCGTCGACGCGGCCCGACGCTGCGGCTGGAGCGTCGTCGTCACCGGTACGGCGACCGTCGTCACCGACCCCGCCGAGCACGCCCGCCTGGTCCGCACCGGGCCGCCCTCCTGGGCGCCCGCGCCCGAGAAGGTCTTCGTGCGTGTCGCACCCGAGCTGGTGGCGGGACGCGAACTCGTCGGCGGATACGGCTCCGACCGGTACGGCTGCCTCGGCATCGGGGCCTGATCCGATCGCCCTGCCGCAGCCCCGTGAGTCGTCCGTTGCTGTTCCGCTCCGGGTCCCGGGCAGAGCCTTGTTCTGCTCCGGGGTCAGGGGCAGAGCCTCCCGCCCGGCCTCCGGCCGTGGCACCGGCACCGGCACCGGCACCGGCACCGGAAAGGGTGAGCGGGAGCGGCGCACCGCCCTGATCCGCCGCCGCTTCCGCAGGTCTCGGTCCTCCTCCGTTCCGGTCGGCCTCGTAGGCTCCTCCGCTTGGGGCGCCGGCGTCGCCGCCTGGCGAACCGTTCCGATCCCGTACCGTGCCGCACCGCAGGCCGGTAGCGTGATGACTGACCGGAGGGGCCGGTGTCAGCCCGCCCGAGAGACCGAGGAGAAGCTGGTGGGAAGCCCCGACGAGCCCCAGGACGTGCAGCAGGCCCGGGTCGGGCTGCCGCAGCTGCGGCTGGACGAGCTGCTGGAGGAGCTCCAGGCGCGTCTGGACGCCGCCCGGGGTACCCGCGACCGGGTGCACAGCCTGCTGGAGGCCGTGCTGTCCGTCGGCCGGGAGCTCGATCTGGAGCAGGCTCTGCGCGGCATCGTCGAGGCCGCCGCGGTGCTCGTCGACGCCGAGTACGCCGCCCTCGGCGTGATCGGCCCCGACGGCCGACGGCTGTCCGCCTTCCACACGGTCGGCGTCGACAAGGAGCAGATCGCGAGGATCGGCCCCTTCCCCGAGGGCCACGGGATCCTCGGCGAACTGATCCGCCGCCCCGAACCGCTGCGGCTCGCGAAGCTCTCGGAACACCCGGCGTCGTACGGCTTCCCGCCCAACCACCCGCCGATGAACACCTTCCTCGGGGTGCCCATCAGGGTGCGCGAGCAGGTCTTCGGCAACCTGTACCTCACCGAGAAGCGGGGAGGGGCGCAGTTCGACGAGGAGGACGTCTCGGTGACGTCGACCCTGGCGGTGGCGGCGGGGGTCGCCATCGACAACGCCCGGCTCTACGAGGAGTCCCGGCTGCGGGAGCGCTGGCTGCGGGCGAACGCGGAGATCACCCACACCCTGATGGCCGGTGGCACTCCAGGGGAGGTCCTCGGGCTGATCGCGGGCCGTGCCCGGGAGATCATGGGGGCGGCGCTGGCCGTGGTCGCCGTGCCGATGGCGCACACCGGCTCGCTCGTCATGGAACTCGCCGTGGGGAAGGACGCGGAGGCGCACCGGGGTCTGGTGGTGCCGGAGGAAGGCAGCCTCATCGGTGCGGCCTTGGCTTCCGGCAGCCCTGTCACCAGCGGGGACGTTTCCCACGACGAGCGCGTGTCAGTCGAGCCGGCCCGGTTCGCGGGACTGGGCCCGGCGGTGGCGGTCCCCATCGGCACGGCACCCGGTGCGGTCCGGGGCGTCGTCCTGCTGGTCCGGGAGGCCGGCGCCACGGCCTTCTCCGGCAAGGAGATCGAACCGCTGAAGGGCTTCGCGGCGCAGGCGGCGGTCGCCATAGAGCTGGCGGAGAGGCGCGCGGACGCCGAGGAGGTCGCCGTGCTCCAGGACCGCGACCGTATCGCCCGTGACCTGCACGATCTAGCCATCCAGCGGCTCTTCGCCACGGGCATGACCTTGCAGAGCGCGGGCCGCTTCATCGAGCACCCCGAGGCTGCCGAGCGGGTGGTGCGCGCGGTGGACGACCTCGATGAGACCATCAAGATCATCAGGTCGACGATTTTCGGCCTTCGTTCGCGCGACGGTGCCGACGGGACCGGGCTGCGGGCGCGCGTGGTGCGGATCGCCGGTGAGGCGGCGCCGGTGCTGGGTTTCGCGCCCAGCGTGCGGATGGAGGGCCTGATCGACACCGATGTCCCCCGCGAGACGGCCGACCATGTCGCCGCCGTCCTGGCCGAGGCCCTCACCAACATCGCCCGCCACGCGCACGCCGACCGCGCGGACGTCGCTCTCGTCGTCGGCTCCGGCCAGGTGCGGCTCACGGTCACCGACGACGGCGTCGGCATCCAGGCCGACGGCCGCCGCAGCGGGCTGCGCAACATGGCCGAGCGGGCTCGGCAGTTGGGCGGCGATCTGGAACTGGGGAGTCCTGAAGGCGGCGGGACCACCGTGACGTGGCGGGTGCCTGTCGCGTCGGCCTAGCGCGGGTGCGGGCCGCGGCGACCGTGACCGTGTCCTGCCCCGAGCACGCCGGAGTCGGCTGCTCCGGCCTCCCTCGGAATCGCTCATTGACGACCTGAGTTAACGTCGATAACTTAACGGCACTAACCTGAACGGGAGCAGCCGTGACCTCACTCGCAGCCGATGACGTCTACGCCCTCGCACCGTACGCCAAGACGCTGGGCGTCGTGTTCGACGAGATGACCGCCGCCGGCGTCCGAGCCACGCTGGCGCACGATCCCTCGCTCTCCACGGTGGGCGGTGGTCTGCACGGCGGAGCGTTGATGGGGCTCGCCGACGTGTGCGGTGCCGTGTGCGCCGCGCTCAACGGTCCGGTCGGTGCCGCTCCGGCCACCGTGGAGTCGACGACGCACTTCCTCCGGCCGGCCCGCACGGACGTGGTCGCGACGGCGCGTCCCCTGCGGGTGGGGCGCAACACCGTCGTCGAGGTCGATGTGCACGACGCCGAGGGCGAGTTGTGCGCCAGGGTGACGCAGGTGGTCACCGCCGTCGGCCAGAAGGCCTCCTGATGGCGGCGTCTCTCCAGGGCTCGCCTCCGTGACCGCCTCCCGGACCCGGGCCGCCAAAGGGCAGGGCGGCCTGCTGCGCGACCAACTGCTCGACATCGCCGGCCGGTTGCTCGAAGACGGAGGCGCCGACGCACTGACGATCCGCGCGGTGGCGACCAGCGCAGGAGTCACACCACCGGCTGTGTATCTCCACTTCTCCTCGAAGCAGGAACTCATCCACGCCACGTGTCTGCGGGTGTGGAGTTCCCTGTTCGTCGAACTGGAAGCGGTGTCCGAGGGCATTGCGGACCCGGTGACGGCGCTCCACGAGACCTGCGTCGCCTACATCGCCTTCGGGCTTCGCCATCCCGCCCAGTACCGGCTGGTAATGGACGGCGAAGCCACCGAGGCGAGCCGCCACAACGAGGACGCGTGTTTCCGCTACTTCAGGGACAAGGTCACCGCCTGCCGCGAGGCCGGCGTGCCGGTGGAGAGCCCGACCGAGACGACCAGAGTGCTGTGTTCCGCCGTGCACGGCGCGGTGTCCCTCCTCATCCACCAGGAACGTGACACCTGGCCTTCGGACACCGCCCGTTACACGGCCCGCGCCGCGTCCTCAGCCGTCCACGGTGCCCTGCTCACCGCCTCTCGCACTCCCCTACCGTCGATGTCCGCGGTGACACGGCCGGACTGAACCGCGCGATGGCCTCCCCGGGGCACCGTCGGCATGACGGTGCCCCGGGGAGGCCTGCACGGTGCTCCCGGAGGAGTCAGGTGCGGGTCCAGCGCTGGTTGCTGCCGCCCGAGCAGCTGTACAATTGGATCTGGGTGCCGTTCGCGGTACCGTTCCCGACGGCGTCGAGGCAGAGACCGGACTGGACTCCGACGATGGATCCGTCGGAGTTGAGGCGCCACTGCTGGTTGGCGCCGCCCCAGCAGCTGTAGATCTGAACCTTGGCGCCGTTGCCGGTGCCGGCGGCGTCCAGGCACTTGTTGCCGTAGACCCTGAGCTCACCGGCGCTGGTGGACGTCCACTGCTGGTTGGTGGCGTTGTTGCAGTCCCACAGCTGGACCTGGGTGCCGTCGGCCGTGCCGGCGTTGGGAACGTCCACGCAACGGCCCGAACCGACGCCCTTGATCTGTCCGCCGCCGCCCGACGGAGGCGGCGTGGTGGTGCCGCCGTTGAGCGCGTTGAGGACGGAGGTGTAGGCGGCCTTCTTGCTGCCGTCGCCGTTGAACAGCAGCGGCGTCTGCTCCGATCGCCAGGAGTCGCTGTCGCGCACGCCCCAGACGGTGACACCGAGGCAGCGCGAGACGGCCAGGCAGTCGTTCACCACGTTGGCGTACGTCGTGGGCGAGGCGCCCTGGATGTCGAGCTCGGTGACGGCCACGTCGACGCCGAGAGCGGCGAAACTCTGCAAGGTGGTGCGGTAGTTGCTGTTGTACGGGCTGTCGTTGTTGAAGTGCGACTGGAAGCCGACGCAGTCGATCGGTACACCGCGCTGCTTGAAGTCCTTGACCATGTTGTACACGGCCTGGGTCTTGGCCCAGGTCCAGTTGTCGGTGTTGTAGTCGTTGTAGCAGAGCTTGGCGGCGGGGTCGGCGGCGCGCGCGGTGCGGAAGGCGACCTCGATCCAGTCGTTGCCGGTGCGCTGGAGGTTGGAGTCGCGCCGGGCGCCCGAGTTGCCGTCGGCGAAGGCCTCGTTCACGACGTCCCACTGGGCGATCTTGCCCTTGTAGTGGGCCATCACGCCGTTGATGTGGTCGATCATCGCCTGGCGCAGGCTGCTGCCGCTGAGGCTCTGCATCCAGCCGGGCTGCTGGGAGTGCCAGGCCAGGGTGTGCCCGCGGACCTTCTTGCCGTTCTGCACGGCCCAGTTGTATACGCGGTCGCCGGCGCTGAAGTTGAACTGGCCACGCTGCGGTTCGGTGGCGTCGATCTTCATTTCGTTCTCGGGCGTGACCATGTTGAACTCACGGTTCGCGATCGAGGTGTACGCCGAGTCGCCCAGTCTGCCCGAGGCGATGGCGGTGCCGAAGTAGCGGCCGCTCTGGGCCGCGGCCGCACCGAGGGTGCTTTCGGCGGCGTGTGCGGGGGGTGACGCGGCCAGCGCGGTGGTTGCGCCCAGGCCGCCGATGATCAGTGCGAGCAGGGAACCGCGGATCCTCCGGCCGACACCGGATCTGGGTAGGGCGTACGAACCCATGGGCGTACCTCCAAATGGACGTCACGGACTGGCTGGAGCGCAGGCTGAAACCCCGGCCGCTCCCCCGCGACGGCAGGCGGGACGGGCCGGGCCCCGGGCAGCACGGGGAGACCGGAGGAGGGGCTCGGCTCAGCTCGGCCGGGAAGTCCCCGAAGCCTGGTCGCCCCTCGGAGAAGGATGATTGAGGCGTTGACGGTGGCTCGTCAATACATCCGCGAAGAAAGTTTCCAATTCTGCTTCGAAACATTCGAAGCCCAAGGCCCCTTCAGATGAACCGTTTGCAGACAGAACAGCCAAAGACCTTGACCAATGGGGCCTGTATTTCTAACTTGTGGCGTCGAAGTATCCGTGGACAGCGTCGAATGTTTCGAAGAAACAACCAGCCCCCCACCGGGCCGTTCCACGGTCCACCGACGCAGCGCCACCTCGCACCGCACTGCCCCGCCCCGTCCCCAAGGAGGCCCCCACATGCGGTTACGCTCCCCGTCCACGGTCCCGCTCAGACGCCTGTTCGCCGTCCTGGCACCCCTGCTGCTGGTGGCCGCTTTCCTCGGCGCGCAGCCCGCCAGCGCGGCGACCGTCGACACCAACGCCTCGTACGTGCTGGTCAACCGCAACAGCGGCAAAGCACTCGACGTCTACAACCTGGCCACCACCGACGGCGCCCGCATCACCCAGTGGACCAGGAACGACCAGAGTCAGCAGCAATGGCAGTTCGTCGATTCCGGCGACGGCTACTACCGCATCAAGTCCCGTCTCTCGGGCAAGGTTCTGGACATCTACAACCAGTCCACCGTCAATGGCGGCTCCATCGTCCAGTGGGCCGACCTGAACGGCACCAACCAGCAGTGGCGGCTGGCCGACAGCGCCGACGGCTACGTGAGGCTCATCTCGCGCCACAGCGGCAAGGCCCTCGAAGTGCAGGGCGCCTCCACCGCCGACAACGCGAACGTCGTCCAGTACGACGACTGGGGCGGCACCAACCAGCAGTGGCAGCTCGTCAAGGTCGGCGCCGACACCCCCGGAGCGTGTGATCTTCCGTCGTCCTACCGCTGGACCTCGACGGGCGCGCTGGCGCAGCCCAAGTCCGGGTGGGTCTCGCTCAAGGACTTCACCGTCGCCCCCTACCAGGGCAAGCAGCTCGTCTACGCGACGACGCACGACAACGGGTCGACTTGGGGTTCGATGAACTTCAACCTGTTCACCAACTGGTCGGACATGGCCTCGGCCGGCCAGAACGCGATGTCCAACGCCGCCGTCGCGCCCTCGCTCTTCTACTTCGCGCCGAAGAACATCTGGGTGCTCACCTACCAGTGGGGCGGGAGCGCCTTCTCCTACCGGACGTCGACCAATCCCACCAACCCGAACGGCTGGTCGGCTCCGCAGGCGCTGTTCACCGGAAGCATCTCCGGCTCCGGCACAGGGCCCATCGACCAGACGCTCATCGGTGACAGTCAGAACATGTACCTGTTCTTCGCCGGTGACAACGGCAAGATCTACCGGGCCAGCATGCCGATCGGGAACTTCCCGGGCAACTTCGGCTCGTCGTACACGACGGTCATGAGCGACACGGAGAAGAACCTGTTCGAGGCACCGCAGGTCTACAAGCTCCAGGGCCAGAACCGTTACCTCATGATCGTCGAGGCCCGGGGCGCCAGTGAGCAGCGCTTCTTCCGTTCGTTCACGGCCACCAGCCTGAACGGCTCGTGGACCCCGCAGGCCGCCACCGAGAGCAACCCCTTCGCGGGCAAGGCCAACAGCGGCGCCACCTGGACCAACGACATCAGCCACGGCGAACTGATCCGCACCAGCGCCGACCAGACCATGACCGTCGACCCCTGCAACCTCCAACTCCTCTACCAGGGGCGCAGCCCCAACTCGGGCGGCGACTACGGCCTCCTCCCCTACCGTCCCGGACTGCTGACACTGCAACGCTGACGGCACGACAAGAACGGGGCGGGCTCGGCACGGCGCCGAGCCCGCCCCATCCCTGTCCCAGAGGTGTGCGGACCTGGTGGTTTCCGCGTCAGTCAGTCGAACAGGTCGACCAATCCGTTCACCCAGATCGCGAGAAACGCGAGCACGGCGACCAGGCAGCCGGCGCCCGCTAGCACGCCGCCGACCGTCCATGGCACGGAGGGCTCGTCCTCGTTCCGCTCCCGGCCCTCCCCGTAGGTCGCGGGGTCGTCCCAGTCGACGGACCGTCCCAACTCCTCGGCACAGGCGGTCCGCAGAGCGGCCAGCTGCCGCTCCGCGAAGGAGGTGGCTGCCAACGCCTCCGGGCCGCGCCATGCGAGGGCCTTCATCCGCCGGCCGGAAGTCCCGTACCGCGCCTCGAAGGCGGCGGTCTCGTCGGCGGTGCGGTCCTCTTCGAGGAACATCCAGCGTCCGGCCTCGGCGGCGTCGCCGTAGAGCCGGTACACCTCGGCCAGACGCCGACGGAGCGTCAGATCGCAGGGAAAGGACGACACAAGACCGCGCAGCCGCTGGCGCGCGACCGGCACCCGGCCGGCAGCCAGGTCCGCGTCGACTCGGGCGAGGGTCTCTCTCGGGGGCATGAACGCATGATCGGGTACGGCGCCGATCGACGTCGACCAGGTTTTCCGCGACCACGCCCGCGGTCGGCGGGCGCCGCCTGCCGACCGTGGTCGCTCACCGGGCGGTGGTCAGACCCGTGATGACGAGGGTGAGCCAGCGGGCGCGGGCCGCCGGCGGCTGGTCGGTGGGAGCTGTGGAGAACAGCAGGTAGATGTCGTCGACGGTGACATCGGGATGGATGTCACCGGCGGCCTGTCCCGCGCGGATGAGGGCGGTGACCGCTGCCCCGGCGCGCTCTTCGTCGGTGCGGTCGCCGGGCTCCGCGCCCAGGGTCTGTGCGGCCGCCTTGATCGCCCGGTCGGTCACGGACGCCTCGACGAGGCGGCCCAGGAGGGCCGTCAGCTCGTCCACCGCGCGGGCGCCGGCGGCAACCCGCCCAAGGGTCTCTTCCGCGTCGCCTGCCATCCGCGTGATGTGCTCGGCGACGACGGCCGCGACCAGGTCGGTCTTGGTGGGGAAGTGCCGGTACAGCGTGCCGACCGCGACGCCGGCCGCGGCGGCGATCTCGTCCATCCCGACCTCGGGCCCGTGCGTGGCGATCTGCTCACCGGCCGCGGCGAGGATCTTCTTCCGGTTGCGGACCGCGTCGGCGCGCGGCGCCCTGGCCTGAGGCACGGGCCTGCCTTCCTCTCCACTTGCATTAACGTGAACCACGGTTCAGGATAGATGCTGAACCGAAGTTCATCTTACTAGCGGAGGAACCGCCATGCCCGCCAAGACCGCCCTCGTCACCGGAGCCTCGTCGGGCATCGGCGAAGCCACAGCCCTCAAGCTCCAGGAACTCGGCTACACCGTCTACGGGGCCGCCCGTCGCACCGACCGCCTGCACAGCCTCACCGACCGCGGCATCCGCCCCCTGGCCATGGACGTGACCGACGACGCCTCCATGCAGGCCGGGATCGAGAAGATCGTCACCGAGACCGGTCGTATCGACGTACTCGTCAACAACGCCGGTTACGGCTCCTACGGTGCCCTCGAGGACGTTCCGCTGGAGGAGGCCCGCTACCAGTTCGAGGTCAACGTCTTCGGCGCGATCCGCCTGGCCCAGCTCGCCCTGCCCCACATGCGCGCCCAGCGTTCCGGAACCGTCGTGAACATCACCTCGATGGGCGGCAAGATCCACACCCCGCTCGGCGGCTGGTACCACGGCACCAAGTTCGCCCTCGAAGCCCTGAGCGACTGCCTGCGCGTGGAGGCCAAACCCTTCGGAATCGACGTCGTCGTCATCGAGCCGGGCGGCATCGCCACCGAGTGGGGCGGTATCGCCGCCGACAAGCTGGAGAAGTCCTCCACCGACGGCGCCTACGCCGCCCAGGCCGGCGCAGTCGCCTCCTCCCTGCGCTCCGAGGCCAACGCCAGGCGCATGTCCCCGCCCTCCGTCATCGCCGACGCCATCGGCAAGGCCGTCACCGCCCGCCGCCCCAGGACCCGTTACGCCAAAGGCTTCGCCGCCCGCCCGCTGATGACCCTGCGCCGGGTCCTGCCCGACCGCGCCTTCGACGCGGTCATCTCCCGGGCGGTCGGGCTCGCGCGCTGAGGGTGCCGTGCCGGGATCCTTTTCCTGCCGGCCGGCCGACCGTTCGACCGACGGCTTCGGGGTTCGGACCGTACTGGTTGGCGGCCGGGGTACCGACTGTCGCCACGACCGAGAGATACAGGACCGGACCGGCTAAGGGAACGGGGACCCGCCGGGGCGCGCCGTGCGCACCCCCCCTGCCGCGGGATCCAGCCGGTTCGCAACGCCCGCAGTACGGTACCCAGTTACCCAGGCGCACCATCCTCCCGCACGGAATGCGGTGGAGCGGGCCGTACGCCCCTCAGGAACCGTCCGGCTCCAGCGACCTGACGGCGTTGTCGATCTCCGCATCGATGAGCCGCTGCGCCTCCAGGGAACGGTTGTTGAAGACGCCGGTGAGTTCGAGGCTCACGATCCCGTGCACCCGCGACCAGATCAGAATGGCGGCGCGGGCGGCGCGCGGCGGGGTGTCCGGCCGCTGTTGTGCACGTGCCCACTGCCGCAACTGCCCGTCGAGGGTGCGGTCGCCGCTGCCGCTGTCGGCCGACGGGGTTCCCTGCACGGCCGTCAGGAGGTCGATGAGCAGCGCCATCGCCTGGTCCAACGGAGTCTGCCCGGTGACATCGCCGGGCAGATCGCCGGCCTGCTCACCGAACAGCATCCCGTAACGACGCCGGTACCGCAGGGCCCAGTCACGGTATGCGCCGACCAGCTCCCGCAGTCGCGCGCGAGGCGCCCGCCTGCTCCCTTCCACCGCCTGGCTCATCGCCGCCACGAGCTGCTGATAAGAAAGCGTCACCAGGTGGGCCACCAGCGCGTCGCGCGACGGGAAGTAGCGGTAGACCGCCGGTGCGGACATCGCCATGCCCCGGGCCAGCGCAGCGATCGACAGGGCGTGGATGCCGTCCGCGTCGATGATCGCGAACGAGGTGTCCTCGATCTCCTGGAGGGTCTGCGCCCGAAGTCGCTCGCGCCGGCTCATGGTCTGCGGTGCGTTAGTCATGGACGCATCGTAAGGGACCGACGGAATTCGTGCCGCCCATAGCTTTTGTTACGAGCCGTAGCACTTTCGCTTGACAAGGCAGATGGGCCGACACATAGTTACGGTCATTAACTGAGCGACGCAGAGTCGCAGCTGCTTGAGGAGTCGACCATGACCGAGTTGGACGCCACCGCAGAGGGCACCACGACCGCCACTGAGATGGTGCTGCCGGGCAAGGTCGCCCCGAACGGCCTGCAACTGGTGCGGCGGACACTGCCACCACCCGCGGTCGGCCAGGCGCTGGTCCGGGTCGAGTCGACCGCGGTGTCCTTCGCGGAGAGCGCGATGCGTCGAGGCCGCTACTACGGCCAGCCCGCGTTCCCGTTCGTGCCCGGATACGACCTCGTCGGCGTCGTCGAGGCCGTCGGCCCCGGCGGGGACCTGAACCTCATCGGTCGCCGCGTCGCCGCGCTGACCAAGACCGGCGGCTGGGCCACGGCCGTGCTGCTGACCGCCGCCGACCTGGTCGAGGTGCCCGACGGAATCGAACCGGACGACGCGGAGACATTGATCGTCAACGGTCTGACCGCGTACCAGATGCTCCACGCGAAGGCGAAGGTGCAGGCCGGACAGACCGTCCTCGTGACGGGCGCGGCTGGAGGTGTGGGCTCGATTCTGGTCCAGCTCGCCCGCCACACAGGAGCCACGGTGATCGGCACGGCGAGCCCGCGCCATCACGAGGCGCTGCGCGCACTCGGCGTGGAGCCGATCGACTACCGCGATCCCCATGTGGCCGCCCGCGTCCGCACCCTGGCCCCCGACGGCGTGGACGCCGTGTTCGACCACCTCGGCGGCGCGAGCGTCACCCGCTCCTACCGACTGCTCAACCGCACCGGCACGCTGGTCTCTTACAGCATCGCGGCCGCACTCGACGGCACTCGCCCGGTCCTGCTCGACTTCCTGCCACTACTGGCCAAGCTGGCGTTCTGGAACCACCTGCCCACGCGCAGGCACGCGAGTTTCTACGACATCTGGGCAGGCGCCGGCAAGCCGGACTCGGCCAAGCGCGAGGCATTCCGCGCACGGACACGCACCGACCTCACCCACGTCCTCAACCTGCTGCGCGACAGCGTGCTCACCGCCCAGATCGCCGCCCGCTTCCCGTTGGCGGAGGCCGCCGCGGCACTGGAAATGGCCGAATCATCCGCTCGCACGGCCCCCGGCAAGATCATCCTCACACCGTGACGGACGAGGGTGGACATCGATCTGGTCCCTGGTCCAGTCAGAACTCCTGACGAAGCGGGTGTGGGGGAACGGCAGGCTCGATGCCCATGAGCCAGAGCGCTTCGCAAGCGGCGGCATTCTTCTGAGCCATCCGGCGAAAGCAAAGTGGTCTCGCCGGTGCGCGGTGCCGACGGCAGCCCGACGCACCCGTCCGCGGACGGCCACGGATCCCCCCGTCGTGGTCACCCGGAGGTCCACGGCGTCGGTTTCTTGAAGCTGCCGCAGTACTCACCGAGTACGTCCGCCTGCCAGACCCTCGCCAGGGCCTTCCGGAGCGGTGCGCAGCTGTCGGCGTCGACGACGGTGAGTTCGGCTTCAGCGGAACGCCGGTCTTGCCTTCGGTGATGTCGGAGCGGACGTACTGCCGATCCAGGTAGTAGGGCCCCTCGGTCATCTCGCGGTGTGGCTCCGGTGGTCAGGAAGACACGATGCTCGTCAAGCGGTCGGCAGGACAAGGCGGGATCGGACCGGAAGTCAGCCTGGAGAAGTAGCGGTGGAGGGAGGTGTCGGTCTACGGAAGCTGGATTCCGGACCAGGCTCCGACCTCGCACTGGCCGTCGGCATTGTTCCCGGCAGCCACGACTGTGCCGTCGCCCCGCAGGCCCAGGGTGTGCGTGGAACCGGCGGCCACCGCGACGACATCGCGCCAATCGCCGACGTCGCACTGCCCGTGGGTGTTGTCTCCCACCGCGAGGACCCGTCCGGACGCCGTGACTCCGACGGTGTGGTAGCTGCCTGCGTCCAACGCCACGACGTCCTCCCACGCGCCGACCTCACACGCCCCGGTTGCCCGCTCTCCGGTCGCCACGGCCCGCCCGTCGGCTCTGAGACCGACGGTATGGAGACAACCGGCCGAGATCGCGACCAAGTCGCGCCAGCCGTCCACGTCGCACTGGCCTCGCCGGTTGTTCCCCGAGGCCGGCGCGGAACCGTCCGAGCGGACGCCCACCGAGTGCCAGTCACCACACGAGAGGGCAACCATCTCGCGCCAGGACTGCACCTCGCACTGTCCTTCGGAGCCCCGGCCGACTGCCAGAACGCGGCCGTTCGCCAGCAACCCGAGCGTGCGGCGCCAGCCTGCCGCCACAGCCGTGACGTCTCGCCATCCGCCGACCTCACACTGGCCGTCGCCGTTCCACCCCGACGCCAACACCGTGCCGTCCGACCGGAGTCCCACCGTATGGGACCTACCCGTGTTCGACGCCGTATGGACATTGCCGGCTGCCACCGCGACGACGTCCTCCCAGCGCTCGACACCACCTTCGCCGGCTGTCGTCCTGCCCACGGCGAGAACGGACCCGTCCGAGCGCCGTGCGACCGAATGACGCCTTCCGGCGGCCAGAACCGACGAATTGGCGAGCAAGGGCGCCTCCTTCTGCTCAGGCGCGTCTGACGGATGGGAATCCACCCTATGCCGGCCTGGAATCGGCTGATTCTCTGTCGTCCCCGGCGGGGTGGAGGCCGCGGGACGTTCGAGCAGACGGCCGCTACAGGTGCTCGGCGATCGCGTCCGCCACGGCGCTCATTCCCGCGCCGTTGGGATGGAAGGCTCCGGTGACGGAGGAAGGGCGAAGTCGCTCGGGGAGGCCGGTCACCCATGGTTCGGGCGAGCCGAGACCGTGCTCGCGGCTGCGCTGCCGCATCGCGACGAGTTCCGCGCCGGAGCGGGCGGCGGCTCGGGTGAAGACATCGGCGACCTGGTCGCCCAGCCTGCGGAAATCCTCCAGGGTCGCCGCGTCGAAGGGCGTCGCGCGGCTGTCATGTGTGTCGGGTCCGACGACCGTGAGGTAGTCGACCAAGAGCACCCGCGCGTGCAAGGCTCTGCGGCGCGTCTCCTCCACGACCCGGGCGAGACCGGCCGCCGCCCGGTCGACATCGGCCTGCGAGGGTCGCGGCACACCCGTGCGCTGCAAGGCGGTGCCCAACGGCCGGGTAAATGCATGGGACGAAAGCCGACCCGCCACACCGAGCCGGACCATGCTGCCGATGCAGCCGAGGTCGTTGCCGCCCGCGGTGATCGTGACCAGGTCGGCGTCTTCCGGGAGGCCGGCCACCTGGGGCGGAAAGGTGTGGAGCAGCGCACGTTGGGGCGTGGTGGTGATCGTGTCCGTGGTCGCTCCGCTCACGGTGAGGTCCGTGAGGTCGGCACCGAGCCGTTCGGCCAGCAGCTGCGGGTAGTTCCGTGCCGAACGGTTCGCCCGGCGGTCGGCGACCGGTTCGATGCCGGGACCCGCGGCGTACGAGCTTCCCAGCGCCGCGATCCGCCGGATCGGTGTGTCCGTCACCTTGAGTGCCTCCTTCTACCAGCTGAGGTGATCTGTCCTCCCCCAGCAGCGCAACCGCCGGTAGTGGGAGGCCACTTGAGCACGAAAAACGCAACTTGGACATGGTCTGCCGGAGCGGCTAGCTTCACCTGGTCCTCGGCGATCGCCCACGGTCGCACAGGAGTTCCTTCCGGCTGAGCCACCCGCGATGACACCCTGATCAGGGAGAGACGCATGCCCCATCTTGCGCTGTACACATTCGGTGTCCTGAAGTCACCCCTGGCTGATCCCGCACCGCTCACCCGCGAGTTCCACGACAGCGCCGGGCCCGTCTACCAGCAGATCAGTCAGCACCCTGGATATCTGGCGCACGCCGAAGTCACTGAAGGCGGAACCGGCTCGCACTTCGACCTGGACTGGGGTGTGTGGGGAGAGTTCGTCGTACCGAACTGGTACAGCAAGGGCCGTACCGTGGAGGACATCGCCCTGGCCGCGACGCTCTCGCTCTGGACCGACCTGCGGTCCGCCTGCGACGCCATCTACAGCGGCCTGCACCGCGCGGCGCTGAACCGGCGTCACAACTGGTTCGACAGGACGGGGCATCCGAGTCACGTGTTCTGGTGGGTCTCCGGCGAGGTGACACCTACCTGGCAGGACGGGGTCTCCAGGCTGGAACACCTCCACGAGCACGGTTCCGCGTCGCACGGCTTCGCCTACCCGCACGCCTTCGCGCCGGACGGAACGCCCGGCGGGAGCGAGGGCAGCGGGCGCCAGCCCGTACCTCCGGCGGCGTGACTCCACAGCACCACACCCGCGTACGTTCCGACGATCTCCCGGTCCACCGCGCCAGCCGGACGCAGTCCACCGCGTCAGCGGGACGCAGTCCACCGCGTCAGCGGGACGCAGTCCACCGCGTCAGCGGGACGCAGTCCACCGCGGCGCGATCCGTGCCCAAGCCGCGTCCCACCGCGCCAGGTTGTGCCGTTCCAGCCGGTGGTCGGCGTACGCGTAGGCGGCCGCGCCGAGGAGGCCCACGGACAGGGCTGCCAGGACGGCGCAGCCCACGGCGCGATCGCGGACCTGTTCGGTGCTCAGGGGAGCGTCCGTGAACTCTCCCCCGGCGGTGACCCACACGCGGACGGCACTCCCCGCGGTGAGACCGGGTTGGACGTCGGTCTCGGCCGTGCGGGTGTGTCCTCGGGGGTCGGTGAAGCGGACGGTGGCCGGGTACAGGGCCTTCTCCGCCTCGTCCGAACCCGGCTCCGGGTGACGGGGGGCATCGTGAACCAGGACTGCGGGGATGTCGTACCGCGTCGCCATCTCGTGCCGGGCGGTTTTCGTCCAGTGGGTGTGAGCCGTGTCGCCGACCAGGATCATGGCGGCCGGAAGGGCTGCCAGCACGGCCAGGAAGAGGCCGAGACCGATCCAGGCCTGGGCGAGATCCGTGCCCCGGCGCAGGGGGTTGCGCCGCCATCGCCACAGCAGGACCCGAGGGAGATCCTCGGCAGGGTGTTCTGGAGGTGTGGCGCGAGCCACGGTGTTTCTCCTTTCGTCCTCGGCGCAAGCGCGCGCCGACCTCGCCGTGTGCTTACAGCGCCCCGTGAAGGCGGCGGTGCTGCGGGGCGTCGGAGGCTTGGATGGAGGAGGGGTGGGCGTGCGCCGCTTGCAGGAGTCTCGCGGCACCGCGGACTGCCGCGGTGTGGGGGGCGCGGACCGGCTGGACCGGAGCCCGAAGCCCTTCGGCGAGAGGACGGGTGATGTCTGCTCGCAGGGCACCCCCTCCGGCGAGAAGTGTCCCTCGGCGCAGGGCGCGCAGTGTGTGGGGAGTGTGGTCCTGGTCCAGCATGCCGGTCACCATGGCGACCACCGCTTCGGTGATCCGGGTGGGCGGGGTGAGGTCGTCCAGGTCGCTGGTGCCCAGGGCGGTGCGGCGAGCGTCGGTCACCGCGCCGTCGACGAGAAGCGTCACCTCGGTGAGGTGGGCGCCGAGGTCCACGACGAGCAGCGGGCGGGCCAGGTCGGCTTCCGCGGCCACGGCCACCGCACGTGGGGTGGGGACGGTCAGGACGGTGCGGGGACGCAGCACCTCGACCGCGGTGCGGGCCTCGGCACGGTAGGTGACGCCGCCGAGGACGGGCGTGGTCAGGATGAGCAGGGGACGGCCGTGGCGGGGCAGGCGTGGGGCGAGCAGCCGGTCGAGGAGCCGGGCCGTTCCGGGCGTGTCCACGATGGTCCCGCGCTGGATGGGGCAGGTGGCGCCCTCGCCCGGTGATGCCGGAAAGGTGACCGTGGGCACGTCGAGGATCGTGCGCCGTCCGGACGTCCAGACGCGGGTGCGGGTGCTGCCCAGGTCGAGGGCGATGCCGGAACAGTGTCGGCACCAGGGCCATGAGCGGTGCCGGGGCGGTGTGGGTCGGCGCTTGGCCAGGGTGCTCATCGGCCTGCCTCCTTGACCTGTTGGCAGCGCGCGCAGAAGCGGGCCTGCGGCACGATCAGCAGTCGTACTCGGGCGATCGGCCCGCGGCACAGGTGGCAGGTGCCGTAGTGACCCAGGTCCATGCGGGTGAGGGCGGCCTCCACGTCGGCCAGGACCAGACGCGCGGAGGCCGCGAGCTTGACACTCACTTCGAGCTGGGCGGCGGAGCGGCGGGCGGGCAGCGCGTCGGCACGGGACGCGGCGGCGGCCGAGAGCTGGTGCAGTTGCTCCTGGCGGAACCGGCGTTGCTCGTGCAGGTTCTCGCGGAGTGCGGCGAGGTCCTCGGCCGACAGCTCGGTGTTCTGGTCGTCGATGATCCGGTGGTTCACCAAGTCACCCCCTGTGCGGAACGGAACAGGAAAGTCCAGCGGGTCCGACGGACAGGAAAGTCCAGCGGGTCCGACCGGTAGGGAAGTCCGACGGGTCCGACGGACCGGGCAAGCCCAAGGGGCCCACGGACAGGGCACGTTGGGGTTCGGCGGGTCCGACGGCCCCTCGTCAGCCGGCCTTCCGCTGGCAGGGCACGCAGAACCGCGTGTAGGGCAGGATCTCCAGGCGCTCCACGGGGATCGGCCGGGAACAGCCGCCGCAGACGCCGTAGCTGCCGTCGCCGAGGCGGGCGACGGCCGCCTCCACCTCTGCGAGGACCCGCCGGACGGTGTCCCTCTGCGCGGCGGTCACCTGGTCCTCCGCGCCGGCCCGGCTCTCCTCGATCACCCGCAGCTGGGTGAGCCGGGAGGTGCGTTCGTGTTCGAGGCGCTGAAGAACCTCGTGGGCCGTCAACCGCTCACGACGGGTTTCGGCACGGGGCACGTCGAGGGACATGGCAGATCCTTCTTTCCGTGGGGAGGCAGCCGAAGGGCGGCGCCGTCCGGGCGCCCTGCTCGCTCCTTCGGGGCGCCGAGTTCGTGTCTCCACCGTGGCCGAGACGCCGCGTGAAGCCCATCGGGCGCGATACCCATCTCTGGCCCGGCACGGGGTCCATCGGCACGGGGGCGGGTCGGGGCCCGGGAAATGGGGACTGGCACCCATCGACAGCCGGAGCGGCAGCGGGCAGCCTGGGCAGTTGGCCGGGCAGGAAACAGCTGACACAGCTCACGCCCGGATCATGCGGTGACCGACGGTGCGGACAGACCGCGTCACACGGAGAAAGGCGACGTCGCGGTGTCCCTGTTCTGGCGGATCTTCGCCCTCAACGCGGTCGTGCTCGGAAGCGCCACCGCGCTGCTGCTGTGGGCTCCGGTCACCGTCTCCGTGCCGGTGCTGCTCACCGAGGCGGTCATCCTCGTGGGCGGTCTGGTCGTCATGCTGGTCGCCAACGCGGCCCTGCTGCGGATCGGCCTGGCCCCGCTCGACCGGCTCACGCGGCTCATGGCCACGGTCGATCTGCTGCGGCCCGGGCAGCGTCTGCCGGAGGGCGGCCACGGTCAGACCGCCGAACTGATCCGCACCTTCAACGCCATGCTCGAACGCCTCGAACACGAACGTGCGTCCAGCAGCGCCCGCGCCCTCTCCGCCCAGGAGGCGGAACGGCGTCGCATCGCGCAGGAACTGCACGACGAGGTGGGCCAGAGCATGACGGCGGTCCTGCTGTCGCTGGAGCGGGCCGCCGACGAGGCGGACGAGCCGTTGCGCGGTGAGCTGCGGCAGATGCAGGAGATCACCCGGGGCAGTCTGGACGAGGTGCGGCGTCTGGTGCGCCGGCTACGGCCGGGCGTGCTCGAGGACCTCGGCCTGGTCAGCGCCCTGACCGCGCTGACCGGTGAGTTCGCCACGCACGTGGCGTTGCGTGTGGTGCGCCGCTTCGACACCGGTCTGCCCGCGCTGGACCAGCAGACGGAACTCGTGCTCTACCGCGTCGCCCAGGAGGCCCTGACCAACGCGGCTCGCCACGCCGGGGCCGACAAGGTCGAGGTGAGCCTGCGGCACAGCGGCGAGACGGTGGTGCTGACCGTCTCGGACGACGGCCGCGGTACCCAGGCCGCCCCCGAAGGCGCCGGTATGCGCGGCATGCGGGAGCGGGCTCTGCTCGTCGGAGCCACGCTCGACGTCACCTCCCAGCCGCGGGCCGGTACCGAGGTCCGGCTCGCCGTGCCCCTCAGGAAGCAGCCATGACCACGCCCCACACCCCCGTGATCCGCATCCTCCTCGCCGACGACCACGCTCTGGTACGACGCGGTGTGCGGCTCATCCTCGACCGGGAACCCGACCTCGAGGTCGTCGCCGAGGCGGGCGACGGGGCCGAGGCCGTCGAACTGGCCCGCACCCACGAGATCGACCTGGCGGTGCTGGACATCGCCATGCCCCGGATGACCGGTCTCCAGGCCACCCGCGAACTCGTCGCACGCAACCCCGGCCTGCGCGTACTGATGCTGACGATGCACGACAACGAGCAGTACTTCTTCCAGGCGCTCAGGGCCGGAGCCGACGGATACGTGCTGAAGTCGGTGGCCGACCGCGATCTGGTGGCGGCCTGTCGAGCTGCCATGCGCGACGAGCCCTTCCTGTATCCGGGCGCGGTCACCGCCCTGATCCGCACCTACCTCGACCGGGTCCGCGACGGCGAGGAACCGCCCGAGCAGGTGCTGACCCCGCGCGAGGAGGAGGTCCTCAAGCTGGTGGCCGAGGGCCACTCCTCCAAGGAGATCGCCGAGCTGCTCTTCATCAGCATCAAGACCGTCCACCGGCACCGGGAGAACCTGCTGCACAAGCTCGGCATGCGCGACCGTCTGCAACTCACCCGCTATGCGATCCGCGCCGGACTCATCGAGGCCTGAACAGGCCGGACGGCAGGGGCAGTTCTACCACTACGACACCTCGGACAGGGAGGGAGGAGCAGGGATGGCCCGTTCCGCGTACGGCGTTTCGCGCACGCGGAACCCGGGGGCGGCTGCTGCCGTATGGGCCGTCCTGCTCGCCGCCGCCCTCACCCTGCTCGGCCCGGCCCTCCCGGGCGATGCGCACAGCCGTACAGCAAGCAGCCCGGTGCTCGCGGCCGGAGCCGAACCAGCCTCCGTCCAAGCCCGTGTGGAAGCCGCAGAACCAGCGGTCTCCCCCGCCGTGCGCGGTCAGGGGGATGTCACCGGCGAACGCCATGCACCCCCGGCGTCCGCCCCGTGTCCGACGCCCCTTGCGGCCCCCCTTCTGCTCCAGCCCACGCGGCCCATGGCAACAACGGCGGGCCCGCCCGCACTTGAGGCATTCCCTCACGACGGACGGGCGCCGCCCTCCCCCTCCGGCATCTGAAATCTGTCCTTTCCTTCCCCGCCCGCGGCCACCGTCCCGGCCGCGGTGTGCTCGCCGGAGGCCCCTGTGAACCGACCCACACGCGTCAGAGGACTGATCGCCCTCGCCGCTGTCGCCCTTTCCCTGTACGTCGCGCTCACCGTGCCCGTCCACCTCGGACTCGATCTGCGAGGCGGCACCCAGATCGTGCTGGAGACCCGACCCACGACCGCCGGCGAGGCGGACGGCGAGGCCACGGACCGCACGGTGGAGGTGCTGCGCGGCCGGGTCGACGCCCTGGGTGTCGCCGAACCCTCGATCACCCGCTCCGGCAGCGACCGGATCATCGTCGAACTCCCCGGACTCCAGGATCCCCGCAAGGCGGCCGACGTCCTCGGCCGCACCGCCCAGCTCGCCTTCCACCCGGTACGCGGCACCGACGACTCCCCCGAACAACTGCCCAAACGCCCCCGCGGGAAGGAGCTGCCGGACGAGTCCGGGCAGTCGCTGCACCTCGAGCCGGCCGCGCTGACCGGCAAGGACGTCGAGAAGGCAGCCGCCCGCTTCGATCCCCAGGGCGGCGGATGGCACGTCACCGTCGACTTCAAGGGCGCGGGCGAGAAGGGGTGGGCCCGGCTGACCGGCGAGGCGGCCTGCCACCCTGCGGGGGACCCGGGTCGCCGGGTCGCCATCGTCCTCGACGACAAGATCATCTCTTCCCCACAGGTCGACCCCTCCGTCGCCTGCCGCTCCGGCATCGCCGGCGGCTCCACACAGATCACCGGTTCATTCGACGACAGCGAAGCCAAGGAGCTCGCCCTGCTCATCAGCGGCGGCGCACTACCGGTGCCGGTGGAGACGATCGAGCAGCGCACCGTCGGCCCCACCCTGGGCTCCGAAGCCATCACCGCCAGCGCATGGGCGGCCGTCATCGGCACCGCGCTGACCGCGCTGTTCATCATCGGCGTCTACCGGCTCGTGGGGTTCCTGGCGACCGTGGCACTCCTCTCCTACGGCCTCATCTCGTACGCCGCCCTCGCCGCCCTCGGAGCCACCCTCACGCTGCCCGGCCTCGCCGGATTCGTGCTGGCCATCGGTATGGCCGTCGACGCCAACGTGCTCGTGTTCGAACGTGCCCGTGAGGAGTACGCCTCGGGGCCCCGCCGCACCCCGCGGTCGTCGCTGAACGCAGGATTCCGCAAGGCGTTCAGCGCGATCGCCGACTCCAACATCACCACCCTCATCGCGGCCGGTCTGCTCTTCTTCCTGGCCTCCGGGCCCGTGCGCGGGTTCGGCGTCACGCTGGGCATAGGCGTCCTGGCGTCCATGGTGAGCGCGCTGGTCATCACGCGTGCCCTGGCCGAGTTCAGCGTCGCCGGTCCTCGACTGCGCCGGCGTCCCCGGCTGACGGGCATCGCGCACACCGGCGCCGTCCGCGACCGTCTCAGCCGTAGGAACCCGGACCTGATGCGGCACCCGCGCCGCTGGCTGGCCGTCTCCGCGGCCGCGCTCGTCCTGGCCGCCTCCGGCATCGCCGCACGAGGTCTCGACTTCGGCGTCGAGTTCACCGGCGGCCGGCTCATCGAATACAGCACGGACACGCCCGTCGACCCCGGCCGGGCCCGCACCGCGCTCGCCGACGCGGGATTCCCGCAGGCCGTCGTCCAGACCTCCGGCGAGAACCGGCTCACCGTCCGCACGCACCACCTGGACAACACGCAGGCGGCCGCTGTCACCGAGACCGTCGCCAATCTGACGGAGCGAGCCGACAAGGTCCGTGACGAAGCCATCGGTCCCAGCCTCGGCGAGGAACTGCGCCGAGGCGCCGTCGTGGCCCTGGCCGTCGCCCTCGGCGCCCAGCTCGTCTACCTCGCGGCCCGTTTCCGCTGGCTGCTGGGAACCTCCGCGGTCGCCGCCCTGGCCCACGACGTCGTGATCCTCGTCGGTGTCTTCGCCTGGCTCGGCAAGAGCATCGACGGCGTCTTCCTGGCCGCGCTGCTGACCGTCATCGGCTACTCGGTCAACGACTCCGTCGTCGTCTTCGACCGCATCAGGGAACTCGGCCGCGGGGACCGGGGACTGCCCTTCGCCCGTGTCGCCAACCTGGCATTGCTCCAGACCTTGCCCCGCACCGTCAACACCGGAATGGGCGCCGCGTTCATCCTCACCTCGCTGGCCGTTTTGGGCGGCGACACCCTGACCGACTTCGCCCTGGCACTCCTCATCGGTCTCGCGGTGGGCACCTGCTCCTCGATGTTCACCGCCACACCCCTGGCCGTGGAACTGCACCGGCGGACATCCTCGCAACCCCCCGCGTCCCCACAGTCGCGATGATCGTCCCCGAGCGCAGGACTGCTGGGAACCGGCCCGAACGTGGCTCCGGCTCCCAGGAGTTCGGCGAACCATCTCTCGACCCGTCCCACGACGTGAGACATCCTGCTCATGCCGCTGCCACGCAACCGTCGTTGTGGTTACCTGGCTCCATGACCGTGCTTGTGACCCGCCGCCACGTGGACTACGTGCGTGTCACCACCACGGGTTGTCACGCCGCGAGCTGACGCCGCGCTCCGGCTTCTGAGCAGCATCTTTCTCACTCTCTCCGTTTCGCGCTGACCGCAGCCCACTTCTTGGGCGCGGTCCGCCACGCCGCGGTTCCCTCACGCCGTCGCACCCTCACCCTCTGCACCGGGAGCAACACGATGAGCCAGCCCCTCGACTCCGTCACCGCCGGCCACACCCCCGACGAGACACCCGCAGGACCCGACACCTCCGCCTGGTCGTTCGAGACCAAGCAGATCCACGCCGGAGCGGCACCCGATCCGACGACCGGCGCCCGTGCCACGCCCATCTACCAGACGACCTCGTTCGTCTTCCGCGACACCCAGCACGCCGCCGACCTGTTCTCGCTGGCCGAGCCCGGCAACATCTACACCCGCATCCACAACCCCACGCAGGATGTCTTCGAGCAGCGGATCGCCGCCCTGGAAGGCGGAGTCGCAGCCGTCGCGCTCTCCTCCGGGCAGGCCGCGGAGACCCTCGCGATCCTGACGCTCGCGAGCGCGGGTGACCACGTCGTCTCCAGCACCTCCCTGTACGGCGGCACCTACAACCTGTTCCGGCACACGCTGCCCAAGTTCGGCATCGAGGTGTCCTTCGTCGACGACCCCGACGACTCCGACGCCTGGCGGGCGGCGATCCGGCCGAACACCAAGGCGCTGTTCGCCGAGACGCTGGGCAACCCGCGCGGCAACGTGCTCGACGTGCGGGCGGTCGCGGACGTGGCGCACGAGGCCGGGGTGCCGCTGATCGTGGACAACACGGTCCCGACCCCGTACCTGCTGCGGCCCCTTGAGCACGGGGCCGACGTCGTCGTGCACTCGGCGACCAAGTTCCTCGGCGGTCACGGCACCGCGATCGCGGGTGTCGTGGTGGACGGCGGCACCTTCGACTTCGGCGCCCACGCCGACCGCTTCCCCGACTTCACCGAGCCCGACCCCAGCTACCACGGCCTCCAGTACTGGCCCGCCCTCGGGCCCGGCGCCTTCGCCATCAAGCTCCGGGTACAGCTGCTGCGTGACCTCGGCCCGGCGCTCTCCCCGCACTCCGCGTTCCTGCTGCTCCAGGGCGTGGAGACGCTGAGCCTGCGCATCGAGCGGCACTCCTCGAACGCCCTGGCGCTGGCCCAGTGGCTGGAGCAGCGGGACGAGGTCGCGGCCGTCCACTATCCGGGACTTGAGTCCAGCCGCTGGTACGAGGCGGGGCAGAAGTACCTGCCGCGCGGTGCCGGTGCCATCGTCTCGTTCGAGCTGCGGGACGGTGTCGAGGCGGGCAGGCGGTTCGTGGACGCCGTCGAGCTGTTCAGCCATCTCGCCAACATCGGCGACGTCCGCAGCCTCATCATCCATCCGGCGTCCACCACCCACAGCCAGCTCGACGAGGCGCAGTTGGCGGCCACCGGCACCTCCCCCGGGCTGGTTCGGCTGTCGGTCGGCATCGAGAACCTCGCCGACCTCAAGGCCGACCTTGAGGCGGGGTTCCGCGCGGCCAAGGGCGCGTCCTGAACACCGTACTGACGCCTTCCGAGGTCCCCCTCCCGCCGGCCACCGGGGCCTGGCGGGAGGGGGACCCGCCCGGGCGGCGCCAGTGGTACGCCGGCGAGAAGCCGCTCTCCTTGGAGGCCGGTGGTGAACTGCCCGCCGTACGGCTGGCGTTCGAGACGTGGGGACGGCTGTTGCCGGACGCCTCCAACGCCGTTCTCGTCCTGCACGCCCTCACCGGGGACAGCCACGTCGCCGGCCCCGCCGGTCCGGGGCACCCGACGCCCGGCTGGTGGGACGGTCTCATCGGGCCGGGGCGGGCGCTGGACACGGACCGCTGGTTCGTCGTGGCACCGAACGTTCTCGGCGGCTGCCAGGGCAGTACCGGGCCGTCCTCCCTCGCCGCGGGCGGCCGCCCCTGGGGCGGCGGCTTCCCCTTCCTGACCCAGCGCGACCAGGTCGCGGCCGAGACCGGCCTGGCCGACGCGCTGGGGATCGACCGTTGGGCGCTGGTGGTGGGCGGCTCGATGGGCGGGATGCGGGCACTGGAGTGGGCCGTGGCGCACCCGCAGCGCACGGGTGCTCTCCTGCTGCTCGCGACGACGGCTGCGGCGAGCGCCGAGCAGATCGCCCTGTCCGGCATCCAGGTGCACGCCATCCGTTCCGATCCGCACTGGCAGGGCGGCGACTACCACGACACCGGCCGCGGGCCCCACACAGGGCTCGGCCTGGCCCGACGGCTGGCGCACGTCAGCTACCGCAGCGAGCCGGAACTCGCCGCCCGCTTCGGCCGCACGCCCCAGGCCACGGAGGAACCCTGGAGGGGCGGCCGGTACCAGGTCGAGTCCTATCTCGACCATCACGCAACCAAGTTGGTGCGCCGCTTCGACGCCGGCAGCTACGTCGTCCTGTCCGAGGCCATGAACAGTCACGACGCCGGCAGGGACCGCGGCGGCCTGCGCGCCGCGCTGCGCCGGGTGACGGCCCCCACGCTGGTGGCCGGCGTCGACTCCGACCGCCTCTATCCGCCGTCGCAGCAGGCGCAGTTGGCCGCGGGCATCCCCTCAGCCGACGATCTCCGCCTGATCGAATCCCCCTACGGCCATGACGGCTTCCTGATCGAGGTGGAGCAAGTCGCTTCGCTCATAAGGGAGTTGCTTACAACGACGGTGGCCGGCAGCGCCTGATGCACCGGACCACCTTGCACGGGGACACGCCGGTCGGCCCCGCGACCCCGCGGCCCATTGACCGGCGTGCACGGCGAGCTCGCCCTTGCAGACGATGACTGTGTGTCCAACCATGCGAGATGGGGCGCGGAATCGCATGACGGCACGATCGGCCGTCGGGACGTGGCGACCGGCAGTCGCGAGCACCACCGTCCCGGATGAACCCGACCACGACCCATTCGACGGCCGTCAGCTGCGCAGGCACCTGCACGCCTCGCACGACGGCAGGTTCGCCGCGGTGGTCAACGACTCCGGCCGGTTCGGAGAGCTGCTCGATCTGCGGACCGGTGAGATCATGCTGGGCCTGGAGAACGACGGCTACCACCATGTCCGAGGACGGCCAGAGCCGGCTCGACGTGTGCGACCGTACGTACTACTGATTCACTCCGCGACCTGGATCGACTCCGCCCGGCGAGCACCGGATGGCCGTGGAACTCCACGCGTTCGAGGGCCCGGTCGGCCCGTTCTTCAGCGACGGCACGCGGCTCTTCAGCAGCGGGGCGAGCAGTCTGTCGATCTGGGATCCGGAACAGGGGGAACTCCTGGGGGCTGTCCCCGGGATCTCCCCCACCCACCATCACGCGAGGACCAGGCAGTTCCTTGAGCTCGCCGAGGGCGTGGTCCGTCTGTGGGACGCGTGAACGGTTGGGCGCCCGGCTCGATGGGCTGACGTCCCATCGCCGCGGGTGCTCCCTCAGCTTGGCCACCCGCTCCGGGTCTCGGTGTTCTATCGCCCGGGAGCGCTGCCCTCGCCGTCGATCTCATAGATCCGTTCCTGAAGACGCTCACCAGCCCAGTCCAGGTCGACATCCAGGTCGAACCAGTGCCGGTCCTTGCGGTCGCCGGACGCTGAGAGGTTCACCGCCGCCCAGGAGAACACTCCCAGGAGGACGGAGCGGCCGTGCTGTGCGGTGCGCACGGACAACGCGAACGGTGCCGCGAGTGCCGCGCGGGTGACCAGCATGAGCTCTGCGTCCTCGGAATGCCGACGCCCGCCCGTGAGAAACCGGGGCGTCTCAGTGATCTTGACCCACTCGACCACCGCGTCCGCCACCTGAGCACGCAGGGACTCCTCGACGCCCTTGCGGACGGCGGTCGCCGGGTCGTCGCCGAGCCAGCCCAGCCAGTGATCAGGATCCGTGAGCTTGCCGAAGTCGTCCTGGGGTGCCCCGTGACGGGGATTCGCCCGGTACTCACCCGTCAGTTTCCCGTTGTCGTCCACCACCCACACGCCGCGGATCGCCTCGGGAGGCACGTAGCCGTTCGGGTCGTCGACGTACGCCTGGTCGATCTCGGCGACGCTGCCTCCAGGGTTCTCGGCGGCCGCGGCCAGGAGTGCCGGTTCGTTCTTTATGCCCTTACGCCGGGACCACCAGCCAAGACGCCCCACGTCCCCACCCTCTCCGTCGCCCGCCAGTGAAGCGCGATTGTGCCGCACCGGTCATGATCGCGTGCGGGATGGGTGGGCCATCGCCTGCGCCCCCAGGCGGGTCACCGGGTGGACCACCACCCCGGAGAGCACTCAAGAAGGACCGGCTCCCGATCCTGGCTTCCTGACCTCGAGTCCGTCGGCCCCAGAAGGAAACGGCCGCCGGAGACGGCGTTCTCGCACTTCAGCGGGCGGCGTGACGGCGTACACCTGATCCCCCGAACGGTCCGCCCAGCCGCGACAGGTGTCGGCGAGGGGGATCTCATGGACGTCATGTCCCCACTCGACAGCGCATGCCACCGGCCCCTTCGCTCCGCCGCGGCACTGGGCCTGGTGGCGGCGCTGGCCGTCGGCTGCACTCAGGCCGATGCCGACACCGCCGCCGTCGCCCGCGCGGCCGCCACCAAGTCGCCGCTGCCCACGGTCCCACCCGCCCAGCCACCGTCACAGCTCACCCGGGCCAAGGTCGAGACCGCGGTGAACCAACTGGACGGCGTCGTACAGGACGCCATGCGCCGCACCGGTGTGCCCGGAGTGGCCGTGGGCGTGGTGTACGACGACAAGGTGATGTACCTCAAGGGGTTCGGCACGCGGAAGGTGGGCACGAAGGACCGGGTCGGAGCGGACACGGTCTTCCAGCTCGCCTCGGTCTCCAAGCCCCTCGCCTCCACCGTGGTCGCCGCGGCCGTGGGTGAGAAGACCGTCGGCTGGGACGACCCGGTCGTCAAGTACACCCCCGGCTTCGCGCTGAAGGACCCGTGGGTCAGCCGCCACGTCACGCTGGCCGACCTGTTCTCGCATCGCAGCGGACTGCCCGACCACGCCGGAGACCTCCTGGAAGACCTCGGCTACGACCGCTCCTACATCCTGGACCACCTGCGCTACGAACCGCTGGCCCCCTTCCGGGCCCACTACGCGTACACCAACTTCGGGCTGACCGAAGCCGCCGTCGCCACCGCGCGGGCGGCGGGGACCAGCTGGGAGAAGCTGTCCGCCGACAAGGTGTACCGGCCGCTGGGGATGAACTCCACCAGCTCCTCGTTCGCCGACTACGAGAAGGCGAGCGACAAGGCCGTCCTGCACGTGAAGACCGACGGCACCTGGCAGGCCACGTACGTGCGCCAACCGGACGCCCAGAGTCCGGCGGGCGGGGCCAGCTCCACGGTCCGGGACATGACGAAGTGGCTGCGCCTGCAATTGGGCAACGGAAAGTTCGAGGGGCGCAAGGTCGTCGACGCCGACGCCCTGGAGGAGACGCACCTGCCGCACATCGTCTCGGAGCCGCCGCACTCGCCCGCGGGCCGCGCAGGGTTCTACGGGCTCGGCTGGAACGTGAGCTACGACGACCAGGGCAGGCTGAAGCTCGGCCACTCCGGCGGCTTCGCGCTGGGGGCGGCCACCAACGTCGCCTTGCTGCCCTCGGAGAAGCTCGGCATCGTCGTCCTGACCAACGGCGAGCCGATCGGTGTGCCCGAGGCGATCTCCACCACCTTCCTCGACACCGCGCAGACGGGCGGCCCGACCGTCGACTGGCTGAAGTTCCTCGGGTCGATCTTCCAGCAGACCCTCCAGGGCGAACGCTCGAAGGTCGACTACAGCAAGCCGCCGGCCTCGCCCGCACCCGCCAGGGCGAACAGCGCCTACACCGGGACATACGCCAATGAGTACTACGGCCCGTTGACCGTCATCGCCCAGGGCAACAAACTCACCATGCAGCTCGGGCCCAAGAAGCAACGGTTCGTCCTGACCCACTACGACGGCGACACCTTCAGCTACCGCACCACCGGCGAAAACGCCGTCGGCCTGTCCGGCGTGACGTTCACCGTCGGCTCCGGCGGACGCGCCGACAAGGTCCGGGTCGAGAACCTCAACACGACCGGCCTCGGCACTTTCACCAGGAGCGACTGAGGTCGCCGAAGACGAGACACCGGTGGGCCATGCGCTCGACTCGGGCGGTCAGGCAGCTCCCCAAGCGCCGAGCTGAGACGGGACTGTCCGACCGGTACCCATCACCCGGCGGCACCTTTACGCTCCGGACATGGTGACTCAGCCCGAGGACCAGGGCAGGGACGTCGTCGAGAACGTCGGCGCGGACCGTCCGCTGCTCGGGGAGCGCTGGCGGGCGTTGTCGCGCCGCACCCAGGTGACGATCGCGGTGGCGTCCTGCGCTGTCGCCCTGGGCGCGGTCCTCGGCTACGTCGCGGCCACGCGCCCCCCGCCCCCACCGCCCGACCCGGTCGCCGCCACCACCGTCCGGATCACGGGCGTGCAGATGCCGCAGGGCTCCAGCCTCGATTTCGGCGTCACCATCCGCATCGCATCAGCCTCCGCCGTGACGCTCACGGGATCGAGACAGGGCTACGACGGCTTCCTCCAGATCCGGCCCGTCCCGGTCGCCGTTCTGCCGCCGGGTCGCGCCCTCGTCCTGCACACGCGTCTCAACGTCTACTGCCAGCTGCCTCTCCCGCCGCCTGAGACGCCGCTGCTGTTCGTGACCGTACGCAACGCCCGCCGAGAGGGACGGGCTCCGGTCGTACCCACCGCGGCCCAGACCGCGGCCATCGACGACGCCGTGGAGCGGATCTGCGTCCACTGAGCCGAGTGGGCCCAGGGTCGCCTGACGGATCGCCGTCCGGCCGGTCCGGGTGATCTGCACGAGTGCGGCCCGCACGTCGCCGCGCTTACCGAACGAGACCGTTCAGTTCGGGTGAAGGGGCATGAACGCCAATCGGCAGATGGAGAGATGGGCACGGTGTCAACGTCGGCCCCGCGACCAAGCCCTCAAGCCGGACGACGGCCTCGATCACCGCCACGGCACGGGCCGTCCGTTCGATCACCGCCGCGTAAGCTCCCGCCATGCACTCCCCCGACCTCGAGCAGCTGATAAAGCCGCTCTCCCAGCACGACGCCCGCTCCGAACGCGAGATCCTGGCGCCCGGCAGCACCTGGAACCTTTCCCAGACGGTTCAGCACTGCGCCCAGACCATCCGTTACTCCGTGACCGGATACCCCGTGCTCAAGCCCGCGCTGTTCCGGGCCACCGCAGGGCGACTCGCCAAGCAGGTCTTCCTGCGCAGAGGTGCCATGAAGCATCCGCTCGGTGCGGAGATCGAGGGGGCGCCGCCGCTGGACCAGGATCTACCGGTGTCCGACGCGGCAGCCGGTCTCGCCGAGGCGGTGGCCCTGTTCTCCGGCCACACCGGAGCGCACGCCACCCATCCCGCCTACGGAGACTGCACGCACGAGGAGTTCGCGCAGCTCCACGCCATGCACCTGGCCGAGCACCTGCCCGGACTGGCGAAGAGCTGACAGCAGGCCACGGACGTACGACAGACGGGGCGCCCCCCAGCGGCGCCCCGTCTGGTGTCGTCGTCGCCGGTCAGTCGGCCGGGGTCAGAGCGACCTCGGCACTGCCCGAGAGGGACGGCAGGCCGGCCGGGGGTGTGTCGGTGTAGGTGGCGTTGAAGACCGCCTTGAGGTTGTCCGAACCGGAGTGACCGCCGTCCACGAAGGTCTTGAACGACCCGGAGCAGCCGTTGCTCGTCGACAGCGGGTGCCCGTGCGTGTCGTGGCCGAGGATGAACGACACGCTGACCTTCGCACAGTCCACCGGCTGGTCGTCGGTGACGGTGACCTGCCAGGTGACCGTGTCACCCCAGTGGAACGGGGTGCCGCCGTGCGGGGCCGGGTCGGTGGTGAGCGCGACGACCGGTGCCTTGTTGCCGACCACGACCGGAACCGACGCGGAGGCCGAACGCCCGGTGCTGTCGGTGACCTTCAGCGTGGCGTCGTAGACGGCGTTCTCGGTGAACGTGTGCTTCGGGTTCGCCTCCCTGGAGTCGACCGTGCCGTTCGCGTCGAAGTCCCAGGCGTAGCGCAGGGCGTCGCCGTCGGCGTCCGTCGTGCCGGCGCTGGAGAACTGGACGGTCAGCGGGGTGGTGCCGTTGACCACGTCGGCTGCCACCTTGGGCTCCGGGGTGCGGTTTCCGCGCGTGAAGTCGATGCGGGAGAGCTGGGCCTCGGGCAGTTCCGCGAAGTAGCCGGTGCCGTATTCGAGGACGTACAGGGCGCCGTCGGGGCCGAACTCGGCGTCGATCGGGCCGTCCGTCTTGATCGTGGGGATCGCGTCCTCGATCTTGAGGACCTCGTTCTTCTTGCCGAGGGTGATGGCCTTCATCTGGTCGCGGGTCCACTCGTAGAAGAGCGGCTTGCCGTCGAAGTACTGGGGCCACCGGTTCTGGGCCTTGTTGCCCTTGTCGTACTGGTAGACCGGGCCGCCCATGGGGCCGATGCCGCCCGTGCCGAGTTCGGGGAAGTCCGGGGTGGCGCCGTAGCCGTAGACGATCTCCGCGTTCTCGACCGGAGGCAGCTCGCTACGGCCGGTGTTGTGGCGCGAGTCGTTGACCGGCTTCGCGCAGTTGAAGGCGCCGCTGGAGGTCTGGGTGGCGAAGTCGTAGTCCTGGTAGGGCTGGTCCTGGGTCACGCAGAAGGGCCAGCCGTAGTTGGCGGGGCGGTCGATGACCATCCAGCGGCCCTGGCCGGCGGGACCGCGGTTCGGGTTGGCGGCGTTGGCGTCGGGCGAGTAGTCGCCCACATAGACCTCGCCGGTCTTCTCGTCCACTCCGAAACGGAACGGGTTGCGCAGGCCCATGGCGTAGATCTCGGGACGGGTCTTCGGGGTGCCCGGGGCGAAGAGGTTGCCGTGCGGTATCCGGTATCCGCCGCCGGGCTTGACCTGGATACGCAGGACCTTGCCGCGCAGGTCGTTGGTGTTGCCCGCGGTGCGCCGGGCGTCGTAGGCCGGGTTGCGGTCGGCGCGGTCGTCGAGCGGGGCGTAGCCGTCGGAGGAGAACGGGTTGGAGTCGTCGCCGGTCGACAGGAACAGGGTGCCCTTGCGGTCGAAGTCGATCTTTCCGCCGACGTGACAGCAGATGCCGCGGTCGGCCGGTACGTCGATGACCTTCTGCTCGGTGGCGAAGTCGAGCTTGTTGCCCACGAGTTTGAACCGCGACAGGCGGGTGACGCCCTTGTACTTCGCGAAGTCCGCGTCCGTGCCGAACTGAGGTGCATCCCCTTCGTTGACCCCCGGGGTGGCCGGGTCGTCCATGGGGGTGTCGAGGCGGGGCGAGTAGTAGAGGTACACCCAGTGGTTCTTGGCGAAGCCGGGGTCCACGGCGATGCCCTGCACACCCTCTTCGTCGTGCTGGTAGAGCCCCGCCGGGCTCTTCTTCATGTCGGCGGCGAGGAAGTTCACGCCGCTCTTGGGGTCGTGGATGCGGACCTCACCGGTGCGTGCCGTGTGCAGCACCCGGCGGTCGGGGAGAACGGCGAGGGCCATGGGCTCGCCGGGGCGGTCGTTGAGGGTGACCTTCTGGAAGTCCGACGCGGCCGGCGGAGCGGGGTCCGGTTTGGCGGCCTGCGCCGGGGTGAGCGGCAGGAGCCCGACGGCTCCGGCCAGGGTGGCGGCCCCTAGGAGGGTGACGATCCGTCTGGTGCGCACTCAGAACTCCTTCGGTCTGGTCTGCCGGCCGGCCGCGAAGCGGGTTCGCAGGGCCGGCCGGCCGCTGCGGGTTGGAGGCGGATCAAGAGCCAGGCGCGCTCTGCACGTCGGACGGCCAAGCGCGCCTGGTGAGTGGTCGCATGACCCTGCGTCAGCGACGGACCACCGCGTGACGCTTCGTCAGGGAGCGGTGGAAGAAGGGTGCTTCGTCAGGGGCGGGCTCGCAGGGCCGCCAGGTTCTGGTAGCCGATGCGGGCGAAGTCCAGGGACTGGCCGGGCACGGTCGTGCTGGGCGCGTTGTCCTGCTCGACCATCGGGTTGCGGTAGTTCTTCGCTCCCACCCGGGTGAAGAAGCGCCGGTAGTCGATGTCACCCGTGCCGAACGGCACCATGTCGTAGCCCATACCGCTCTGCGGGTTGACGACACCGTCCTTGGCGTGGAAGAGCGGGAAACGGGCGCTGTTGCGCTGGACGAGCGCGGCCGGGTCGAAGACGTTCTCGCGCTGGGAGCCGTCGTGGGCGGTGTAGGTGTGGAACTTGTACTGGGCCACGTGCGCCCAGAAGACGTCCAGCTCCAGGTAGACGCTCTTGCGGTCGGTCACCTTCAGGAAGTACTCCAGCTTGCGGATGCCGGAACTGCGCGTCGGCCGTCCCTGAGCGTCGAGCGGGCCGCCGTCGAGCAGGAAGTCGTAGGCGGCGTCGTGGTTGTGGGTGTAGAGTTTGATGCCCTCACGGCAGGCGATGGCGCCCAGCGTGTTCCACTTCTCCGCGGCGACGTCCCAGTCCGCCCGGTAGGCCGTGTTGGTGGGGTCGGCGCCGGTCCCCATGTGGTCCATACCGATGATGTTGGCGATCTCCAGCCACTGCTTGAAGGTGTCCCGGTCCGCCGCCGTGAGGGGCCACGACGGCGGGATGTAGCCGTGGCTGCCCTGTGCCCGAAGGCCGTACTCGTCGAGCCAGGAGCGCAGGAGCTTCGCGCCCTGGACCGTGCCCAGGTCGGCGCCACCGGCTGCGTTGGCGTGCTGGCCGTATCCGGCGAACTCCACTTGGCGGTAGCCGAAGCGCGACAGTTGCTTGAACACCTCGCGGAAGCCGGAGGGCAGGTCCGTGGTGAGCGGGTCCCGGGCTATCGCGTCCCTGACGGTGTAGAGGATGATGCCGCGCTTGTGCGGCGGGACCAGGGCGGAACGGCCGTGGTCGTGGCCGCCGGCCTGTGCTCTGTCCTGCGCCAGGGCGGGGCCGGCGCCGAAGACCGGGGCCGCGATCGCCGCCCCGGTGACGGCCGTGCAGGTGCTGAGGAAGCGGCGGCGGCTGACGCCGAGGGTGCGGCGCAGGGCGTCGCCGGTGACGGCTTCGTCGTTGAACGCGGTCACAGGGTTCTCACTTTCGTCGTCGCGTTGCTGCGGGTGCCTCGCGGCTCCCGTCTCCGCCTCGGGCGGGGCCGGCGAGCCGCGGGAGAAGTGACTTCACTTCGGTGGCCGCTGCACGGCCTGGTACTGCGCGGGTGGAGAAGGGGGGTGGAGAACAGGCGAGCGGACAGCGGTCGTCGCTCGGGAGGGGAGGCCGCATCGAGGAGTGACGGGCCGGGGAGGTGATGGCCGAAGAGGTGGTGGACCGAGGGGGACCATCGCTCTACGGCGATGCAGTCGGCGCTTGTCGCGGGGCGGCCGGTGGCCGGAAGGGGCGCGTCACGGTGCCTCCCGCAGGCGGTCGGCGAAGGACAGCAGGGCGGTGAACTGCTCCGAGAGACCCGCCGGTCCCCCGTCGGGATCCTTGAAGTAGAAGCCCAGTTGCGGCAGCGGGCCGGACAGGCCCGCTTCGTGGGCGCGGGCGACGAGGCGGGCCAGGTCGAGCACGAGGGGCGCGGCCAGGGCCGAGTCGCAGCCCTGCCAGGTGGTCTGGAGGATCATCCGCGTACCGAGGAAGCCGTCGAAGGCGATGTGGTCCCAGGCGGTCTTCCAGTCACCGAGCGCGGGTACGTCGTCGATGTGCACCTCGCCCTGAGGTGTGTGGCCGAGCGTGTCGGCCAGGACGCGTTCCTTCCCGGCGTTCTTCGCCGCCGCGGCGGCCGGGTCGGCCAGGGCGGCCCCGTCACCGCCACCCAGCAGGTTGGTGCCGGACCAGGCGCGGACGTCGAGGGCCCGCTGGACGAACATCGGGGCGAGCACGGCGCGCAGCAGGGTCTGGCCGGTCTTGCCGTCCCGGCCGGCGTGCGGCAGCGCCCGGGCTGCGGCGGCTTCCGTGAGGGCCGGGGTGCGCAGCCCGGTGGACGGCGTGAAGTTGACGTAGGGGCAGCCGGCTCGCACGGCGGCGGCCGCGTACAGGGAGCTGGGCGGCAGCCGTACGGCGTTCGGCGCCGGGAGCGGCTCGGTGGAGGAGACGTTGACGACGACCACCCGGGCCAGTGCGTTGCGCCCACGGAACGAGGTGAGGTCGGCCGCGAAGTCCGCGATGAGTTCCTCGTCGCTTCGCGGGTCGTCGGGAAGCGGGCCGCCGAGCCGTATCTCCTCGTCCGCGGCCTGGAGTTCGGCGCGAACGGCGGGAGCGAGTCCGTGCGGCAGGACGCCCGCTTCGGTGAGGTGTTCGGCCCGCTTGGGCAGCGGGGAGTGGACGGTGTCGTGGCCGCCGAAGACGAGTGAGGTCAGGGGCGGCAGGCCGGCGCCGTCGAAGGGCGCGGTCTCGGTGACCATGCCTGTCGGCGGGTGCAGTCCGGCGGCGACGGCCGCGCATCCGGCGACGGCGGTGGTGGCGACCGATCCGCGGGCTCCGACGAACCAGACACCGGTACGTGCGGTGGTCCCGGCGGTCCCGGGCTTCGATGCGTTCCCGTCGTTGTTCACGGGCTGCCTCCCTGCCATGTCGATGGTCCGGTGCGGTTGGAGGACGGTCGGCGAGGGCTCGTCGGGGCCTCTCGCCCACCGTCGGCATGGGGACGGCTTCGGCCGCGGTGCGGAGGGCTGCTCCGTGGTGGTGGACGCGGCTGCGGTGTACGGGGCGGCGAGGAGCCGCCGGTCCGAGATGCGGGTGCCTTGGGGCTGTTGGCCCTGTGCTGTGCGAGGTCTGCGGGTGTGCGGGGTCTGCGGGGTCTGGCGGGGTCGTTCTTCGTGGGTCGGTCGAACGAGGGTGCGCCGTACGGCCTCAACGCGTCGTCAGGTGCGAACCACCGTGTGGTTCCTGTGCTCGAAGGGACCGTAGCCCCGTTCGTCCTTGGCCGGAACCCCTTGCGCAGCGAAACGGCGAACTTCTTCCAGAATCAGGACAAAGGCCAGGCGAGGCAGCCCGAATCGACCCGGTGACCGCGTTGTAACGGTTTGTCAGCAGCACGCCCGGTTCACGTTCCTGAGATGGGCGGCCCAGTTCTCGCCGCCTCCGAATGCTGCGTCGAAGGAGGCCGACGGGGCCTCGAAGTCGTACCGCTTGAGGCTCTTCAACGCCTCCGGCGCGCCCTGGAGCCGGTC
>NZ_JOGP01000035.1:0-53951 GCF_000719505.1 Streptomyces sp. NRRL B-3229 | reverse complement strand
TGGGGGGGGGGAGGGGGGAGGGGAGGGCGGGGAGCGTCGAGGCTTTGCCGGGAGCCGAGCCGCGGTGGACGCTCTCTTCCGGCGAGTCGCTGCGGGCCTCCTGAGGGGTGTGCCGCGGGCGTTCGCCGTGAGCCTCCAGGCTGCCGCCGTGTCGCGGGAAGTCCCCGTGCTCCTCCTCAGCCTCAGCGCCTCCCTCAGGACCGCGCGATCCCCCGGCCTCGGCCTCCGTGGCGCCCACACACAAGTCCGGGCTTCCTGGACGGCGGCCGCCACCCGGGGTCTCCTCCCCTGGAAAGAACCCCGCGCCTGGACCCATGTCCCCGGTCTCATCCGCGAGTTGGTGTACGAGAATGCCGTGACGGAACGCGATCTCGCCGACTTCGGCACACGTACCGCCGTACACGGACAGCCGGTTGCCGCCCTCCCGGACGACCTCGACGGAGCGGTGCGCCGCCCGCGCCTCCTTGGTCAGCAGGGCAGCGAGGCGGACGGCGTGGGGAGTCCGTACGGCGACACGGGGGCGCAGCCTGGTGCGCGCGAACTCCCGGACCTCCTGGTCGGCGACGAGTCTGCCCTTTTCGAGCGTGACGACCCGATCCGCCACGCGCGCGGCCTCCTTGGGCTCGGCCGTGGTGAACAGGACTGTGCCGCCTCGGACGGCGTGCGCTCGCAGCACGCCGTACAGCCAGTGACTCTCCCCGCTCGAGAGTCCTTCTGCCGGCTCGTCCAGTACGAGGCTGTGCGGGTTGGGCAACAGGGCACAGGCCAGACCCAGGCGGCGGTCCATGCCGCGCGACAGCGTGCCGAGACGCTCGTCGCGCAGACTGACCAGCCCCACCGCTTCGAGCACCTCGTCGGCGCGCCTGACCGGTACACCGGCCGCCGCGCACAGCATCCGCAGATGCCCGCGGACCGTGCGCGCGGGATGACCCGGCACATCGCCCAGGAGGACGCCGACCTCACGCGAGGGATGTGCGATGCGATGCAGCGGACGCCCCCTGAAATGGGTGATGCCACGGCCCTGTTGCAGTTCGAGCATCAGTCTGAGCGCCGAGGTCTTGCCCGCGCCCGCCGCTCCGAGAAGCGCGGTGACGCGTCCCGGACGGGCTTCGAAGGACACGTCGTCGACCGTGGGCGGGAGGTCCTTGCGGGAGGGGCTGGTCAGTCCGAAGGCCTGGATCACCCGTAGCAAGATAGCGCGTTATGTCCGGGTTTCGCTGGCGTCACACTTCGGGGCGCAGCATCGGAGGGTTGAGCAGCGTCGCGCCGCCGGCGCGGAAGAGCTGGGCGGGACGTCCGCCTTGCCGCGTGGTCGTACCACCGGTGGGGACCAGGAAGCCTGGCGTACCCGTCACCTTGCGGTGGAAGTTGCGCGGGTCGAGAGCAACGCCCCACACCGCCTCATAGACACGACGCAGCTCACCGACGGTGAACTCAGGCGGGCAGAACGCGGTGGCCAGTGACGAGTACTCGATCTTCGAGCGGGCTCGTTCCACACCGTCCGACAGAATCTGCGCGTGGTCGAAAGCCAGCGGCGCGACCGGTTCCCCGTCGCGACCGTAACCGCCCTGCTGCAACAGTTCCTCGACGGGCGCCCAGCGTGCGTTGCTGGCATCGCCACCTGCCCGAGGAGCGGGCAGATCAGGGGCCAGAGCCAGATGGGCGACGCTCACCACGCGCATCCGAGGATCACGCTTTGGGTCACCGTAGGTCGCCAGCTGTTCCAGGTGCGCGCCGTTGTCCTGGACGGGGACGGCAGGGTCGTGTGCGCGCAGCCCGGTCTCCTCAGCCAGTTCCCGGGCTGCGGCCTGCGCCAGATCCTCGTCGGCCCGTACGAAGCCGCCTGGCAGTGCCCAGCGCCCCTGGAACGGCGGCTCGCCCCTGCGCACCGCGAGCGCACACAGGGCGTGGCGACGCACGGTCAGTACGACCAGATCCACGGTGACGGCGAAGGGCGGAAAGGCTGACGGGTCGTAGGGCATGCGGCGATCATAGTCGTCTGCCTGACGATAAACACTCCCTTCGCCTGTCGCGGCAACGGTTGATCCACTGCGCCCCAGGGCAGATCCCACCCCTTGTTCGCGGCCACTCTGCGAGGCGATGTCGTACAAGGTCACGACCCCAGTTGTAGCCCTTCGGCAGCCTCCTCGACCATGGCGAGCCCGAGTCTGCTGACCCGTACCGAGAACGGGGCGCCCGCAATCCTCAGTCCGGTCAGTCCGATCTCGCCGAGAGGCACGCTGCGCATGGGGCGCAGGGTGACGGTTCCCGCCGGGGCGTCCGGGCGGACCCCCGCGAGGGCACTCAGCAACAGCACTCCCGCAGCCGCTGCGGTCGCGGCGGGACGACAGGCCGCCGGATGGGGCAGCGGAGCGCTCCCCTCCGAGCGCTGTTCTCCGGCGAACATCTCGGGGAGCCGGTGCCCGAAGGTCTCGGATGCCGCGAGCAGACCTTGCAGGAGGGAGCCGGCCTCCCTCTCGAACCCGGCGGCGGCCAGCCCCGCGACAGCGACAGCCGTCTCGTCGACGCGAACGGCCCCGGTGCGGTGGCCGAAGGGGTTGTATCCCGCTTCCTTGGCACCCAGGCCACGCAGCCCCCAGCCCGAATCCATGGCCGGGCCACCGAGCAGCCGGGCGAGCTGCTCGGTCTGGACGCTGTCGAGGAGTCCGGGTGCCAGTTCGCCACCGCCGAGCAGGCCGGTGTCCAGAAGATGGACGGCCGTGGCTCCGAGGTACGGCACGAGGCGGCCGTCAGGAGCACGGGCCGCCGCTGGGCGGCCACCACCACGATCCTCGATCCAGAAATCCCGCCGGAAGGCCGTTCGCAGGTCGCGGGCCCATTGCCGCAGTGCCGTCCCACCGGGTCTGTCGAAAGCGTCGAGCAGATCCGCACCGAGGACAGCCGCGCGATGCGCGTGGGCCTGGGTCTCACAGCGGGCCGGACCACCTGGTTGCGGGGCGCGGAGATACGTCCCCTCCCCCACAGTCGCTCGCATCCAGCCCAGGCAGCGCTCGGCCGTCGGGAGCAGATCTTCCGTCTCCTGTCGCGAGAGCCCCCACCGGAAGGCCTCCGCGAGCAGAGCGGGGAAGAGCAGGGTGGCTTCGGTGCCGGTACAGCCGGCCGGCAGATGTGCCCCCGCGTCCCGGCGCGGTCCGGGGATCATTCCGGACCGTGCCTCGCGCGTTCCGGTCGTTTCTCGTTGTTGGGTGCGGGCGAGGGTTCGGAGTGTCCCGGCGGCGAGCCCGGTACCGAGCGGCAGGACCATGCGGGCCGCGGCGAGTGCGTCGGCCGGAGCCAGTCCGCAGCGCCAAGGGACTCCGGCCGCCAGGTGGGTGTCAGTGGGGTGTGCCGGGTCGCGCAGCAACAAAGACCGGAGATCGTCGATGCTCGTGTCCAGGAGAGGCTGGAGCGCGGGGTGGTCTCCCGTCGCGCGGGCGGAAGCGAGGGGACTGGTCGACGCACGGCCCGCGGCCCGGACGGGAGCTGCGCCGTCGAGACGCACACGCAGCTCCAGACCGGCCGTCCCGCCGGGCGGCAACTCGAACTCCCAGCGCAGCAGGCCTGCCGACGCCAGCGCGTCACTCGGGGGCGGGTCTGCTGTCACCGAGGCACCACCAGAGGCGCCGGACCAGCGCAAACCGGAGTCGTGCACGATCGCGGACAGCTCGGGTCCCGCTCGGCCCGACGCGATAGCGCTCAGGTCCGCCAGATCCGAGCCGAGTGCCACCTCCACGGGCAGCCGCAGGGGGCGGGAGGCTGCGCTGCGCAGCGTGATGCGTTCCGTGCCGTCGGCGTGGCGGCTGCGTTCGACGACGACATCGGGGTCCGGGCTCGGGCCAGGAGCGACGCGGACAACGGCAACGAAGCGTGCGCGATCGGCCGCGGTCGCCCGTGCCTGGACGGCGAGCGGTTCGCGGCCGGCGACCCGGACCTGGCAACGGGAGAGCAGCCGCCGGCCCGCGCGGTAGAAGCCCTCCAGCCCTTGGCCGGTCAACTGCCCTTGGGCCGTGGAGATGGCGAGGCCCGGAAGTGCCACACAGATGATGGTCGAGTGCACAGGGGGGAGGCCGGCCGGTCCTCCGGGGCCTGGGGAGCCGCCCTGCGGCTGCGGTGGCCCGGACGGAACCGGTCCCGGTAGCCGGACGGAGCGGCTCCCGGCCAAAGCCGAAGTCCGACTCGGCTCCACCGGCGGCGACGAACGTCGCGCGGGCCCTGCCGGTGGAAACGACTCGCGATCCCACGACGCCGAAGGCGTACTCCCCCATCGATCGGACGACCGGTGCTCTGCGGTCACCAAGGAGTGCTGTGTGCCGGTCGGGAACCTCGGCTCGGGTGTGCCGGTGTCCGTGACCACCCGCTGCGGCGGTCCGACGCTCCCAGTCCAAGCCGACTTCGGCGCATGGCGGGCGGACAGGGCGTCGTCGGAGGGCGGAGTCGGCTGATGCAAGGGTCGCTTCCTCTGCGCTCTGCGCGGCACGGGCGGGTGCGGCGCCCGGTGCGGGGCTACTGCCCGGTGCGGGGCTACTGAAGGACAAGAGATGTGAGACGGCACAGCCCGGTCGGGCATTCCACCCCTCAGGTGAACGGGGCAGGGCCGTTCCGAGTCACGCCCGCGACCGGGGAAGCCGACCGAATGGCGGCCGGCCAGGGGCACCACCCTGCGACACAGGCGGGACAGCCCGCGCGCCACACGTTCCCAGCGGCCGCTCACCCCTCTCCCTCGGGGGCACCGTCAGTGGCACCACCTCCAGGCCGAGTGCCCTCGGGTCGGCATGTGGCGTCCTTCCCCGTGGCACGGCGGCGCACGGCACCGGGACGCGTACGGCCGCCCGCGCGGGACGGTGGGCGCGAGTCCTCCACGCCGGACGGTCGCCCCTCCCCTGGCCCAGGGTGCGTCAGGGCATCGCCGCGAGTGCCGCTGCGAGTCCGCTTGCGTCGACGGGAGGCCGTGGGAGGCATGGACGCCGGGACGGGCTCGAACAGGCGCGAGGGAATACTCCCCTCGGAACCGAGAGCCCGACTGCCGTCGGAGTCAACCGTGTCCGACAACTCCGAATCCTCGACTGTCTGCTCCTCGCCGGACCGGCAGACCTCCGACCGGGCCTCTGTCTCACGCGTCTGACGTTCCGCGCGCAGGCACCGACGGATCGACTCGGGGTCCAGTCCCTCGTTGCAGGCCTGGTGCAGAAGCCGGGCGAAGAGATAGCTCGGATCCGCTCCGAGGGCCATGGCCAGCGCCTCCCTGGCCTCGATCTCGTCGCCCGCGGACCACGCGACCCACCCGGCGAGCGTGAGCGGCGCCGCCGCGTGTTCGCCGTACGGCCCGACGCACCGACGGGCCAGTGCCCGCCACAGCCGCAGGGCGGGCCCGGCCTCGTCGGCCTCCATCCACTCGGCTGCACGGTCCCGGGTCGTGCGGTCCTGAAGACCGAGAATGAGTTCGGCCGCCTCCTCGTGCCCCAGCAGTTCGTCGTCCCTCAGGTCCGCCTGGAGTGTGCCGGACACGGGTGGCGCTGCGGCGAAACGAGTCATGACGAGCCTTGCCAGCCGCGCCGTCTCCTCCGCCACTTCCCGGCGGCTCGGCAGGTCGAGCATCCTGGGGATCAAAGCCATACCGGCGGTGTCCAGGGCGACCTCCTGCTCCAGGGCGGCAGCGGTCTCCCACGGCTGCAACCTGCCTCGCAACTCACGCAGAGTGCCTCGCACCTGTAGGCCGGCGTAGGTCGCCGCGGCCGCGAGCACAGAGGTGCCGGGCAGACCCATCGGGAGTCCCTCCACGGGGCAGCATTCCTCGCTCGGACAGCAGTACGACCAGTAGCGGCCGCCGGAGATGCACAACGCCTCGATCACGGGCACGTCGAGCCGGCCGCATTCCGTGCGCAGTAGGGCGGCAAGCGGTGCCAGCCGCTCCGTGATCTGCTTTCCGGTCTCACCGGCTCCGGGTTCCTGGCAGAGGTAGGCGACCATCTGCTCGGGGCGGGCGCCCCTGCGCTCGCTGCCGGTGATCAGCCCATGGGCCAACTGCCGGGCCACGGCCGCCCAGTCGTCCTTGTTGGCCGGGATGCCGAGCCGGGCTCGCCCGCCGAACCGGCCACGGCCGTCCCGGTCGTGCAGGGCGACCAGCACGATGCTGTCCTCGGGCCGGTATCCGAGGAGGTACGGCAGGGCATCGGCCAGTTCGCCCGGCGTCCGCAGAGTGACCTGGTGCTCGGCACCGTGCGCGTCGAATCCGACCCGCTCACCGATACCCAAGCCGTCCCCGACCTGCTCACCGACGCCCAAGCCATCCCCGACGCCCGTGCGGTCCCCGTCCCGCTGCCCACCGCCCTCGCGACCGATGCCATCGCGCCCACTGCTGTCCTGGGCACCGCTGTCGCGGCCACCGCCTCCCCACTCACCACCACGGTACCCATCGCCGTCCCACCCGCTACCGCTTCGTCCACCACCGTCCCGTCCGTCGTTATTGCCGCTTGCAGCCGATCCGGTCGTTTCGCTGTGATTCGTCATGCGCAGACGATCTCGCGGATCGCGATCCTCCGCTTGCCCCTGTGGATAACTCCGATCAGGACCACGACAACCACCGACCCGCCGTCCACAGATCGGCAGCCCACAGGCGCCCCCGCAGGTCCTTCGTCCACAGGCAGCCCGCCGCAGCGCCCGACTGTCCGAGCCGTCCTGTTGTATGGGAGGCATGACGCACACGAGCAAGGACGAACTGCGCGAGGCCGCCGACGGCATCCTCGCCCGGCTCGTCGGGGACAGCACCGGATCGGCGCGGTTGCGCGAGGACCAGTGGCGGGCCATCGAGGCACTCGTCGCCGACAAGCGCCGTGCCCTGGTCGTGCAGCGGACGGGGTGGGGCAAGTCGGCGGTGTACTTCGTGGCGACGGCCCTGCTGCGGGAGCGCGGTGCCGGACCGACCGTAATCGTCTCCCCGCTCCTGGCTCTCATGCGCAACCAGGTCGACGCCGCCGCACGAGCCGGCATCCGGGCCCGGGCCATCAACTCCTCCAACCCTGAGGAGTGGGAGACCATTCGCGCCGAGGTCGCCGCGGGCACCGTGGACGTGCTGCTGGTGAGCCCCGAGCGGCTCAACAACCCGGACTTCCGCGACAACGTCCTGCCCGAACTGTCCGCCGCCACCGGCCTTCTGGTCGTCGACGAGGCGCACTGCATCTCCGACTGGGGACACGACTTCCGACCGGACTACCGCAGACTGCGGACCATGCTCACAGAGCTGCCGTCCGGCGTGCCGGTGCTCGCCACCACCGCCACCGCCAACGCCCGTGTCACCGCGGACGTGGCCGAGCAGCTCGGGACGGGCAGCGGCTCGGACGCGCTGGTGCTGCGGGGTCCCCTCGACCGCGAGAGCCTCAGCCTCTCCGTGCTTCAACTCCCCGACGCGGCTCACCGGCTGGCCTGGCTGGCCGACCACCTGAACGACCTGCCGGGCTCCGGAATCATCTACACGCTCACAGTGGCCGCCGCCGAGGAGATCACCGCCTTCCTGCGTGAGTGCGGGCACACCGTCGCCTCGTACACGGGAAAGACGGAGAACGCCGAACGCCAGCAGGCCGAGGAGGCTCTGCTCGCGAACAAGGTCAAGGCGCTGGTCGCCACGTCCGCACTCGGCATGGGCTTCGACAAGCCGGACCTCGGCTTCGTCGTCCACATCGGTTCGCCTTCCTCGCCCATCGCCTACTACCAGCAGGTGGGTCGCGCCGGACGTGGTGTCGAGCATGCCGAGGTGCTGCTCCTGCCCGGCCGTGAGGACGAGGCGATCTGGTCCTATTTCGCATCGGTCGCGTTCCCGCCCGAGGAAGCCGTACGACGCACTCTCGACGCCCTGGCCGGAGCGGACCGGCCATTGTCGCTGCCCGCGCTCGAACCACTGGTCGAACTGAACCGGACCCGCCTGGAGATCATGCTCAAGGTGCTCGACGTGGACGGCGCCGTCCACCGGGTCAAGGGCGGCTGGATCGCCACGGGAACGCCCTGGTCGTACGACAGCGAGCGCTACGCGTGGGTCGCCAAGCAGCGCGCCGCCGAACAGCAGGCCATGCGCGACTACGCCACCACTTCGGGCTGCCGTATGGAGTTCCTACGACGTCAGCTGGACGACGAGGAAGCGGCTCCCTGTGGCCGCTGCGACAACTGCGCAGGGCCCCGTTTCACCGCCGACATCTCTCCGGCCGCACTGGATACGGCAGGCGGTTCGCTCGCCCGGGCCGGGGTCGTGGTGGAGCCGCGCCGGATGTGGCCCACCGGGCTGCCGGCCATCGGCGTCGACCTCAAGGGCCGTATTCCGCCCGGGGAACAGGCCTCCCCGGGCCGGGCCCTCGGGCGGTTGTCGGACATCGGCTGGGGCAACCGGCTGCGTCCGCTGCTCGCGCCCCAGACCCCGGACGCCCCCGTTCCCGACGATGTGGCCCACGCCGTCGTGACCGTGCTGGCCGACTGGGCCAAGGGGCCCGACGGCTGGGCCTCCGGCGCCGCGGACTCCCCCGCCCGCCCCGTAGGTGTGGTCACGCTGCCCTCGCGCACCCGGCCTCAGCTGGTCCAGTCGCTCGGGAGCCGGATCTCCGCGGTCGGCCGGATCCCGTTGCTGGGCTCCCTCGGCTACACGAACCACTCCGACGAGCTCTCGCTGCCGCGCTCCAACAGCGCTCAGCGCCTCCGTGCCCTGCACGGTGCGCTCATCGTGCCTCCGCCCCTGCGGGAGGCACTCGAGGCAGCCGGCGGTCCCGTCCTGCTCGTCGACGACATGACCGAGACCGGTTGGACCCTCGCCGTCGCCGCCCGGTTGCTGTTGCGGTCAGGTGCCCAGGGGGTGTTGCCGCTGGTGCTGGCGGTACGTGGCTGAGAGGCGCGGAAGTCGGCGAAGGTCTCTGCGCGCGCCGGTCGAGGCCTCGAAGAGCCGGGCCGACGGCTCCGGGCGTCGCCCGGCAAAACACGGGGTAGGGATATATGCCACCAACCATCCGATTCGGGTCGGTGGGCCCAATTGCTCGTTGCCGCAACCAAGTTCGACAGGAAGAATTGGGGTCCGCTCCCCGCACGGCTCGTCCGTGAACCGGTAGGGCTCTGCTGCGGTGCGCGCTCCCCCAATCCGACCCCGCCCCCGCATGGGCGCGTAGCCGAAGGGAGGACCGTGACCTTCGGATTCGCTCCGTCCTCCGCGGCGTCCACGTCGTCAACCGACCTGTCCGCCGCATCCGCCAACCCTCTGGCCCGTCTGCTCGAACCCGCCGAGTGGGCCGAGGCCGGTATCCCGCTGCTGCGCAGTCCGCGCGAGGTCGTCAGCGGGTTGCATTCCCGGCACCAGCCCAAGCCGGCGACCGCGATCGTGGCGGTTCTCGATCCGGACGAACGGCTGCTGGCGAGCGCCTCGTTCACGCGCCGTCCGGCGCCGGCCGACGGCTGGATGTTCCGGAACACGCTGCTCTCGCAGCTGCGTCGGGTGATCCCGCACGACCTGCGGCGCCGCACCCCTGTGCGCACCGCCGTGCTGCTCTACTGCCGTGAGGGCGACGCGCGTTGGACGGAGGAGGACGGCGCCTGGATGTGGGGACTGCGTGACGCCTGCACCCTGCACGGACTGCGCTGTGGTGCGTACATCACTCTGACGCGGGACGGCTGGCAGGTTCTCGGTGAGGGACGCGGCGGTCGGCGCCCGAACGCGGACTCCGCGCCGGAGCCCTTCGCCACGTCCGAGTCGCCGCCTCTGCTGCCGCGCACCGGTGGCGCCGCCTCGGAGGTCCTGCGGCGCGCCGCAGCTCGCTGAGGACCACTGCTCCAGGACGGCATGCCCCGGCCGACACGGTTTTCCGGCCGTACGTCACCGACGTACGGCCGGGGCCGGTTCACCACTGGTTCGCTACGCCCCGGTCACACCGCCGCTGCTGCCATGTCCCGGCCGGCGCTCCCCGCACACCCGCACTCCCCCGCCGGGATTCCGCGCAGACGCGAGCATGCCAAATGGGCCGCCGTGCAGGTGCCGCACAAGCGGCACCATCGGTGACCCCAGGTGCCCCGATTCTCCGGGAACGGGCTCAGACGCCCGCGCCCAGTACCGAGTTGATCTGCTGCGGGTCACCGCAGACGATCAGCAGGGCACCGGCACGCGCATGGGCCAGCGGCAGGGCCTCGGCGGCAGCGGTGGCAGACCCGCCGTTCACGGCGACCACGACCACGGGACGCGAAGCGGCACGCGAGACGGCGGAGGCGTCCGCGTAGAACACGTCGTCGCCGGCGTCGTGCTGCGCCCAGTAGGCGGCTTCACCGAAGGACAGTTCGTGGGCGGCCCACGGATGCTGTTCTCCGGTAGTGATCACCAGCACTTCACCGGGCGCACGGCCCGATTCCAGCAGCAGATCGACGGCCTCCTCGGCAGCGTCGAGCGCACCCGTGGCCGAGGCCGGGATGAGCTGGATCTGGGGAGTCCTCGAAGCCGAGGCTTCGGCTGGGGTGGAGACGGAGGGGGCAGCGGGGCCCGGCAGACCGGGCTTGGCCACGGCCACGTCGTGCGGCGTCCGCTGCACCGGCGGCGTCGGCCGCAGAGGGCCGGGGCGACCGGGACGCGGCGGAGCCACGGGACGGGGTCCGGGTACGGGACGGGGGGTCGGCGCGGTGCGGCCGCTGGCCGCCGTGGCGCGGGGACCCTGGGCACTCTCGTGAATCTGAGGCTCCTCGGGAATGAGAGGCATGGGCTGATGTTTATCAAACGTCGGTGCGGCTCGCGTCAGCGGGTGGCACATCCGTGCGAGCGGAATCGTCAGAAATCGAAGCCGAGCTGGCCCTCGATTCCAGGAGTGCTTCCACTCGCCCAGCTGCGGGCCTTCTTGAGGTGCTGCCACTGAGGCAGCGCATCAAGATACGCCCACGACAACCGGTGGTACGGGGTGGGGCCCCGGACCTCCAGTGCGGCCTTGTGCACCGGTGACGGATACCCGGCGTTGGCCGCGAAGTCGAAGTCTGCATGGTCGATACCCAGTTCGGCCATCATTTTGTCGCGCTGAACCTTGGCGATCACCGAGGCCGCCGCGACCGCCACACAGGACTGGTCGCCCTTGATGACGGTCCGGACCTTCCAGGGCGTGCCGAGGTAGTCGTGCTTCCCGTCGAGGATTACCGCGTCGGGCCGCACCGGAAGGGCCTCCAGAGCACGTACGGCGGCGATCCGCAGGGCGGCCGTCATCCCCAGGTCGTCGATCTCCTCATGGCTCGCATGACCCAGGGCGTACGACGTCACCCAGGTCCGCAGTTCCTCGGCGAGCTCGGTCCGGCGCTTGACGCTGAGCAGCTTGGAATCAGTGAGGCCCTGGGGCGGTCGGCGCAGTCCGGTGACGGCGGCGCAGACGGTGACAGGGCCGGCCCAGGCGCCTCGCCCGACTTCGTCGACACCGGCAATGATCTTCGCTCCGGTCGTGGCGCGGAGGGAGCGCTCGACGGTGTGAGTAGGCGGTTCGTACGGCATGGCGCCCTTAGCCTACGCTGCTCGGATCACCCTGCGACACCCCGGTTTTCCTGACGGCCGGCGAGACACTCGCGAGCACCGGTCAGGAACCCGTCGGCCGCAGAAGGGGCAGGACCAACTGGTCGATCATCTCTTCCATCTCCAGGTCACCCCATTCGCTTCCGCGCATCTTGGAGCGGTACATCATCATGGCCGGAATCGCATCGAAGACGTAGTCGTTCGCCGCGTCAGGGCGGACCTCTCCTCGCTCTATTCCGCGAGTGACAATCTGGTGCAGCAGCTTGACGCTCGGCTCCACGACTCCGTTGAAGATGACTGCATGGAAGCGCTCGGCCTGCACCTGATCGCATTCGTGAATGACCGCACGCAACGCGAAGCCGGAACGGGAGAACATCGCCTCGCGTGCCTGTCGGCAGAGTTCGAGCAGGTCCTCTCGCACGCCGCCGAGGTCGGGCACGTCCTCGAAACGCGGCAGCCCGGCCCTGAGCGCGTCCGCGACAAGGTCCTCCTTGGACGGCCAGCGACGATAGACCGCAGCCTTGCCCGTCTGGGCCACGGCCGCGACACCTTCCATCGTGAGGCCGTTCCAACCGACCGTGCTGAGCTGCTCCAGGGCGGCATCGAGGATCGCCCGTTCCAGCACGGGGCCGCGCCGACGGAGTGAGGCCGTCTGGGCGGGGGCGGCCGTCCAGCGCGAGGTAACCATCTGAGTGTCTCCAGCGAACAGGGAAGCGGGAATTCCGGGGAGGGCGGGTGGGTCGCGCGGCGACATAGGGGGATACGCCACGCACCGACAAACTTAAGTGAACGCTTGCGTTCACTACTGGGGACTCACTACCGTGGGCGCGACAGTGAACGCCACCGTTCACTAAAGCGCTTGTGGGGGACTCATCGTGACAACCTCTCAGTTGATCAACAGTCAGAAGCCAGGCGCGGCCCGCCGGGAAGGGCATCCCGGCATCGCGCTTGCCGTCATCGCGGCCTGTCAACTCATGGTGGTGCTCGACGCGACGATTGTGAACATCGCGCTGCCGCACATTCAAGATGCGCTCAAGTTCAGCACCACCGACCTCACCTGGGTCGTCAGCGCCTACACCCTCACCTTCGGCGGTCTGCTCCTCCTTGGCGGCCGGGCAGGTGACATCCTCGGGCGCCGCCGGGTCTTCCTGACCGGCATCCTGTTGTTCACCTTCGCCTCGCTGCTCGGCGGACTCGCCCAGGAGCCATGGCAGTTGCTGGCTGCGCGCGTCCTGCAGGGCATGGGTGGCGCCATCGCGTCGCCCACCTCGCTGGCGCTGATCACCACCACCTTCCCCGAAGGGCCGGAGCGGAACCGGGCCTTCGGCGTCTTCGCCGCGGTCTCCGCGGGCGGCGGCGCGATAGGCCTGCTGGCGGGAGGCATGCTCACCGAGTGGCTCGACTGGCGGTGGGTGCTCTTCGTCAACGTGCCCATCGGCGTACTGATAGCGGTCCTGACCCCGCTCTACATCAGCGAGTCCGAACGGCACACGGGCCGCTTCGACATCGCGGGCGCTCTGACCTCCACTGGAGGCATGGCCCTGCTGGTCTACGGCTTCATCCGCGCCGCCGACGAGGGCTGGCGGGACAGCCTGACCATCGGGTCCTTCGGCGTCGCCGTGGTGCTCCTGCTCGCCTTCGCGTACATCGAGTCGCGAGCCAAGGAACCCATCACTCCGCTGCGGATGTTCGCCGACCGCAACCGCGCGGGCACCTACGTGATCATGCTGAGCCTGGCCGCAGCGATGTTCGGCATGTTCTTCTACATCGTCCTCTTCGTCCAGAACGTACTGGACTACACCCCGATCGAGGCAGGGCTCGCCTTCCTGCCGGTGACCGTCGTGATCGCGCTGGGCGCGGGTCTGTCGCAACGGTTCCTGCCGGTGTTCGGCCCCAAGCCGTTCATGCTCACGGGGTCGGCGCTTGCCGTGGCCGGGCTCGCCTGGCAGACGCTCATCAGCTCCGACAGTTCCTACGCGGGCGGGGTACTGGGCCCGATGCTGGTCTTCGGCTTCGGCATGGGGCTGAACTTCGTGACGCTGACGATCACAGCGGTCTCGGGTGTCGCCCAGCACGAGGCGGGCGCGGCTTCCGGACTGCTCAACGCCATGCAACAGGTGGGTGGTTCGCTCGGCCTGTCCATCCTGACGACGGTGTTCGGATCGGCCAGCAAGGACGAGGCGGAGAAGCAGCTGCCGAACTTCATGGCCGACGGTTCCGCGGAGCAGAAGGCGGAGTTCGCCAAGACGCAGCAACTGCCCGCCCCCTGGGGGCACGAGGTGCTCGCCCAGGGAATCTCCACGGGCTTCGTCGCGGCTGCCGCGATGGCCGCACTCGCCCTGGTCAGCGCCTGGCTGGTGATCAAGGTCCGCAAGAGCGACCTCGAGGCGCTCGCCGGCACGGCGGGTCCGGGCCTCGGCTGATCGCGCCGGGCTCACGCCGAGCACCGGATGGCCGGGCAAGGACCCTTGGGTCCACGACAGCCCGGCCATCCGCGCACGGCACACCCACGACAGCACAGGCAGCACCCACCGCAGCGCCGCGAGCGCCGCGCCCGACACCCGCAGCCGTACCGACAACCACAACCACACCGAAACCACCCCCCGCACCTGCCTCGCGCCAACCGGCCTGCCCGTCGCACAGCAACTGCAACGACAACGAGCACTTGGTCACGCAGAGTTCCCGACATGCACGGAGAGTTTCCAAGCGCGGCGCCCCCGGAGCGCGGCGCCCCCAAGATCGCGCCGAGCCTCAGAGCACGGCGGTTTACCAGACGAGGACCGGCGCCCCGAGGCCTCTCAACCCGCGCCCACCCGCGTCGCCCTTCAACCCGCCACCCGCAACCACTCCGGAAAGTCCTCGGTCCGCGCCACCCACTCGGCGGGCGGTGCCCCGGCCTTCCCGCCGGCGATCACACCGCCCACGATGGCGCAGGTCGTGTCCACATCGCCGCCGACCTGGGCGGTCGTCCAGAACGCCGATTCGTAGTCGCCGAGAGACCTGGCGGCCGACCAGATCGCGAACGGCACGGTGTCATGGGCCGTCGTTCGGCGCCCGCAGCCCAACACCGCGGCGACGGTCGAGGCGTCGCCGTAGTCGAGCATGTCCCGGGCCCTGCGCAGCCCCGCGCCGACGGCACTCTTCGGAACGAGAGCGATGACACCGTCGAGGAGCGCACCAGGGCTCGGCGGCCCACTGGGATCCGCCGCCAGGGCGGCTGCCGCGGCGACGGCCATCGCGCCGGCGACGGCCTCCCGGTGCTGGTGCGTGGGATACGCCGAGATCTCGGCCTGGTGGGTCGCCTGTTCCGGGTCGTCCGCGTAGTAGGCGCCGAGGGGCGGGATGCGCATCGCGGCACCGTTGCCCCAGGAGCCCTGCCCGTTGAAGAGGGCCGCGGCCAGCTCACGCCAGTCGCCGCCCTCGCGGACCAGCCGCAGCAGACGGTTGACGGCGGGGCCGTAACCGCGGTCGAAGTCGTGGTGACGGGCGAAGGAGTGGGCCAGTGCGTCCTGGTCGATGCGGTGGTGGGCACTCAGGACGGCCACCACGGAGCAGGCCATCTCGGTGTCGTCCGTCCACTGCCAGCGGCCGGACGGCAGCTCACGGTTCTGGAGGAGGGGGTAGTTCACCGGCACGAAGAACTGCGAGCCCAGCGCGTCTCCCACGGCCAGACCACGCAGACTGGCCAGGGCACGCTCGAGGCGCCCGTCGGTTGAGGAGTCAGCGGTCATCGGTCTGCCACTCTAGTCGGTGATCCCGTACGGTTCCGGATCCCGCCAACGATCGAACGGTCGGTCCATCAGGTACTTGTCGTCGTCCCCGAGAACGAGCATCCGCATCTCCGCGTTCCCCGGGTTCGACAGCGACTCGAATTCCGCGACCGTCCAGTGGAACCAGCGCATGCAGAACAGCCGCATGGCCAGGCCGTGCGTCACGATCAGGACGTTGGGCGGGTGGTCGGGGGCCTCGAAGCTGCGGAACAGGCTCTCCAGGAAGCCGCCGACCCGGTCGTACACGTCGGCCCCGGACTCTCCCTGGGCGAACCGGTAGAAGAAGTGCCCGTAGGCATCCCGATAGGCCTTCTGAAGGCGTACGTCGTCGCGGTCCTGCCAGTTCCCCCAGTCCTGCTCCCGCAGCCGGGGCTCCTCACGCACCCGTATGAGCTCGGGATCCAGGTGGAAGGCGCGCAGCGTCTCGTGGGTACGGCGGTACGGGGAGACGTACACACTGACGCGTTCGCGGCCGAAGACCTCACGCAGCCGTTTGCCCGTCTCCTCTGCCTGCCGCCAGCCCTGCTCCGTCAAGGCCAGGGCGTGGTCGGGCTCGCGTTCGTAGACGGTGTCATCAACATTGCCCGTTGACTCCCCGTGCCGGACAAGGACGATGCGCCGTGGTCGTGCCATGCCAAAACCCTAGATCGAGTCGGCCCGTATCGAGGACTCGTACGCGCTCCATACGGCGTAGGTCACATGGTTTCCGTACCAGAAGTCACTTATGAACACACACGTACCAAGTTCGGATCTCAAACTATCCAGGCCGGCTCGAGGTCCACAATGTCACCGGTGAGGGCGGCGACGTCGGCCTCGGTCTGGGCACGCAGAGCGAGGCGCTCCACCCTCTCGGTGCGGTATTTGCCGTGTTCAGCGGCCGACCGCCACATGGAGAGCACCAGGAACTCGTGCCCCGGAGCCTCGCCGAACAGTCCCCGGATCATGCCGGGCGAGCCGGCCATGGCCGGGTTCCAGACCTTCTCCTGCATCAGGGTGAAATGCTCCGCGCGCTCCTCGTGGACACGGCAGTGGGCGAACCGCACCAGGTCGGCATCGGTGAAGCGGGGCTCGAAGCCCGTCTTCACGTCGAAGCGATAGTCGAACAGCTTGACCTGGATGTCCTTGAACGTGCCTGACTGGGCCGCCGCGAGCCGGTCGTGGGAACGCGCCATGAAGGAGTCGTAGAAGGAACGGCTCTCCCAGAAGGAGAAGATGTGCGCCACACCCTGCCGTCCCCGGCTCCAGCCTCCGCCCTGTCCCCGAAACCCCGGCTCTCCCAGAAGCCCCGCCCACTTTCGCTGCCCCCGCTCGAAGCCGCGGCGGTCCACCACGGTGCAGCGAATCCACTTGACCAGCACCGCGCCATCGTAAGGCCACCAAGCGTGGCGTCGGTCACGCTCGGCGGGAGAGCGCACCCCCAACTGTCGGACCCTCGTGGCAGGATGGACAACAGGTCTTGCCCGACCGGCAGTTCGGACCGTGGACGCAGGGGGAAGGGGACGTCTGGTGAGCGCTGTCAACAAGGGGATCCGCAAGGTCGAGGTCGCGCTCAAGTGGGATCCGAGTCCGGCCGGGCAGCCGGACACCGATCTGGACATCGTTGCCGCGACCTACGTGGCGGACGCCCCGTACGGGGATCCCGCCTATGTGGTGCACTTCGACAGCCGCTCCCCCGACGGCACCATCTACCTCAACCGGGACAGCAAGGACGGCAAGGGCTTCGGCTGGGACGAGGTCATGACGCTGGAGCTCGACCGGCTCGACGCGCGGTACACGCGTGTGGTGGTGGGTGCCGTCATCCAGCAGCGCTCCGTGCACCGCACCTTCGTCGGCGTGGCGAATCCTGCCCTGCGCATAAGGGAGGGCTACACGGTCCTGGCCGAGGACGACTTCGGCAGCGTCCTCGGCGCGAGGGCCGCGACCATCGCCGAGTTCGTCCGCCAGGAATCCGGTTCCTGGGACTTCCATCCCGGGATCAGCGGCTTCGAAGACGACCCCGCCACCTTCACCCGGACGATGGGTCGCCAGTGACCCGTCTGCGGGCCACTGTTCGCAGGTGACCCGTCAGCCGGCGGCCCAGCCGGGGACCGTCGGCAGTACCGTCTCGGCGACGCGGAGCAGGGCGAAGTCGTCCGGTACGACGTCGTCCTGGCGCCATATGGTGACCTCGTAGAAACCACCGCCGTCCTTGGCGTTCTTGGCGACCACCAGACTGCGGGCGATGCCGCCGGGACCGGTGTCGACCTTCCCGCCGCCGAAGTTGAACTGAAGGGCGATGGTCCGGTCCGAGTAGAGGACCGCCGGGTGCCCGCCTATCACCCTGTTCTCCGCCGTTTTCCCCAGGAAGCCCACCATCTCGGCCACCGGGGTGTCGTCCTCGGACGAGGAGAGCTTGACGGAGTACGTGGCCAGCTGGATCTCCGCCTCGGGCGTGACGGTCTTGGTGCCGTCGGCCCAGTTGCTCGAGGTCTCCTTGCCGCTGGCGTTCATGGCGTACTCGTCCGGTGTGCCGAGCAGTGTGGGCAGGTCCGCGCGGTTCAGAGCCGTGCACAGCTGCATCCCGGAGACGGGCTTCGAGGGCCGGGCGCCGTCCGATGCGTCACACGCGGCCGGTTCGGGTTCACTGGCCTTCGACTGAAAGGTCCCTGACAACAGAAGAGCGGCAAGGCCCCCGACCGCCACCAGGGCCAGCAGGGCCTGCCCCCACTCGTTCATGCCCTTCTCGGGTCTCTCGACGCTCGTCGCGGCATCGCTGATCTGCTGCTCGCTCATGTCCCCCGTGTCCCCACCCTGCTCTTCGCGCCGGTCGTGCGCGGAGGGAGCCTAGCGCGTGATCGACTCGTGGAGAAACGGAAAAGAACGAGGGCGGTGCGGCCGGTTTCCCGACCGCACCGCCCTACGCGGCTAGTTCGACGTCAGCTGCAACCGCTGGTCGAGCCACAGCCCTCGCAGATGTAGCAGGAACCGGCCCGCTGCATCTTCGTACCGCAGGAGAAGCAGAGCGGGGCGTCGGCCTGGATGCCCAGCTGCATCTCCACCAGCTCGGCGCTCGTGTGAGCCTGCTTCGGGGCGGGCTTTGCCGCCTCGACCTCGGCCTTCGGCGTGGCGACGGCCTTCAGCTCCTGGGTGCGCGGAGCCGACTGGGCCAGTCCCTCGACGTCGACCTCGTCCTCGGTCGGCTCGTAGGAGCCGGTCTCCAGGTGACGCTGACGCTCCTCGGCGGAGTGGATGCCGAGCGCGGAGCGCGTCTCGAAGGGCAGGAAGTCCAGCGCCAGGCGGCGGAAGATGTAGTCGACGATCGACTGCGCCATCCGCACGTCCGGGTCGTCCGTCATACCGGCCGGCTCGAAGCGCATGTTGGTGAACTTCGAGACGTACGTCTCCAGCGGCACGCCGTACTGGAGACCGACGGAGACCGCGATGGAGAAGGCGTCCATCATGCCCGCGAGGGTCGAGCCCTGCTTCGACATCTTCAGGAAGACCTCGCCGAGACCGTCGTCCGGGTAGGAGTTGGCGGTCATGTAGCCCTCGGCGCCACCGACCGTGAAGGACGTGGTGATGCCGGGCCGGCCCTTCGGGAGGCGCTTGCGGACCGGGCGGTACTCGATGACCTTCTCGACCGTCTCGCGGATGGTCGCCTCGGCCTTCTCGGTGACCTCGACCTTCTCCTTCTCCTTGGTCTTCGCGGAGAGGGGCTGGCCGACCTTGCAGTTGTCGCGGTAGATGGCGAGCGCCTTGACGCCCATCTTCCAGGCCTCGAAGTAGATCTCCTCGACCTCCTCGACGGTCGCCGACTCCGGCATGTTGACCGTCTTGGACAGGGCGCCGGAGATCCACGGCTGGATCGCGGCCATCATGCGGACGTGGCCCATCGCGGAGATGGAACGCTCGCCCATGGCGCAGTCGAAGACCTCGTAGTGCTCGTGCTTGAGGCTGGGAGCGTCGACGACATTGCCGTTCTCGGCGATGTGGGCGACGATCGCCTCGATCTGCTCTTCCTGGTAGCCCAGGCGGCGCAGGGCCTGCGGGACCGTGCCGTTGACGATCTGCATCGAGCCGCCGCCGACCAGCTTCTTGAACTTGACCAGCGCGAGGTCGGGCTCAAGACCGGTGGTGTCGCAGGACATCGCGAGACCGATGGTGCCGGTCGGGGCGATGACGGACGCCTGGGAGTTACGGAAACCGTTCTTCTCACCGAGACGCAGCACGTCCTGCCAGGCCTCCGTGGCGGCGGCCCAGATCGGCGTGTCCAGGTCGTCCATGCGGACGGCCTTGGTGTTCTCGTCGGCGTGCTGCTTCATGACCCGCAGGTGGGGCTGCGCGTTGCGGGCGTAGCCGTCGTACGGGCCTACGACCGCGGCGAGTTCGGCGGACCGCCGGTACGACGTGCCGGTCATCAGGGAGGTGATGGAGCCGGCGAGGGCACGGCCGCCGTCCGAGTCGTAGGCGTGGCCGGTCGCCATCAGCAGGGCGCCGAGGTTGGCGTAGCCGATGCCGAGCTGGCGGAACGCGCGCGTGTTCTCGCCGATCTTCTGGGTCGGGAAGTCGGCGAAGCAGATGGAGATGTCCATCGCCGTGATGACGAGCTCGACGACCTTCGCGAAGCGCTCGACGTCGAAGGACTGGTGGCCCTTGCCGTCGTCCTTCAGGAACTTCATGAGGTTCAGCGACGCGAGGTTGCAGGACGTGTTGTCCAGGTGCATGTACTCGCTGCACGGGTTCGAGCCGTTGATACGGCCGGACTCCGGGCACGTGTGCCAGTGGTTGATGGTGTCGTCGTACTGGATGCCCGGGTCGGCACAGGCCCACGCGGCCTCGGCCATCTTGCGGAACAGCGCCTTGGCGTCGACCTCTTCGATGACCTCACCGGTCATGCGGGACGTCAGCCCGAACTTGCCGCCCGTCTCGACCGCCTTCATGAAGGTGTCGTTCACGCGGACCGAGTTGTTGGCGTTCTGGTACTGGACCGACGTGATGTCGTCGCCGCCCAGGTCCATGTCGAAGCCCGCGTCGCGCAGGGCGCGGATCTTCTCCTCTTCCTTCACCTTGGTCTCGATGAAGTCCTCGATGTCGGGGTGGTCGACGTCGAGGATGACCATCTTGGCGGCGCGGCGGGTGGCGCCACCCGACTTGATCGTTCCTGCGGAGGCGTCGGCACCGCGCATGAAGGAGACGGGACCCGAGGCGTTGCCGCCGGAGGACAGCAGCTCCTTGGAGGAGCGGATCCGGGAGAGGTTCAGGCCGGCACCGGAGCCGCCCTTGAAGATCATGCCCTCTTCCTTGTACCAGTCGAGGATCGACTCCATGGAGTCGTCGACGGCCAGGATGAAACAGGCGGAGACCTGCTGCGGCTGGGGCGTACCGACGTTGAACCACACAGGGCTGTTGAAGCTGAAGATCTGGTGCAGGAGGGCGTACGCCAGCTCGTGCTCGAAGATCTCCGCATCGGCGGGCGAGGCGAAGTACTTGTAGTCCTCACCGGCCTTCCGGTACGTCTTCACGATGCGGTCGATCAGCTGCTTGAGGCCGGTCTCGCGCTGCGGGGTGCCGACGGCACCGCGGAAGTACTTGCTGGTGACGATGTTGACCGCGTTCACCGACCAGAAGTCGGGGAACTCTACGCCGCGCTGCTCGAAGTTGACCGAGCCGTCGCGCCAGTTGGTCATGACGACGTCACGGCGCTCCCAGGCCACCTCGTCGTACGGGTGCACGCCGGGGGTGGTGTGGATGCGCTCGATGCGCAGGCCCTTGTTCGCAGCCGCCTTGGTGCCCTTGGCGCGGGAACTCCGTGCCGGACCGCTCGCCGTCTCTGTCATGCCGCCTCCCTGTACGGGCTAAAACGCCCTGAAGTGCCACGATGTTCCCGTGACACGGTGTTTTGTCTGGTGCTGCGGGCACCCACTCGCTACCGCCCGCAACAGGTCTCGTTGGCCGCCGTCCGGCCGGCCCGGGGGTCCTGGCCCGGTCCGGCCCGCCGATCAGTCGGCGGCGCGGGCGGGCTCGGGGACCTGAGCGGTCCCGCCGGGCCCGAGATCGTCTTCCTGGCTCCCCACGACGGCCTCATTGCCGCCCTCAGCCTCTCCGCGGTCCTCGTCGTCCGCGGCGGGGGGTCCCGTGTCCTCCCTCAGTTCCGCGATCGCGGCCTCGAAGTCCTCGAGCGAGTCGAATGCCCGGTAGACGGAGGCGAAACGCAGATACGCGACGAGATCGAGCTCCTGCAACGGTCCGAGTATGGCCAGCCCCACGTCGTGGGTGGTCAGCTCGGCGCTTCCGGTGGCCCGCACCGCCTCCTCGACCCGTTGGCCGAGCTGAGCGAGCGCGTCCTCGGTGACAGGCCGTCCCTGGCATGCCTTGCGCACACCGTTGATGACCTTGGTACGGCTGAAAGGCTCGGTGACTCCGGACCGCTTGACCACCATCAGCGAGCACGTCTCCACGGTCGTGAAACGACGGGAGCAGTCCGGACACTGGCGGCGCCTGCGGATCGACGTGCCGTCGTCGGTCGTACGACTGTCGACGACGCGGCTGTCGGGGTGCCTGCAGAAGGGGCAGTGCATGAACTCCCAACCCTCCTCACAGCAGACTCAATAGCCTCGCTGGGCCCCATGAGCCCCTCGAAGCAGCCCCAAGCATAGGCGATGACAGCGGGCGCGGAGACCCGGGGGACCACAACTTCTGGGCTGCTGTAGCAATCCAAGCACTACATGTAGGGATTGGCACGGCATACACGCCGTACGCGCGTGTCGCGCGAGTATGGGCATGTGCCATACGACCGTCCCGGCCCGCGGCGAACACGACGCACAGCCGTATCCCTGCGCAGCATGCGGAGATACCGTGTGAGCCACAGGGAGGGGACGTGGGATTCCCGCAGAGATGGAAGCCGGTGCCCGGCTGACGGGTCACCTGGTGGCAGACTGGCCCAGCGGACCGCGAGGTCGCCACCGGCGGTGAAGAGTACAGCAATGGCCCCTTCAGTTCGGCGGTCGGCGCGTTAGCCATACACCCAGACACTTGATCGCGTCAGGCAATCCGCGATTTTTCACTCGAACGTGTGTTTGGCGCAACCTTTCGAAAGCAACTACCGTTGTCCAGCAGGGAGACCATCGAGAGGGGCCGACGTGACCACGACCGCAGACAGTGCCACCATCACTGCCCAGGACCGTTCCCAGGGCCGACTCGAGCCGGTGCATGCGATGAACGAAGCCGTGAATCCCGAGGGACACAAGCGCTCCCTGCCGGGCCGGCCTCCAGGCATCAGGGCCGACAGCTCGGGACTCACGGACCGGCAGCGCCGAGTGATCGAGGTCATCAGGGACTCAGTCCAGCGGCGTGGCTACCCGCCGTCCATGCGGGAGATCGGCCAGGCGGTGGGCCTGTCGAGCACCTCGTCCGTCGCACATCAGCTGATGGCGCTGGAGCGCAAGGGCTTCCTGCGCCGCGACCCGCACCGTCCGCGCGCGTACGAGGTGCGTGGCTCCGACCAGGGCGCTTCGGCGCAGCCGACGGACACCGCGGGCAAGCCCGCCGCATCGTACGTCCCGCTGGTGGGCCGGATCGCCGCCGGTGGCCCGATCCTCGCCGAGGAATCGGTCGAGGACGTGTTCCCACTGCCGCGTCAGCTCGTCGGTGACGGTGAGCTGTTCGTCCTCAAGGTCGTCGGTGACTCTATGATCGAGGCCGCGATCTGCGACGGCGACTGGGTCACCGTCCGCCGCCAACCCGTCGCCGAGAACGGCGACATCGTCGCCGCGATGCTCGACGGCGAGGCCACCGTCAAGCGCTTCAAGCGCGAGGACGGCCATGTCTGGCTCCTCCCCCACAACGCCGCGTACGAGCCGATCCCCGGCGACGACGCGACGATCCTCGGCAAGGTGGTGGCCGTTCTGCGGCGCGTCTGAGCACCGCGGCAGACCCCGCCGATTCGACCGGGCCCCGGAACCTCTGCGCCGGTTCCGGGGCCCTGCGCTGTCCGGGCCCATGCCCCTGCCCCCAGGGGCATGGAGGCCCGCACCATCACTCCGCTTCCGCCTGGGCTTTCCCTGCGTCGGCCGCGAGTTCCGCCGCCTCGGTCACCTTCGCGGCGGCGTCGATCGCCGCGAGCGACTTCCGGACCTGGTTACGGTCCGTCGTGTACCAGAAGTCAGGCAGTGACGCCTTCAGATAACTGCCGTACCGCGCGGTGGCCAGCCTCTGGTCCAGTACGGCCACGACGCCACGGTCCCCTGATGCCCGGACGAGACGGCCCGCGCCCTGTGCCATCAGAAGTGCCGCGTGTGTGGCGGCCACGGCCATGAAGCCGTTGCCCCCCGCGTCCTCGACGGCCTTCTGGCGGGCGCTCATCAGGGGGTCGTCGGGACGCGGGAAGGGGATCTTGTCCATGACGACGAGCTGACAGCTGGGGCCGGGTACGTCGACGCCCTGCCACAGAGACAGGGTGCCGAAGAGGCAGGTCTTCGGGTCTGCCGCGAAGTTCTTGATCAGTTCACCGAGGGTCTCCTCGCCTTGGAGGAGGATCGGGAACTCCGGGATACGGGAGCGCAGTTCCTCGGCAGCCAGCTGGGCCGCCCTCATGGACGAGAACAGGCCCAGGGTGCGGCCGCCGGCCGCCTGGATGAGCTCGGTCAGCTCGTCGAGCATGTCCACGCGGTCGCCGTCGCGCGCGGGGCGCGAGAGGTGCTTGGCGACGTACAGGATGCCCTGCCTGGGGTAGTCGAAGGGCGAACCCACGTCCACGCCCTTCCACTTCGGCAGGTCATCGCCCTCGGTCCCCTCCGGGGCGAGCCCGAGGGACGCGCCGACGCCGTTGAAGTCGCCGCCCAGTTTCAGGGTCGCCGAGGTCAGGACCACGGAGCGGTCGGCGAACAGCTTCTCCCTCAGCAGGCCCGACACCGACATGGGGGCGACGCGCAGGGAAGCACCGAAGCGGTCGTGGCGCTCGTACCAGACGACGTCCCACTCCGAGCCGTTCGTGATCCGCTCCGCCACGTCGTGAACCGACTCCACGGAGGCGAGCGCCTGCTTGCGGACCGCGTCCTCGTCCTGGACCGACTTGTCGCGGGTCGCGCCGATCGCGGAGATGACCGTACGCGCGGCGTCCCGCAGGGCCATGAGGGCGTAGCCGAGGTCCTCCGGAATCTCCTCCAGTCGGCCGGGCAGGGCGAGCTCCATCAGCCGCTCGAAGCCCTCGGCGGCGGTCTGGAGCTGGTCGGCCGCCTTTTCGTTGACCAGCTTCGCGGCGCGGCGCACCGCGCGGTTCACCTGGCCGGGGGTGAGCTCGCCGGTGGCGACGCCGGTGACCCGGGAGACCAGCTCATGAGCCTCGTCGACGATCAGCACCTCGTGCTGCGGGAGGACCGGGGCGCCTTCGATCGCGTCGATGGCGAGCAGCGCGTGGTTGGTGACGACGACCTCGGCGAGTTTGGCGCGCTCACGAGCCATCTCGGCGAAGCACTCCGCTCCGTAGGCGCACTTCGTGGCTCCCAGGCACTCCCGGGAGGACACGGAGATCTGCGCCCAGGCCCGGTCCGAGACACCGGGAGTGAGGTCGTCACGGTCACCGGTCTCGGTGTCCTGGGACCAGTCCCGCAGCCGCAGGAGGTCCTGGCCCAGCTTGCTGGTGGGCGCGGCGGCCTCGAACTGGTCGAAGAGGCCCTCCTCCTCGTCCTGTGGAACTCCTTCATGCAGCCGGTGCAGACACAGGTAGTTCGACCGGCCCTTGAGCATCGCGAACTCGGGGCGGCGGCGCAGCAGCGGATGCAGGGCATCGACCGTGCGCGGCAGGTCACGCTCGACGAGTTGTCTCTGGAGGGCCAGGGTGGCCGTCGCGACGACGACCCGCTCCCCGTGCGCCAGCGCGGGCACGAGATAGCCCAGCGACTTTCCGGTGCCGGTGCCGGCCTGCACCAGCAGATGGGAGCTGTCGTCGATCGCATCCCTGACGGATTCGGCCATGGTCACCTGGCCGGGGCGCTCCGTGCCGCCGACGGCAGTGACGGCAGCATGCAGGAGTTCGGGGAGTGAGGGCTTCGTCATAGCGCGACCACCCTACGACCCGACACTGACATTGGGGTGATCAAGGCGGGGACGAGGGCTGGGAGCAGGGGCGGGATCAGGACCGGGAGCAGCTCGGAGCAGTCGCGAGCCGGTATCGGATCGGCTCGACTTGGTTCGTATCGGACCGGGTGTGGCACGAATGGTTCGGGATCCGTCCGGCGAAGGCCGAAAGTGTCCGGAGACCCCTCCGATTGGCACGCTTCGCGACTTCCGACTGGCTCGGTCCGGGACTGGCGAGGCGCTCACGAAAAAATTTCGGGGCGAGTGGGAACCGGCCCGCCGCGGGCGGTGTACCAAAAGTGATTACGCGATGACGCGCTGCTACAGCAGATCGCGCAGGGACCGCTCCCGGACCATGAGGGCCGCCCGTTTGGCGGGCAGGTCGATCTCGGCGGAGAAGCGGAAGCCTGCGCTCAGGAAGGCGGTGACGGACGGAATGTTGCGAAGGTCGGGTTCCGCGATGACGCGGGCGCAGGCGGGCCGCTTGTCGAGCACGAGATCGGCCAGGGCGCGGAGGAGTGTGCTGCCCAGACCGCGCCCGCGATGGAGGACTTCTCCGATGAGGAGGTGGATACCGGTGTCATGCGGTCTTGCCGGATAGTGGCGGGCCAGCGGATCGAGGTCTGCACGGTAGATCTCCCAGTAGCTCATCGGAGTGCCCTCCAGCACTCCGAGGCAAGGCACGCTGCGTCCGTCGCCGGTCAGCTGGGACCGCAGGTGCTCCTCCGTCACGCGCTGAGGCCCGGCCAGCTCCCAGAACGCGGTGACGGCGGGGTCGTTCATCCACCGGCTGATGAGAGGGAGGTCCCGGTGGACCTGCACGGGCACCAGGTGAAACACGCCTGCCGGGGTGGTGACCGGACCCCAGTCGGCGATGTTGCCGAGCAGGTCCCCGCAGGCAGGGGTCAGTGCGGTGTTCGGCGGTGTGGCGTATGGCTGCGCGGTGTACGGCGGTGTGGTGCCGTCGTCTCGGCTCGGTTCTCGGTGTCCGCCTCTGCCGGTGCCCTCCGGATCGAGGAGCGCGAGGAGTTCCTCGGGCAGACGCAGTTCCAGCGTGTCCTCGCTGTCGGTGCCCTGGTCGGTGCCTGGTGTGGCGGCGCCGGTCTCAGCGTCGGGATCGAGCTCGGTGCCGGCGGCGTCGGCGTCGGCGTCGGCGTCGGCCGAGGGGACGGAAGCAGATTTGGTGTGGGCACGGGTGGCTGACACTGCGGGCCTCTCAGGAGGTGGGGTGGGTCATGTTCCTCAGGAGTGAAGGGGGTTGGCGATGGTGACGTAGACGGACTGGGTGTCGACCGGACCGACGAGCTCGTCGAGACCGTGCACTCGGGTCAGCAGGTTGGCCTTGCAGCGCAGGACGGGTGAGTCGAGCAGGCGGCCGGGGAGGGTGCTGCGCCTTCGGTCGGGTCCGGAGGCCACGTCGTCCAGGAAGCGGCGGAAGGCTGCGAGCAACAGCTGTTCATCGGCCAGGTGCTGGGAACCGAACGCACCGATGAGCCCGAAGACGTTGTTGATCGCCAGGTAGTAGGCGAAGCGCTCATCGGTGACTTCATCGGAGACGAAGGTGTCGCTGCGTTGCCCGACGCCTGGCAACCGGGCATCGAGTTCCGCCCGTCGGGACTCGCGGAAGTAGTAGCCCTGGTTGTCACGGTAGCGACCGCCGGCGGGCCAGCCGTCATCGTCCAGCAGTACCAGGGTGTTCTGCTGGTGCGCCTCCAGTGCGATACCCGCCTCGCCGTCGAACCACAGCACCGGGCGGACGACATGTTCGAGATAGCGCAGGAACCACTCGGCGGCGACGGCTCCGTGCGGCCGGCCGGTCCGGAAGGCGAGACGGGTGACGAGCTGGGCCAACCGGGATCGCCAGGTCGTTCGGCCTGTGACGGGGTCGGCGTGGGGACGGGGTGAGACCAGTCCGGCGACGCAGGAGACGTCGTGGGACGGGGTGAACGGGTTGTGACGGATCACCACGTCAAGGCCGGGGACGGGAGTCCCGTCGGGTCCGTCGACGGCGAGCCAGGCGGGGTCGCGCACGATGTCGAACGCGGGGTGGGCCGCCTGCCACTCCCTGGACAGGCCGGCACGCAGAAGTTGGTGCACCTCGACACCGCGGTGGAGTTCCTTGCGGAGGTTCTCGCGGCGGGAGTTGGTGATGCACAGGCCGAGCGAGAGCTTGAGCATGGCGGGAGCACCGGAGCGATGGACCGTACGTACGGAGGAGGTGGGATGCCAGCGGGAGCCGTGATCACCGAGGTCCCGGAGCATTCCGGATGCGAAGAGCGGGGCGGCTTCGGGGCGGAGCCGGACCTCACGGAGCTGCCAGGGATGCATGGGCAGAGCGGTGTGGCCGTCGGGCAGGGGGAGGTGGGGTCCGGCCAGGCGCTGGGTGAGGTGGGCCGCGGGGACGGGACGGCCGCGTTCGGTCCAAGCCGAGTCGGTGGCGAGGAGAGAGGGGTCGACAGCGAGCCAGCGCAGCGGGAAGGAGCCGCGCAGTTCGGGTGAGTAGAAGGTGGCTTCGGCTTCGGAGAGGCCCTCACGGCTCTTCGGGGCGGGGTGGAGTGGGTGGCCGAGGACGAGTGCCTGTTCGGCGGCGAGGAAGAGGTCGGGGCCGTCGTCGGGGTGCTTGAGGCGCTCGCGGACGAAAATCGCGGTGCGACGTACGGAGTCGGCGACGCGAGCGGTGAGTTCGACTGATGCGGGTGCGGTGAGTTCCGCACCCGCGGATGTGGGGTCCGTCGGCATCGACTCGCGGGAGAGCAGTGCTGCGAGGGTGACCGCGTCCACCGGCGGAGCCTGCACAGGGGCGCCGTCGAGACGGGGACGGCCGAAGCGGTGCCAACCCGTCGGGGACCAGTACTGGACAGGGACGAGGAGGGAGGCGCCGCTGGCGGGTAGGGGGATGTGGAGAGTGCCGGTGCCTTGTGCGGGCGCCGGGAGGTCGTTCTCTCGGACCCAACAGCGCAGCAGGTTCTCCACGGCTGCGGCCTCGGCTGCGGTATGGGCGTCGGGGTGGTCCAGGGGGTCCGGGGTGGTGTCCGGGGTGGTGTCAGGCAGGCGTTCCTGTCGTGGTGGGCCGGCCTGGGAGGGGGTGCGGTGGGGCCGAGGAGAGCTTGGGAGGGGAGGAGCCGTGGGGGGCTGCGTAGACGTCCCGTTGTCAGGAGCGGGGGCGGGGGTGATGTTCACGTTCGCTGTTCCTCGGGCTGCCAGGGGATCGTTCTGGGATTGCGGGGTGCGTTCTCTGTCCTGGAGTGCAGAGAGGGTGGTGGATCGGAGGGGCTGGTGGTCGTGGATGTTCAGTCGGCTTGTGCGACTGGTGACCGGGAGGAAGTCGGAGCGCATTGCGGCGCTGGCGGGTGCTTTGGCCGGTGCGTTGCCGATGCCGTGGGGGCTGGCGGGCAGGCGGCCCGGCAATCTCCCTCGGTGCTGGGATGGCGGCGCCCACGGGCTCGGAACAGTCGGTGTCCCACCCCACCAGGCGCCACTGCGGACCTGCGGCCCCTTCGGCTCTCCCTACCGCCTCCCGCACTCCGAAGGCGACCGGGGCCCACGCACGGACACAGGCACAGACCCCACAGAAGCCACGGCAACCAAACCCGCTCCGCTCCTCGGCAACTCCCCCGCCCGCCCCACCTCCCTATCCCCCACTCCGGCGGCGACGCTGTTGCTGCCTCCCACTCCCGGAGACGTGATCGCGGGCCACCGCTGCCACCGCGTCGGCAAGGCGGTCGAGGACGGCGGTCGCCTGTTCGTCGGTGATCGTCAGGGGTGGGAGCAGGCGGACGACGCTCGAGTGACGGCCGCCGAGTTCGACGATCAGGCCGCGTCGGAGGCACTCCCGTTGGACGGCGGCGGCGAGTGCAGGAGATGCGGGGCGAGGAAGAACAGGGCGAAGGGAACCGACCCCGCCGGCACCCCATGCACCACTCCCCGGCGAACCAACCCCGCCAGCACCCCGGCCACCGTCCCCGCCCCCGCCCCCGCCCTCACCGCACTCATCAACTCCGCCGGCCGCGACGCCCCCACCACGCCCTGGAGCCGCACCAACCCCCCACCCCTCCGTCTCCACCATCTCCGTCTCCACCATCTCCACGCCGATCATCAGCCCCCGCCCCCGCACATCACCGATCACCGGGAACTCCTCGGCCAGGAGGCGGAGTTGGTTCAGCATGCGCGTGCCGAGGGCGGCCGCTCGTTCCGCGAGCGCGTTTTCGCGGACGTAGGCCATCGTGGCCGTGCCCGCGGCCATGGCGAGTTGGTTGCCGCGGAAGGTGCCGGCGTGGGCACCGGGTTCCCAGACGTCGAGGTCGTCCCGGTAGACGACGACCGCGAGAGGCAGACTGCCGCCGATGGCCTTCGAGAGCACCATGGCGTCGGGGGTGATGCCGCTGTGCTCCACCGCCCAGAAGGTGCCGGTGCGTCCGACGCCCGTCTGGACCTCGTCGGCGATCAGCGGGATCGAGCGGTTGGCCGTGATGTGCCGCATGCGCCGCATCCAGTCGTCCGGAGCGGGGAGGACCCCGCCCTCGCCCTGGACGGGTTCGAGGATCATCCCGGCGGGCAGCGGGACCCCGGACTTGGGGTCGTCGAGGACGGACTCGGTCCAGCGGGCGGCGAGTTCGGCGCCCTGGGGACCGCCCACGCCGAAGGGGCAGCGGTAGTCCTGCGGGTAGGGGAGCCGGGCGACCCGCACGTCGGAGGCGTGGCCGGAGGCTTCGAGGGCGCCGGAGGTCATGCCGTGGTAGGCGCCGGCGAAGGCGAGAAGTTCGCTGCGGCCGGTCGCGGCACGTACGAGCTTGAAGGCGGCCTCGACCGCGTCGGTGCCGGCCGGTCCGCAGAACTGGACGCGCGCGTGGCCGGCGAGACCCGGCGGCAGGGTGCGGAACAGCTCGGTGGTGAAGGCGTCCTTGACGGGGGTGGCGAGGTCGAGGGCGTGGAGGGGCGCGCCCGAGTCGAGGACCTTGCGGATCGCTTCGAGGACGACGGGGTGGTTGTGCCCGAGGGCCAGGGTGCCGGCGCCCGAGAGGCAGTCGAGATAACGGCGGCCGTCGGCACCCTCGATGGTCAGACCGCGGGCGCGGACGGGGACGATCGGGAGGGCGCGGGCGTAGGTGCGGGCCGCCGATTCGCGGGCCGACTGACGCCGCAGGATCCCCTCGTGTGCGGCCCGGCCCGCCGACGTGTCCTGGACGGCGGTCGGTCCCGCCTTGGCCTTCCCCGATGCGGCCTCGGTCACGGCGGTCTCGGTCACGGCCATGGTTCTCCCGTCGTCGCGCTGTGCTGGGGCAAGCGGTTCCCTCGCGGACTCGCCCGTCCCGACATACGGAACCCCGTGAGCCTTTGCTCGACATCTCGGCACATCGATGACCCGATGGCTGGAAAGCCTCCGGGAGTCGGGGCGCGGGAACCCGGCCGTCCGCAGGCAGGGTCGTGGGCAAGAGCCCCCACCGCTACCAACCCCGGACCGAGCACCGGGTTACGGGTGGTCCTGAGATATTTGGAGTGACGTAACTGTTGCGATTCCGTCGGAAGTCACCCACAGCGGGCGCATAGTGTGTGGTGCCGTTCCAAGACGTGGTGCCGGAGGGTGAACTCACGGGACGCTCGCGGAAGTCGCAGGCCCTGGCATCCGGTTCGTCCTTACGCATCCGGTTCGTGCACAGCAGGGGGAGGCAGAGCATGCGATCAGATCGGCTGTCGTTCATCGCTCGCGGCGAAGGCCGGAAGGGGGCGCGCCGCAGAACCTCTTCCGCGGTGACCGCCGTGGCTCTCGCCTCGGTGCTGGCCCTGACCGCGACCGCCTGCGACTCCCAGGGCGCCGGCGCGGACGCGCGGGCCTCCGCGTCCGCAGCGTCGGCATCGTCCGGTGAGGGCGACGGCAAGATCACGATCCCCGACGACATCAAGGACCGGCTCAAGGAGCACGGAATCGATGTCGACCAGTGGAAGAACGGGGCCTGGAAGGACTGGGACAGGGACGACTGGCTGCGCGAGGCCCAGGACTACATCAACCCGATCATCGAGGGCCTGTGGAATCCGGACCGGATGCGCCGGGCCGAGGATCCGGACCGGGGTGTCCAGGAGAGCGACCTCTCGGGTGACCAGGGGGTCACCGACCCGGAGCCGGCGCCGGTGGACGCGAAAGCCGTGTCGCCTACGTATCACGACAACGTCCCTGAGGCGGGCAAGGTGTTCTTCGACTCCCCCGAGGGCACGATGGTGTGCTCGGCGACGGTCGTGGAGGATCCGGCCGCTCCGGGCAGGTCCAACCTGGTCTGGACGGCGGGGCATTGCGTGCACGCGGGCCGGAACGGCGGTTGGTACCGCAACATCGCGTTCGTGCCGTCGTACAACGACCAGGCCTTGTCGGGTGAGGAGTTGACGAGTGCGAGCGAGGACGAGCTGGCTCCGTACGGTGTCTGGTGGGCCGACTGGGCGGGGACCTCGGAGCAGTGGATCGCGCAGGGCGGGCCGACGGGCGGGGCCGGGGCGCCGTACGACTTCGCCGTGATCCATGTGACGCCGGAAGGCGGAGGGAACGGCAAGTCGCTGGAGGAGACGGTCGGTTCGGCCCTGCCGGTGGACTTCGCCGCTCCGGCGGTGCCGCGGGTGAGGACCATCACGGCGAGCGGGTATCCGGCAGCGGCACCGTTCGACGGTGAGTCGCTCTACCAGTGCCAGGACAGGCCCGGGCGGCTGTCGCTGAGCGCCTCGGATCCGACCATGTACCGCATCGGCTGCACCATGACCGGTGGTTCGTCCGGTGGCGGCTGGGTCGCAGCCGGGGCGGACGGTCGGCCGGCACTGGTGTCCAACACCTCCATAGGCCCGGTGAACGCGGGCTGGCTGGCCGGACCCCGGCTGGGTCAGGTGGCCGAGGGGGTGTACGACTCGGTCAGCCGGAAGCGCTCGGGACAGTGACCGCCCCCGGCCCCCACCTCCCCAGCCCCCGTTCGGCACCCCTGAAAAGGCCTGAGGCCCGCCCCTCGGGAAAGGGACGGGCCTCCAGCCCACTCGTCACAGCAGCCAACCCGGCCGCCGGCTACGTGCCGGTCCTCAGGCCACGACCGGCGTCGGTACGTACGGCGCCAGATCCGCGGCCAGCTCTTCGTGCACCCGCACCTTGAGCAGGGTGCCCTCCGCGGTGTGCTCCTCGGAGATCACCTCGCCCTCGTCATGAGCGCGTGCCACCAGCTTGCCGTGGGTGTACGGCACGAGTGCCTCGATCTCGACGGACGGACGCGGCAGCTCGTTGTCGATCAGGGCGAGCAACTCGGCGATGCCCTGGCCGGTGCGGGCCGAGACCGCGATGGCGCGCTTCTCGATCCGCATGAGCCGCTGGAGCGTCAGCGGGTCGGCCGCGTCAGCCTTGTTGATCACGACGACCTCGGGCACGTCGATGGCGCCGACGTCCCGGATCACCTCGCGTACGGCGGCCAGCTGCTCCTCCGGATTCGGATGCGAGCCGTCCACCACATGCAGGATCAGGTCGGACTCGCCGACCTCCTCCATGGTGGAGCGGAACGCCTCGACCAGGTGGTGCGGCAGGTGCCGTACAAAACCGACGGTGTCGGCCAGGGTGTACAGGCGGCCGCTCGGGGTTTCCGCGCGGCGGACGGTGGGGTCCAGGGTCGCGAACAGGGCGTTCTCGACCAGGACACCGGCGCCCGTCAGGCGGTTGAGCAGGGACGACTTGCCGGCGTTGGTGTAGCCCGCGATGGCGACGGACGGCACCTTGTGGCGCTTGCGCTCCTGGCGCTTGATCTCGCGGCCGGTCTTCATGTCCGCGATCTCCCGGCGCATCTTCGCCATCTTCTCGCGGATCCGGCGCCGGTCCGTCTCGATCTTGGTCTCACCGGGACCACGGGTGGCGAGACCGCCGCCCTTGCCGCCGCCCATCTGACGGGACAGCGACTGACCCCAGCCGCGCAGTCGCGGCAGCATGTACTGCATCTGCGCGAGCGCGACCTGCGCCTTGCCCTCTCGGGACTTGGCGTGCTGGGCGAAGATGTCGAGGATCAGGGCCGTACGGTCGATGACCTTGACCTTGACGACGTCTTCGAGGGCGATGAGCTGGCCGGGGCTGAGCTCACCGTCGCAGATGACGGTGTCCGCGCCGGATTCGACGACGATGTCCCGCAGCTCCATGGCCTTGCCGGAACCGATGAAGGTGGCCGCGTCGGGCTTGTCGCGGCGCTGGATCACGCCGTCCAGCACGAGTGCGCCGGCGGTCTCCGCGAGGGCGGCGAGCTCCGCGAGGGAGTTGTCGGCGTCCTGCGCGGTCCCCGTGGTCCAGACGCCGACGAGGACGACCCGCTCCAGGCGGAGCTGGCGGTACTCGACCTCGGTGACGTCCTCGAGTTCGGTGGAGAGGCCGGCGACGCGACGCAGGGCCGCGCGCTCGGAGCGGTCGAACTGGTCGCCGTCCCGCTCTCCGTCGATCTCGTGGCTCCAGGCGACGTCCTCTTCCATCAGGGCATCGGCCCGAAGACCTTCGGCGTAGGTGTGCGCGAGGCGCTGCGTGTCCTGGGAAGGGGATGAAGAGGAGGTCATTGGGTCCTTACGTCGTTGGGGAGTCCGATTCGGCGGCCACGGGTCCGTTGTGGTCACGACACCACCGCCGGTCACATTGGTCAACGCACGGGTACCCCGGGAGATTCCCGTGTCCCGTGCCGCGCCGACCTGAAGATGGTCGCACGGCACGGGGCGTCTCGTCACCGGCTTATTTCACCGGCACGGCGGCGGGGGCCACGGCCTTCCAGTCCGGGTGTCCGGGCATCGCCGGGGTCTTCTCGGCGTAGAGCCAGTCCTGGAGGAAGCCGTCGAGGTCGCGTCCGGAGACCGCGGAGGCGAGACGGACGAAGTCCGCGGTCGCGGCCGTACCGTCCCGGTGCTGCTGCACCCAGGCCCGTTCCAGGGTCTCGAAGGCCTTGCGGCCGATCTCCTGGCGCAGGGCGTAGAGGACGAGCGCGGCGCCGTCGTAGACGTTCGGGCGGAAGATGCCGATCTTCTGCCCGGGCTTGGGCGGCTTGGGGGCGGCGGGCGGTCCGCCGGCGGCGCGCCAGCGGTCGGAGGCGCCGTACGCGGCCTTCATACGGGCGTCCAGGGTCCGCCCCGCCTTCTCCTCCGCGTACAGGGCCTCGTACCAGGTGGCGTGTCCTTCGTTGAGCCACAGGTCGGACCAGGTGCGGGGGCTGACGCTGTCGCCGAACCACTGGTGGGAGAGCTCGTGCACCATGATCGACTCGACGTACCACTTGGGGTAGGCGGGTTCGGTGAACAGGTCCTTCTCGAAGAGGGACAGAGTTTGAGTTTCCAACTCGAAGCCGGTGTCGGCGGCGGCCATGAGGATGCCGTACGTCTCGAAGGGGTACGGCCCGACCCTGTCCTCCATCCACGCGATCTGTGCGGGGGTCTTCTCGAGCCAGGGCTCCAGGGCGGCGCGGTCCTGGGTGGGCACCACGTCCCGTACGGGCAGTCCGTGCGGCCCGTTGCGACGCAGCACGGTGGAACGGCCGATGGACACCTGTGCGAGTTCGGTGGCCATGGGGTGCTGGGTGCGGTACGTCCAGGTGGTCGTCCGGCCGGCGCGGTCCACGTCGGTCGGCAGACCGTTGGCGACGGCCGTGTAGCCGTCCGGCGCCGTGACGCGGATGGTGAACATGGCCTTGTCGGAAGGGTGGTCGTTGCAGGGGAAGACCAGGTGGGCGACATCGGCCTGGTTGGCCATGGCGAGCCCGTCCGTGGTCCGCACCCAGCCGCCGTCGCGGTCTTCCGGGGAGACGGGGTCGCTGGTGTGCCGGACGGTGATCCGCATCCAGCCGCCCCTGGGCAGCGGCCTGTCCGGGGTGACCACGAGGTCTTCACCGGCACTGCTGAACGCGGCGGGCCGACCGTCGACCTCCACTGCCTGGACGTCACCGTGCGCGAAGTCGAGGTTGATGCGGTCGAGCTCCGTCGTCGTCCAGGCGTCGATCGTCGTGACGGCCGTGAGCGGCTTGCTGTTGTCTCCGGCATAGGTGAAGGAGAGGTCGTACGACGCCACGTCGTAGCCGGGATTGCCCAGGTACGGGAAGAGGCGGTCACCGACACCGAGGGGCTCGGCCGGGGCGCTCGCGGCGAGCAGGCAGACGGAGACGGCGGAGGCGAGCAGCGCGGCCGCCTTGCGGCGCGGGGAGGGCCCCTTGCGCTGAGAGCTTCCTGTGCGCTGGCGGCTTCCCGCGCTCCGGGAGCTTGCCATGCTCTCGGAGCTTGCCGTGCTCTCGGAGCTTCCCGTACGGCGGCGGAGGGCGGCGGAGTCCGGCAGGGCGGCGGGCGCGGGTTGTACGGGGGCGGGGCGGGTGTGGCTGCGGGGGGTGAGCGGCATGCACCACCGCTACCAGCGCGCGCGTGCGCCGCGGCGGCGACGCGCGATCGGCCCACCCGAACGAGGTCTTCCGGTCTCGCCAAGGCGACGGCCCGGCGGAGCCGACGGGGGGAACCCCGGCCCCGGCGTTCCCCCCGTCAGGCCCCCGGCGTCTGCGCCCTGCTCACGTCGTAGACGCCCGCCACGTTCCGCATGGCCCGCATCAGGGACGGCAGCAGGGCCGCGTCCGGCAACTGGACGGTGTACGTGTGGCGCACGCGCTGCTGGCTGGGGGGTTCGACGGTGGCGGAGACGATCTCGGCGCCCTCGCCCGCCATGGCCTCGGTGAGGTCGGCCAGGAGGTGCGGGCGGCCGAACGATTCGGCGAACAGGGTGACCCGGCACTCGGCGCTGTCACCCCAGCTCACGCCGACTTCCTTGCGCCCCATGCCCTGCATGCGCGCCACCGCGGCGCACTCGACGCGGTGCACGGTGACCACTCCGCCGCGCACGGCGAAGCCGATGATCTCGTCGGGCGGTACGGGTGTGCAGCACCCGGCCAGCCGTACGGTCGCGCCCGGCTGGTCGACGAGGGCGTTGGCGGTGCCGGGGCGGGCCGGGGTCTGCTGGTCGGGAGCGGACGCAGGCTCGGCGAGAGCCGCACGCGCGGGGGCAGCTTTGTCATCGGCGCCTGGAAGGGAGGCGCCCGGCGCGGAGGCCGCCACCACGGCCGACCCCTCGGTGACACCCTGATCGACTGCACCGACCGGCTCGGTGGCCCCGGACCTGGCTGCGCCCCCTCCGGTGCCGTCCGGCACGGCCGCACCCGGCGCGAAGGACCCGACCTCTCCCCCCGCGCCCCGCTCCGCCGACTCCTGGGTGGGATGCGTCGCGATCCACCGCTGGATCGCGATCCGGGCCGCGGGCGTGTGCGCGTGCTCCAGCCACTCCTTGGAGGGCTCGGCGGCCGGGTCCTGCCCCATGAGGAGCTGGACGGTGTCGCCGTCCTTCAGAACGGTGCTCAGGGTCGCCAGCCGGCCGTTGACACGAGCGCCCAGGCACGCGTGCGCGTCCTCGCCGTACTGCGCGTAGGCGGCGTCCACACAGGTCGCGCCCTCGGGCAGCCCCAGGGTGCCGCCGTCGGGCCGGAAGACGGTGATCTCGCGGTCCTGGGCGAGGTCCTCACGGAGGGTGGACCAGAAGGTGTCGGCGTCGGGCGCGGCCGCCTGCCAGTCGAGCAGCCGGGAGAGCCAGCCGGGGCGGGTCGGGTCCACCCGCTCCTCGTCGACGGCACCGGGCTCCTCCGGGGAACCCACGTACGGATTGCCCAGCGCGACCACGCCGGCCTCGGCGACCTTGTGCATCTGGTGCGTGCGGATGAGGACTTCGACGACCTGGCCGTCGCCGCGGGCCACGGCGGTGTGCAGCGACTGGTACAGGTTGAACTTCGGTACGGCGATGAAGTCCTTGAACTCCGAGACGACCGGCGTCATACAGGTGTGCAGTTCGCCGAGGACGCCGTAACAGTCCGCGTCCTCGCCGACCAGGACGAGAAGCCGCCCGAAGTCCGCGCCGCGCAGGCGGCGGCCGCGCTTTCGGGCCGTGCGGTGCACGGAGACGAAGTGCCTCGGCCGGATGACCACTTCGGCCTGGATGCCGGCCTCGCGCAGCACCCCGCGCACCTCTTCGGCGATCTCGGCGAGCGGATCGTCCTCGCGCGAGGCGTTGTGGACGATCAACTCCCGCGTGTGCTCGTACTCCTCGGGGTGCAGGATCGCGAAGACCAGGTCCTCCAGCTCGGTCTTGAGGGCCTGGACGCCGAGGCGTTCGGCGAGCGGGATGAGGACGTCCCGGGTGACCTTGGCGATGCGGGCCTGCTTCTCGGGGCGCATCACACCGAGGGTGCGCATGTTGTGCAGCCGGTCGGCGAGTTTGATCGACATCACGCGGACGTCGTTGCCGGTGGCGACCAGCATCTTGCGGAAGGTCTCGGGCTCGGCGGCGGCGCCGTAGTCGACCTTCTCCAGCTTGGTGACGCCGTCGACGAGGAAGCGGACCTCGGCGCCGAACTCCTCGCCGACCTGCTCGAGCGTCACCTCGGTGTCCTCGACGGTGTCGTGGAGCAGGGAGGCGGTCAAGGTGGTGGTCTCGGCGCCGAGTTCGGCCAGGATGAGGGTGACGGCGAGCGGGTGGGTGATGTACGGCTCGCCGCTCTTGCGCATCTGGCCGCGGTGCGAGGACTCGGCGAGGACCCAGGCGCGGCGCAGGGGTTCGAGATCGGCGTCGGGGTGGTGGGCGCGGTGGGCCTCGGCGACGTGGCTGATGGCGTCGGGCAGCCGGTCACGGGCGGCGGGGCCGAGCAGGGCGGCGCGTCCCAGGCGGCGCAGGTCGATCCGCGCCCGCCAGCGGGCGGCCGCACCTGTCACCGGACCTGGGGTCGCGGGGTTCGTGGCCTCCGCACTCATGGGCACCTCCGGCTGTGGACCGGCGGACGGGGTGCCCCATGGCGGACACGGCTCAGGGGATGGCATTCCCCCGTCCGGGCCGGTGCTTGATGCTACCGAGCCCATCACGCCCGGCTGACCGCCTCTCGGCGAGCGTGAAACGGATCACCCATTCGAGCGACGATTTGCAGGTTTACGATTTGCGCCGCCTGAATGGGGGGTTTCCGTGCTTTTGCATCGCACACGGTGCCGAAGGCTTCGGTTCCACGCCTCCGACGCTCCGAGTGCCGTCGTTCATATGGTCAACGAACCGCTTTTTCCAGCCAGTCGGCATCGATCTCGCCCTCGGCGACGATCACCGCGGGGCCGGTCATCTCGATCTCGCCGTCCGAGCGCTCGGTGATCACGAGGGTGCCTCCGGGCACGTCCACGGTGTAGGTCACCGGGGCACCGGTGACCGCCGGGTCGGTGCCGTCCCTGCGCGCGGTGGCGACGGCGACGGCACAGGCGCCGGTGCCGCAGGAGCGGGTCTCGCCGGAGCCGCGCTCGTGCACGCGCATCGCGACATGACGGGGGCCGCGGTCGACGACGAACTCGACATTGACCCCGTCCGGGTAGGCGGCGGCCGGGCTGAAGGGCGGCGGGGAGTACAGATCGCCGGCGTGCGCCAGGTCGTCCACGAAGGCGACGGCGTGCGGGTTGCCCATGTTCACGTTCCGCGCGGGCCAGCTGTGCTCGCCGACGCTCACCGTGACGTCGCCCTCGGGGAGCCGCGCCGCGCCCATGCCGACGGTGACGTCGCCGGCCTTGTCGATGTGCACGGTCTTCACCCCGCCGCGGGTCGCCACCGTGAGGTCGCCCTCGGTGACGTGTCCGGCGTGCTGGAGGTAGCGGGCGAAGACGCGTACGCCGTTGCCGCACATCTCGGCGATCGAGCCGTCGCCGTTGCGGTAGTCCATGAACCACTCGGCCTCGTCCGCCAGGTGCGCCGCCTCGGGGTGCGCCGCGGATCGCACGACATGGAGGAGGCCGTCACCCCCGATGCCGGCCCGGCGGTCGCAGAGGGCGGCCACGGTCTCACGGGGCAGGTCGAGGGCGTTCTCGGGGTCCGGGATGATCACGAAGTCGTTCTCGGTGCCGTGACCCTTGAGGAAGGGGATCCGCGTGCTCATGTCTCGATCGTACGGCGCGCGCCGGTGGGGGCTCGTCGCGCAGTTCCCCGCGCCCCTTGGGGAGCTTCAGCGCAGCCTTGCCACACGCCACACGGCGAGGACGATGACCACGGCCACCAGCAGTACGTATGCCAGCAGGACCCGCCAGTCCGCGCGTCGGTCCGAACCCCTCGGCGGCAGCCCCGGCCACGTGTAACCAACGCGCCGCGCCGCCGTCATTCCCCAGCCCGCCGCGCACGAGCAGATCAGCAGGCCCAGCATCGCGATCACCGCTCCGCTGTCGCCGAAGTCGAAGGCCAGTGGGAAGGCGAACATGAGGGAGCCGACCGCGGCCAGCGCGACGATGGGAGCGAGCTGCCAGATCCGCAGACGGCGCTGCGGGCGCAGCTCGACCTCGACCTCTTCCCCGGCCGCGAACATCTCCTCGGGCTCGGGGCCGTCGTCGGTCACACCGTCCGGCACCTCGTCGAGCGCTTCGGGGCCCGGACGGATCCCGTCCTGCTCCGGTTCACCGTTCTCGACGGTGAGGGGCTCGGTGCCATGTGCGGTGTCGCGAGGGCCGGCCTCCATCGCCACGCGCCCTCCCAACTCGGACTCCACTTGGTCGATCGAAGCTCGATGATGGCACGGCGCCGGAGGCTCGGATGACGGCCGGAGCGTCCCGATGCCAGGACGTGATCAGGCTGTGACCGGTCGTTCGACCAACGCCAGTGCGAGCTGCGGAAGTTCTGTGAGATGCGCCGCAGCCCCACTCAACCAATGCACCCGCGGGTCGCGCCTGAACCACGAATCCTGGCGGCGCGCGAAGCGTTTCGTGGCCCGTACGGTCTCGGCCCGCGCGTCCTCCATCGTGCACTCCCCCGCGAGCGCCGCCAGCACCTGCTGGTACCCGAGCGCGCGCGAGGCCGTGCGCCCCTCGCGCAACCCGCGCGCCTCGAGCTCCCGCACCTCGTCCACGAGTCCCGCGTCCCACATCCGGTCGACCCGTCGCGCGATGCGCTCGTCGAGCTCGGGCCGGGCCACGTCGACGCCGATCTGGAGGGTGTCGTAGACGGAGTCATGACCGGGGAGGTTCGCGGTGAAGGGCTTGCCGGTGATCTCGATCACCTCGAGGGCCCGGACGATACGGCGGCCGTTGCTGGGCAGGATCGCCCGCGCGGCACCGGGGTCGGCGGCGGCGAGGCGGGCGTGCAGTGCGCCGGAGCCGCGCAGGACGAGCTCGTCCTCCAGCCGGGCCCTGACGTCGGGGTCGGTGCCGGGGAACTCCAGGTTGTCGACGGCACCGCGGACGTACAGGCCGGAGCCGCCGACCAGGACGGGCCAGCGGCCCTCGGCCAGCAGGGCGTCGATCCTGGCGCGGGCCAGTCGCTGGTACTCGGCGACGGAGGCGGTGACCGTGACGTCCCAGATGTCCAGGAGGTGGTGCGGGACGCCGTCGCGCTCCTCGGGTGTCAGCTTGGCGGTGCCGATGTCCATCCCTCGGTAGAGCTGCATGGAGTCGGCGTTGACGACCTCACCGCCCAGGCGCTGGGCGAGGAAGACGCCCAGATCGGACTTTCCGGCCGCGGTGGGTCCGACGACGGCGATGACGCGGGGGGCGGGGGGTGCGCTGCTCACGGCACCAGTCTCGCAAACCTCCGAACCCCACCTCGAACGAGTTACGTGACGGCCCCGGCCCGACGTCGTTGCCAGTTGCGTGGTTTCCGCCGCCGTCTTCCCGGAGGTGGCGATTCCGGGTGGCGCAAACGGGCGCACCGGACGACGCGGGTTTTCCCCCGCATGAGTAACGTATGGAGTGGATATGGGCGTTTTCGCACGACTTCTCCGGAGGTCGAAGGCTACGGAGGAGGCGTCAACCGCCGAGACGCAGGCCGACATCCGTACGGCCGACTCCGCGGCGGATGCGGCGGATGCGGCGGACGCGACGAAGGCAACGAACGAGGCGGACGAGGCGCCGGCGGCGAAGGAGCCGACCGGCACCAAGGCTGAGGAAAAGGCCGACGAGAAGGCCGAGGCCGGTGAAGCGTCCGGAGCCGAGGACACTCAGGCGGACACGGAGGCCGTCGGGGAGGCCGCCGCCGAGGACGTCGAGATCCCGAAGCAGCAGTCCGCCGAGGATGCGGCCAACCGTGAGGCCGGCGAGGGCGCCCGCACGTAACTGCCCCGCGTGGGAAGGCGAACGATGGGTCTCATGGACAGTTTCAGGGCCAAGCTCAGCCCGGCGAAGGACAAGGTCTCCGGCCTCGCGCAACAGCACGGGGACAAGATCCAGCACGGCCTCGACAAGGCCGCAAAGGTCGTGGACGAGAAGACCAAGGGCAAGTACAGCGACAGGATCCAGACGGGCACGGGCAAGGCCAAGGACGCCATGGACCGACTCGCCGCGCACAAGGACGGCACGAAGGGACCGGGCGGACCGGGCGGCGGCACCACGCCTCCGGCCTCACCGCCGCCCACCTCCTGAACGGCGGGCACGGCACACTGGCGGACGGCCGGGGGCGGACGCACCCGGCCGTCCGCCGTTGTCCAGGCGCTCCCGGACTCTTTACGGCCCCACTGCCCTTCCGAAGCCCTGGCCCTTCCACGCCCCCGTTGCCCTGGCCCTTCTACGCCCTCGTCACGACCAGGCCGCGACCACGTACCCCACGCCGTACGGCGCGTCCTCGTACAGCAGCGAGCCGCCCAGCCCCGCCCCCTCGGCCGCGCCCGCCAGGACCTGCCAGGGCGCGCGGCCGGAGGCCTTCAGTTCGTACGCCAGCTCGGCGTCCAGCGCGCGCAGGGCCGCCACGTCGGCCGCGCCCAGTGCCCGAGCGACCTCAGCGTCGAAAGGGGCCGCGCGCTCGTCGAGGTAACCGGGTGCCTTGAGCGTGCGGCAGGCGCTGGCGTCGCCCATCACCAGCAGCACCACCCGCTCGGCCCGGCCGGCGATTCCCCTCCCGGTCTGGATACACCGCTCGGGCTCCAGAGGTTCCCCGACCCCGAGTCCCTCGATCGGGGCGTCCGACCAGCCGGTGCGCTCCAGCAGCCAGGCGGCGACGGCGAGGGAGGTCGGCAGCGGACGCGGCTCGTCGTCGCCCTGGTCGGCAACCGGTCGTACGCCGGCACCTGCTGCCCCGTCGGCAACCGGTCGTACGCCGACGCCGACTGCCCCGTCGGCACCTGGTCGTACGCCGACGCCCCCTGCCACATCGGCACCCAGTCGTACGTCGACGTCCACACCGAAGCCCCGGAACGAGCCGCGCGTGCCCTCCGCGTGCACCCCGCGGCCGCTCTGCTCCGCGGGTCCGACGACCACGAGGAGGTCGGGCCGGGCGGCGGCGAGCACGCCCAGTGCGTCCGCGCACGCGGCCCGCGCGGTGTCCAGCTCGGGCGCGGCGCCCGCGGCGACCTCCGGCACGAGGAGCGGCGGGCAGGGGCAGACGGCGGCGGCGACAAGCATGATCCGCAGCCTACTTCGAGGCCCACGGCCAGGACTCGGGATGGGTGCTCCACGCCAGTTCGGCGAGCCGGTACAGCAGGCGGTGCGTGCTGATCGCGCCTTCGATGTTCACGTAGTAGGCGTCCCCGTCACCGATCCGGTAGACCTGTCGGCGCTTCTGGCGCAGGCCGGCGCTCGGACGGTGGGTGCAGGCGAGCTCGTACAGACGGGCCCGGGCCTCGTCCTGAGTGCCCTCGAAGTGCGCCACCTCATCGACGTCGTTCTGAGTCCCGACAGCACGGTCGACGACCACCACCCAGCGCCCCATGCCCCACCCCTCCCCTGCCCCGCTGAATCCGACGAACGGCTGAATCCGACGAACGGCTGAATCCGACGAACCGTCGGCTCCGATGAACCGCTGACTCCGCGCCGTCGCTCAGTGCGCGGCGCACCCCCCGGTGGCCACCGGCAGCGGCGCCGGGACCCCGATCTGCGGCAGTCCCAGCAGCACGCCCGCCGGCTTCACGGCCTCCTGGGCGTTGCGCTTCTCCCAGGCGTCACCCGCGCGCGTGCGGCGCACGTCGAGGACGGCGCCCTCGGCGAGGAGGTGGTGGGGGGCGGCGTAGGTGATCTCGACCGTGACGACGTCGCCGGGGCGGACCTCCCGGTCGGGCTTGGTGAAGTGGACCAGGCGGTTGTCGGGGGCGCGGCCGGAGAGGCGGTGGGTGGCGCCGTCCTTGCGGCCCTCGCCCTCGGCGACCATCAGCTCCAGGGTGCGGCCGACCTGCTTCTTGTTCTCGTCCCAGGAGATCTCCTCCTGGAGGGCGACGAGACGCTCGTAGCGCGACTGCACGACCTCCTTGGGGATCTGCCCGTCCATGGTGGCCGCGGGGGTTCCGGGACGCTTGGAGTACTGGAAGGTGAAGGCGTTCGTGAAGCGGGCCTCGCGGACCACGTGCATGGTCTGCTCGAAGTCCTCCTCGGTCTCGCCGGGGAAGCCCACGATGATGTCGGTCGAGATCGCGGCGTCCGGCATGGCGGCGCGGACCTTCTCGATGATCCCGAGGTAGCGGTCCTGGCGGTACGAGCGGCGCATCGCCTTGAGGACGGTGTCCGAGCCGGACTGGAGCGGCATGTGGAGCTGGGGCATGACGTTCGGCGTCTCCGCCATGGCCGCGATCACGTCGTCGGTGAAGTCGCGGGGGTGCGGGGAGGTGAAGCGGACGCGCTCCAGGCCCTCGATGGTGCCGCAGGCCCGCAGCAGCTTACTGAAGGCCTCGCGGTCGCCGATGTCGGAGCCGTATGCGTTGACGTTCTGCCCGAGCAGCGTGATCTCGGAGACGCCCTCGCCGACCAGGGCCTCGATCTCGGCGAGGATGTCGCCGGTACGGCGGTCCTTCTCCTTGCCACGCAGGGCCGGGACGATGCAGAAGGTGCAGGTGTTGTTGCAGCCGACGGAGATCGACACCCAGGCCGCGTAGGCGCTCTCGCGCCGGGTCGGCAGGGTGGACGGGAACGCCTCCAGCGACTCGGCGATCTCGACCTGCGCCTCCTCCTGCACGCGCGCGCGTTCCAGCAGCACGGGCAGCTTGCCGATGTTGTGCGTGCCGAAGACGACGTCCACCCAGGGCGCCTTCTTGACGATGGTGTCGCGGTCCTTCTGGGCGAGGCAGCCGCCCACGGCGATCTGCATGCCGGGCCGCGAGGCCTTCCTGGGCGCGAGCCGGCCGAGGTTGCCGTAGAGCCGGTTGTCGGCGTTCTCCCGTACCGCGCAGGTGTTGAAGACGACGACGTCCGCGTCCCCGTCGGAGCCCTCGGGCGCGGGCACGTACCCGGCCTCCTCCAGCAGTCCGGACAATCGCTCCGAGTCGTGGACGTTCATCTGGCACCCGTAGGTGCGCACTTCGTACGTTTTCGGAGATGAAACGTCCACTGCCGGGCTTCGGTCGCTGCTGCTGGTCATGGGTCAAGGGTAGGCGCTCCACGGAGCGGCCAGAATCGGCCTCCAGAGAGGGGCTTTGCATGACCATGCGTCGTGATGCATAATCTTCCTATGTCCAAGGTCCTCACGTCCCTCCCCGCCGGCGAGCGCGTCGGCATCGCCTTCTCCGGCGGTCTCGACACCTCCGTCGCGGTCGCGTGGATGCGCGACAAGGGCGCCATCCCCTGCACCTACACCGCGCACATCGGCCAGTACGACGAGCCCGACATCGACTCGGTGCCCGGTCGTGCGCAGACCTACGGGGCCGAGATCGCGCGCCTGGTCGACTGCCGTGCCGCGCTGGTCGAGGAGGGACTGGCCGCGCTCACCTGCGGGGCGTTCCACATCCGCTCGGGCGGGCGGGCGTACTTCAACACCACCCCGCTGGGCCGTGCCGTCACCGGCACGCTCCTGGTGCGGGCGATGATGGAGGACAACGTCCAGATCTGGGGCGACGGCTCGACCTTCAAGGGCAACGACATCGAGCGGTTCTACCGTTACGGCCTGCTCGCCAACCCGAACCTGCGGATCTACAAGCCGTGGCTGGACGCGGACTTCGTGACCGAACTCGGCGGCCGCAAGGAGATGTCGGAGTGGCTGGTCGCGCACCAGCTGCCGTACCGGGACTCCACGGAGAAGGCGTACTCCACCGACGCCAACATCTGGGGTGCCACGCACGAGGCCAAGACCCTGGAGCATCTGAACACCGGCATCGAGACCGTCGAGCCGATCATGGGCGTCAGGTTCTGGGACCCGTCGGTCGAGATCGCGCCCGAGGACGTGACGATCGGCTTCGACCAGGGCCGCCCGGTGACCATCAACGGCAAGGAGTTCGGCTCCGCCGTCGACCTGGTCATGGAGGCCAACGCGATCGGCGGCCGGCACGGTCTCGGCATGTCCGACCAGATCGAGAACCGGATCATCGAGGCGAAGAGCCGGGGCATCTACGAGGCGCCCGGCATGGCCCTGCTGCACGCGGCCTACGAGCGGCTCGTCAACGCGATCCACAACGAGGACACCCTCGCCCAGTACCACAACGAGGGCCGGCGCCTGGGCCGTCTCATGTACGAGGGCCGCTGGCTGGACCCGCAGGCCCTGATGATCCGCGAGTCGCTCCAGCGGTGGGTCGGCGCGGCGATCACGGGTGAGGTCACCCTGCGGCTGCGGCGGGGCGAGGACTACTCGATCCTCGACACGACCGGTCCGGCGTTCTCGTACCACCCGGACAAGCTGTCGATGGAGCGCACCGAGGACTCGGCCTTCGGCCCCGTGGACCGGATCGGCCAGCTCACCATGCGCAACCTCGACATCGCCGACTCCCGCGCCAAGCTGGAGCAGTACGCGGGCCTCGGCCTGATCGGCACCGGCAGCCCCACGATCGGCGCGTCCCAGGCCGCCGCGACGGGCCTCATCGGGACCATGCCGGAGCTCCCCGAGGGCGGCGCCGAGGCGATCGCGTCCCGCGGCGAGGTCTCGGAGGACGAGGCCCTGCTGGACCGCGCGGCGATGGAGTTCGGCACGGACTGACGCGCCGCACCTGGAGAAGGGCCGGCCCCCACGCCGTCATCGGCGCGGGGGCCGGCCTTTCCTCGCGCCCGGGGACTGACCGAGCTCGAGATCGGAAACCGCCCGCCCGACGGCGCGGCACACGCCCGGGATTTCAAACAACTTGCCGTGAATTAGCGGCAGTTGGGGTGAGGAAGTGAAGGAGTCGTCCGGGTCGGAACTGTGAAGCAAGGTTTCGAACAGGAACGGGAACGATAAGTTCCCTGCATGAACGCGCGGCTCGCTCTTCTCGGCACGGTCACCCCTGGCGCAACGGAGAGCGAGGTCTTCCGGCTCGCGCTCGGGCACGCGGTGGGCGAGCTGAGCGCGCTCGGCGGCACGATGCACCTGCGCGGCCCGATGTCGGCGCTGCGGCTGGTGTCGTCCGTCGGCCTGCCGCCCTCCCTCACCCGCTCCTGGGAGATCGTCGACCAGGAGGGCCCGCTGGCCCCGGCCCGCGCGCTCCAGCAGGGCAAGGGCGTCTGGGTGCCGCTCCCGGCCCGCGGGAAGACCACCGGCCGGGACAGAGCAGGCCGGGACACCGCAGGCCGCGAGACCCCCGGCCAGGAGACCCCCGACGACGTCCCCTGGCCCGGCACCGGTCTCGCCGCCCTCCCGGTGTTCAGCGGCAGACGCAGCGTCGGCGCGCTGACCGTCCTGGCCGGCGAGCAAGGCGAACCCACCCCGGCGCACTGGGACTTCCTGCGGGACGTGGTCGCCTGGACCGAGGACCGGATGGCCCAGGCCCCGCCGGCGTCCGGCCCCACCCACGCGGAGCGGAGCGGCCAACGGCTGCGGCAGGCCCTCAAGGAGGTCCAGGTCGGCTCGTGGGACTGGGACATCCGCAACGGCGACCTGATCTGGGACGAGGCGGCCCTCGCCCTGTACGGCACCCGGCCCGCCGAATTCACCGGCAGGATCGACAACTGGATGCGGATCGTCCACCCCGACGACCTGGCCCCCACGCTCGCGGCGGCGCAGCGGGCCATCCTCGACCACTCCGTCTACGAGGCCGAGTACCGGGTACGGCGCCTGGACGGCACCTGGGGCTGGACCCAGGCCCGCGGCCGGGCGACCTACGACGAGCAGGGCGAGCCCCTCAGGATGATCGGGGTCGGCTGGGAGAGCAACGAGTCGCGCACCGCCCGGGACGCGCTCGGCAGGGCCCTCAGGCACATGAGCGACGGCTTCCTCGCGGTCGACGACGAGTGGCGGATCACCTTCGCCAACCTGGAGGCGGAACGCTTCCTCGGATTCTCCGAGGAGGAGCTGTTCGGGCGGCTGCTGTGGGACCTGTCGGCCACCCAGCAGGTTCCGGGGCTGAAGGAGGGCTGTCTGGCCGCCGCGGCCGAGGAGCGGCCCAGCGGCTTCGACGTGCACATCGCGCAGTGCGAGCGCCGCCTGCACGTCCGGCTGGTGCCGGGGCCCGGCGGACGCACCCTGTACTTCCAGGACGTCACCGAGAAGCGCAGGCTCGCGGAGGAACGGCAGGCGGCGGAACGGGCCGCTGCCGAACGGGCGTTGCGGATCGCGGAGCTGACCACGGAACTCGCCAAGGCGACGACCTCCCGGGACGTCGTGGACGCGGTCGCCCGCCGGGTGCTGCCACCGTTCGCCGCCGCCGGACTCATGGTCCAGGTCAGCGAGGGCGACCGGCTCCATCACGTGGGCGCGGCCGGCTACCCCGCCGAGTTCGTCGACCTCCTCGACAGCCGCCCCCGGGCGACGACCGGCGACCCGGCCTGGGACACGATCGAGACCGGCGTCCCGCTGTTCATGTCGTCCCCGCACGAGTACGCGGCCCGCTACCCCGCGCTGGCCGACTTCCCCGCCCGCGGCAACAAGCGGTCCTGGGCGTTCCTGCCGTTGACGGCCTCCGGGCACACCTTCGGGGTGTGCGTCGTCTCCTTCGACCGGCCCCGGTTCCTCGACGACGAGGAGCGCGCCCTGCTCACGACGATCGCCGCCCTCCTCGCCCAGTCCCTGGAGCGGGCCCGGCTCTACGACGCCGAGCACACCCGGTCCCGGGAACTCCAGCGCAGCCTGCTCCCGCAGGACCTGCCCGACCTGCCCGCGTGCACGGCGGCCGCGCGCTATCTGCCGGCGGGGCCCGGCGCGGACGTCGGCGGCGACTGGTACGACATCATCCCGCTGTCCGGCGGACAGGTCGCGCTGGTCGTCGGCGACGTCATGGGCCACGGTCTGCCGGAGGCGGCCACCATGGGCCGGCTGCGCACCGCGGTGCACACCCTGGCCGACCTGGAGCTGCCGCCCGCCGAGATCCTCGGCCACCTCAACGACATCGTCGGCGCCATGGGCGAGGCGTCGTACGCCACCTGTCTGTACGCCCTCTACGACTCCACGACCCGGGTCTGTTCCCTCGCCCGGGCCGGACATCCGCCGCCCGCCCTGGTCCACCCCGACGGCACGGTGCACTTCCCGGAGCCGGACGCCGACCCACCGCTCGGCGCGGCGAAACCGCCTTTCGAGACGGTCGAGTTCGAGGTGCCCGAGGGCAGCCTGCTCGTGCTCTACACCGACGGCCTGGTCGAGTCGGCGAGGCGGGAGATCGACGAGGGCATGGCCGAGCTGGCGCGGCTGCTCGGCGCCGCGCACGCCGACGGAACCGCCGTAGACCTCGAGCGCCTGTGCGACACGCTGACGGTGGGACTGCTGCCGACGGATCAGCAGGCGGCCGACGACGCGGCCTTCCTGGTCGCCCGCCTGCATGCGCTGCCCGCCGACCGGATGGCGTCATGGCGGCTGCCGGACGACCCGAAGGCCGCGAGCCAGGCGCGTCGGCACGTGCGCGAACAGCTGGCCTCCTGGGACCTGGACGACCTCGTCCCCACCACGGAACTCCTGGTCAGCGAACTGGTCGGGAACGTGGTCCGGCACGCCCGGGGCCCGGTCCGGCTCCGGCTGCTGCACAGCGCCGGGCTGATCTGCGAGGTCTACGACGGCAGCCAGACCATGCCCCGCATCCGGCGCGCCACGGAGACCGACGAGGGCGGCCGCGGCCTCCAGCTCATCTCGGCCCTGTCCACCCACTGGGGCGCCCGCTACACCCCCACGGGCAAGTGCATCTGGACCCAGCAGTCGCCTCGTGGCCCCGAACAGTCGTCGGACCGGCTGTTCCTGAACGCTGGGGACTTCGGCGGGGACTTCACCGGAGACTTCGACGGGGACTGGGACTCGCTGCTGTGACACCGCGCCCGTTCGGCCCAGCACCACGGGCCGATCCCCGGGCGCGTCCCTAGGGTCGCGGTGACGGCTGTTCAGGCCCCCGCCCGAAAGGCAACCCGACCCATGGCAATACGCACCGCAATAACCGGCGCGGCAGTGGTCCTCCTGGCCGCCGCCGGCCCCCTGACCGGCGCCGCGCACGCCCAAACCGACCCGGGCTGCTCGGACTTCGCCTTCCAACAGGGCGCACAGGCACAGTTCGACCAGAGCCCCGCCGACCCCGACCGCCTTGACGAGGACCAGGGCCGAGGCGAGAGCCAGGGCCGGGACGAGGACCAAGGCCGGGGCGAGGGCCAGGGCCGGGACCAGGGCCACGGCCGGGACGAGAGCCAGGGCTGGGACCAGGGCCAGGGCTGGGACGAGAGCCAGGGCTGGAACAACGGCATCGCCTGCGAGGCGGCGCCGCCACGGCGGGAGCCCGCCGACGACCTGCTGCCCCAGGACGACATCGACCCCGAGGTTCTCCTCCAGCCGGAGACCGCCCCCGAAGTGCTGCTCCAGCCGGAGACCACCGTCGCGAACGTGGCCACGGTCGCCCCCACCCTCGGCGTCCAGGGCGGCTCCGGAGGCAGCGTCGGCCCGGCCGGCTTCGAGAGGGCGATCGGCGTGGCACTGGCCCTCGCCGGCGCCGGGCTCGCGGGCACCTACGTGGTACGGCGGCGGCGCGAGGCCGGTCGCAGAGCCAGGGATGTGCGCGTCACGGGTCGATGAGCCCGGCTCTTATCGCGTACCGGGTCAGCTCCAACCGGTCCTTCATGCCCAGCTTGGCCAGCAGGTTCGCCCGATGCCGCTCGACCGTCTTCGCGCTGATGAACAGCAGCTCACCGATCTCCTTCGTGGTGTGCCCCTCGGCGACGAGCTTGAGGATCTCCTCCTCCCGCTCGGTGACGGCCCGGGCGGGCAGGTCGACACCGCGGTGCAGCCGGTCCAGGTACGACCGGACAAGGGCCCGCTCGGCCCCCGGATAGACGAAGGACTCGTCCCGTACGGCGGCCCGGCACGCCTCGACGAGATCGCGGTCGGCGACGGACTTGAGCACGTACCCGCTGGCGCCGGCCTTGAGCGCCTCGAAGAAGTACTGCTCGTTGTCGTACATCGTCAGGATCAGTATCCGCAGGTCGGGCAGGCGCCGGGACAGTTCGCGGGCGGCCTGGAGCCCGGTCATCCGGGGCATCGCGATGTCCAGCACGGCCAGATCGACCTCACGCGCGCGTGCCAGCTCCACGGCCTCCGCGCCGTCGCCCGCCTCGGCCACCACCGTGAGGTCCGGCTCGCCCTCCAGGATGAGCCGGACCCCGCGACGGACGAGCGTGTGGTCGTCGGCGAGCAGCACCCGCGTCGGCTCCGCCATCACCGCACCTCCGCCGCGACGGGTATCCGCAACCGCACATCGGTCCCCCGGCCGGGCCCGGGCTCCACCGAGAACGCGGCCCCCACCAGCAGTGCCCGCTCCCGCATGCCCTGGATCCCGGCGCCCTCGGCGGCCGTGCCCAGCCCGCGGCCGTTGTCCCGCACGAGCAGTTCGACACCGCCGGCGACCGCCTCCAGCCGCACTTCGGCACGGTCGGCGGCGGAGTGCCGCGCGGTGTTCGTCAGCCCCTCCTGGGCCACCCGGTAGACGACCAGTTCCGACTCCTCGGTCAGCGGGGGCAGATCGCCCCCGAGGTGGTGGCGCACGGTCAGTCCGTGCGTGGTGAACTCGGCCGCGAGGGACCGCAGGGCGCTCGGCAGCCCCAGTTCCTCCAGCACCCCGGGCCGCAGCCGGCGCGCGATCCGGCGGATCTCGTCGAGCCCGGCCCGGGTGGCCTCCTGCGCCTGCCCGACCTCCTCCCGCAGCTCCTCGGGAGCCCGGTCGGCGACCCTCTTGAGCTGGAGGAGCACGGCGGTCAGGGTCTGCCCGACCTCGTCGTGCAGCTCGCGCGCGATCCGGTGCCGCTCCCGCTCCTGGGCGGACAGCGCATGGGCCGCACCGGTCGCCCGCTCGGCCTCCAGCCGGTCGAGCATGGTGTTGTACGTGGTGATCAGCGCGGCCGTCTCGGCGGGACCGGAGACGGGGGCACGTACGCCGGGACGCAGCAGGTCGGCGGCGGCCATGGCCTGCCCGAGCCGCTGGAGCGGGGCGAGCCCGACCCGCAGCACCAGGGCGTTGGCGACCAGCAGCAGCACGAGCCCGGCGAGGACGACGACGGCCTCCCCCTGCCGTACGGGCGTCGACACGGTGACGGGGCCCAGCAGCAGCGCGGCGGCGACGAGGAGACCCGCGGCGTTGAGCGAGAAGATCCGCCAGAACAACGACACGGCCGGACCTCCGCTCCTCTCCTCGGCTCCGCACGACGTTTCCGTGACCAGCTTCGCCGGTCCCCGTCGCTCGCGTATATCCGTCACGTCACCCATATCGCCACGGTACGGGGAGCTGACACCATGCGAACCCGGCACCTGTGATCACTTGAACCGCACCACACTCGAAGCACAAGGGGAAGAAACGTGTCTGCTCCACGCCTCAGGGCGACGCCGCTGCCGGGCATCGGGGTCCAGTACGACCTCATCACCCGGGAGGACCGCCATCTGTCCGTGGTGGCCCACCGCGACGGCGCCCGCACGGTGAGCGTGTACCGGGCCGACGACCCCGACTCCTGCGCCCAGTCCCTGCGGCTGACCGGCTCCGAGGCCGGCGCCCTGATCGACGCGCTGAAGCCCTCCCACCACAGCGCGAGCCTCCTCTACACCACCGACCTGGGCCTGGTGGCCGAGCGCATCGAGGTGGCGGCGGGCTCCCGCTGGAACGGCCGGGTCCTGGGCGACACGAAAATGCGCACCGACACGGGAGCCTCCGTGGTGGCGGCCCTGCGCCGCGCGGAGGCCATCCCGTCCCCCGCACCGGACTTCCGCCTGGCGGGCGGCGACATTCTCATCGTCGTGGGCACCCGCGAGGGCGTGGACGCGGCGGCGGCGATCCTGGGTCGGGAGTAGGAAGCATGCACTCCGCGGTCCTCCTGATCGAGTTCGGCTCGATCATCCTCGGCCTGGGCCTCCTGGGCCGTTTCGCCGCCCGTTTCCGCCTCTCCCCCATCCCTCTCTACCTCCTGGCCGGCCTGGCCTTCGGCGAGGGCGGCCTGCTGCCCCTGGGCGCGAGCGAGGAGTTCGTCTCCATAGGCGCGGAGATCGGAGTGATCCTCCTCCTCCTGATGCTCGGCCTGGAGTACAGCGCGGGCGACCTGGTCACCAACCTCAAGGCGCACTACCCCTCCGGCCTGGTCGACGGCGCCCTGAACGCCCTCCCAGGAGCCGCGGCGGCCCTCCTCCTGGGCTGGGGCCCGGTGGCGGCGGTCGTCCTGGCGGGCGTCACCTGGATCTCCTCCTCGGGCGTCATCGCGAAGGTCCTAGGCGACCTCGGCAGGGTCGGCAACCGCGAGACCCCGGTCATCCTGAGCGTCCTGGTCCTGGAGGACCTGGCGATGGCGGTGTACCTGCCCATCGTCACCGCGCTGGTGGCCGGCGCGGGTCTCCTGGCCGGCAGCCTGACCCTCGCGATCGCCCTCGGCGCGGCCGGCCTGGTCCTCTTCGTAGCGGTCCGCTACGGCCGTCTGATCTCCCGCTTCGTCTCGAGCGACGACCCCGAGAAACTGCTCCTGGTGGTACTGGGCCTCACGATCCTGGTGGCGGGAGTGGCCCAGCAACTCCAGGTGTCAGCGGCGGTAGGCGCCTTCCTCGTGGGCATCGCCCTCTCCGGCGAGGTGGCGGAGGGCGCCCACACCCTCCTCAGCCCCCTGCGCGACCTCTTCGCCGCGGTCTTCTTCGTCTTCTTCGGCCTCCACACCGACCCGGCGAGCATCCCACCCGTCCTCCTCCCCGCCCTCGCCCTGGCCCTGATCACCGCGGCCACGAAGATAGCCACCGGCTACTGGGCCGCCCGCCGGGCCGGTATCTCCCCCAAGGGCCGCTGGCGCACGGGCGGCGCGCTGGTCGCCCGCGGCGAGTTCTCGATCGTCATCGCGGGCCTCGCGGTCTCGGCGGGCATCGAACCCTCCCTGGGCCCCCTCGCCACGGCGTACGTCCTCATCCTGGTCATCCTGGGCCCCCTGACAGCGCGCTACACCGAACCCCTGGCAACCCGCCTCACCACGCGCCGGCATCCGCCGGAGACACCGGGGCCGCCGTCGTCCCGGGTGACTGAGGCGACGGTGGGGAGGGATGGGGGGTAGGGGGTGCGGGGTTCGGTTTCAGGGGCGCCTACGGGGGTGCCGGGTGCGGTTGGTCGGCGGGTGCGGGTCCGTCGTGGCTGGTCGCGCAGTTCCCCGCGCCCCTGGGGAGTTGCAGTTCACCTGCGCCACGACGGGACCGTCAGCCGCGCGCGCCCGCCCCATCGAACCGTTGGCCGCGTACGGCGCGCAGGGGCCGGGGTGGGGGGTGTCCGCCCGCAGCGGCCGGCGTCCGGAACCGAGAACTGACCGAGAGACCGAGCCGCCGGACCGAGGACGGACACCCCCCA